>NZ_CP075187.1:2735000-3096200 GCF_020510665.1 Dechloromonas denitrificans
GCGCTCGTTGCGGGACTTAACCCAACATCTCACGACACGAGCTGACGACAGCCATGCAGCACCTGTGTTCCAGCTCCCTTTCGGGCACACCCAAATCTCTTCGGGCTTCTGGACATGTCAAGGGTAGGTAAGGTTTTTCGCGTTGCATCGAATTAATCCACATCATCCACCGCTTGTGCGGGTCCCCGTCAATTCCTTTGAGTTTTAACCTTGCGGCCGTACTCCCCAGGCGGTCAACTTCACGCGTTAGCTCCGGTACTAAATGGTTTTACCCACCCAACACCTAGTTGACATCGTTTAGGGCGTGGACTACCAGGGTATCTAATCCTGTTTGCTCCCCACGCTTTCGTGCATGAGCGTCAGTATCGACCCAGGGGGCTGCCTTCGCCATTGGTGTTCCTCCACATCTCTACGCATTTCACTGCTACACGTGGAATTCCACCCCCCTCTGCCGTACTCTAGCCTTCCAGTCACAAGCGCAGTTCCCAGGTTGAGCCCGGGGATTTCACGCCTGTCTTAAAAAACCGCCTGCGCACGCTTTACGCCCAGTAATTCCGATTAACGCTCGCACCCTACGTATTACCGCGGCTGCTGGCACGTAGTTAGCCGGTGCTTCTTATTCCGGTACCATCATCCACACAGGGTATTAGCCCATGCGATTTTTTCCCGGCCGAAAGAGCTTTACAACCCGAAGGCCTTCTTCACTCACGCGGCATGGCTGGATCAGGGTTGCCCCCATTGTCCAAAATTCCCCACTGCTGCCTCCCGTAGGAGTCTGGACCGTGTCTCAGTTCCAGTGTGGCGGATCATCCTCTCAGACCCGCTACAGATCGTCGCCTTGGTGAGCCTTTACCTCACCAACTAGCTAATCTGATATCAGCCGCTCAATCAGCGCAAGGCCCGAAGGTCCCCTGCTTTCCTGCTCACAGAATATGCGGTATTAGCGTAACTTTCGCTACGTTATCCCCCACTGAAAGGTACGTTCCGATACATTACTCACCCGTTCGCCACTCGTCAGCGGAGCAAGCTCCCTGTTACCGTTCGACTTGCATGTGTAAGGCATGCCGCCAGCGTTCAATCTGAGCCAGGATCAAACTCTTCAGTTCAATCCAAAACACTCGCAATTCACTGACGGTAGAATTTTTACTCCTACCTCGATGGATCTCTCCATCCGTGTGATTGCCTTAATACTTTTTGCGACTTGCGTCGCTTCGCATCAAGGCACCCACACCTATCGGTTGTTCAAATTTTTAAAGATCGCTACCGCGCCGTTTCTTTCGATTCGTCTGCAGCAGAGAAGCGAGATTATGAAGCACTTCCTACATCTCGTCAAGCACTTTCTCACTTCTTTTTTCCTACCAACTTCTCCTTCCCTTCCGCCGGAAACCCCGGCAGCAGCGAAGAGGGCGAATTATATACACACCAAAATCGCAGTCAAGCAGTTCGTCGATTTTTTTCCATTCGAATCCAAACACCAACAAAAAGCACCAGCCGCCTAAAAATGATAAATGGGTATATTATGCAAACGGCAATTTTGCCGTTGTTCGATATAACCTGTAATGGAGAAATCAATGACACAAAATCAACGCGGGTTCACGCTTGTAGAAATAGCCATCGTCCTGATCATCATCGGGCTACTGCTGGGAGGCGCCCTCAAGGGGCAGGAGCTCATCACGCAGGCACGCATCAAAAGTGTAGCCGCCGACTTCAGCAACATCACGGTTGCAATCTATGGCTATCAGGATCGTTACAGAAAATTGCCCGGAGACGATGATCTCGCTGATAGTCGCTGGACCAGCCCTCAGGCTGGCAAGGGCAACGGAAATGGTTCCCTGGATGATGGGAGCGTGGCATCCATTCTGAATTGCGCCGCGGACACGGCCAAAGACTCCGAAAACTGCAAACTTTGGCAGCATCTTCGCCTCTCCGGATTCGTTGCCGGCGACCCCAGCAGCAAAATTGCGCCGCAAAATTCGGCAGGTGGCCTCTTGCAGGTACAGAATGGCGCCTTGGGCAATAACGGGCTGACCATTTGTTCCAGCGGCTTATCCGGAAAAATTGCCGGGGCGATAGACACCCTGCTCGACGATGGCAAACCTGGCACCGGTGCAGTTCGTGGGTCAGACAAAGCTGCCGAGCTCAGTACAAAACTGGCAGACTCAGCCGTATATAGCGAAGACAGTACTGCGGTCTACGTTGTTTGCAAGTCACTTTAATAAAGCGAATCCCGCCACGGCGGGTTTTACTTTTGCAGCAAACGCTGCTCAGCGGCAGAAACAGCCTCGGGATCACCAAGAACAACAACGACATCCCCGACCTCCAAGCGCGTCTCGGGCGCCGGCTCGACTGCACGAATTCCCCGGCGACGAATTGCACTGACCTCGCAGCCAAAACTTTCCATATCAAGCTGCGCCAATGTCTGGCCTATCCCTGCCGCGCCGGGAGCAAGCCATACTGAATGGAGCCGGGACTGGTACTCATCATCCTCATCACTGTCAGAGAGGCCATGGAAAAATCCGCGCAGCAAACGATAGCGCTGGGTTCTGGCCTGACGAATACGCTTCAGCACCCGATTGATTGGCACGCCAACCAACACCAAGGCATGTGAGGCCAACATCAGACTGGCCTCCAGCGTCTCGGGAACAACCTCTGCAGCCCCGGCCTTTGACAACCGGGAGAGGTCGCGCTCATCCGACGTGCGCACCACGACAGGCAGATCGGGACGCAACTCCTGTACATGGTGCAAGATTTTTTCCGCCAGAGGCGTATCGTTGATCGTGATAATGACAACGCTCGCACGCATCAAACCAGCCGCCATCAGCGACTCTTTCCGTCCCGAATCACCAAACACAACACTCTCGCCGCCAGCCGATGCTTCCCTGACGCGATCGGGGTCAAGATCGAGCGCTATATAGTTGACACCCTCCTGCCCGAGAAAGCGGGCCAGGTATTGGCCGTTTCTGCCAAACCCACACAAGATCGCATGCTTTTCGGCGCCCATCGACTGAGCAGCGATTCGCGTCAGTTGCATCGAGCGCAATAACCACTCGCTGGCCACAAAGCGCATCACCAGTTTTTCACTGTATTGAACAATAAATGGCGCAACCAGCATCGACAAAACCAGAACAGTCAGCGCAATCTGCTCGACCGATTTGGGCAGATGCATAATTTCACCGAGCAGCACAAAGCCAAATTCCCCACCCGCACAAAGCCATAGCGCCGAGCGGATCGCATTGCCTGGAGATGCACCAAGACGCCAGGACAAAACCCCGACCATCAAACTCTTCACAATCAATAGCGCGGCCAGCGCGAGGAGTATTTGCCACCAAAGACCGAGCAGAATACTCAAGTCGAGCTTGACGCCGATCGTGACGAAGAAGAGGCCCATCAGCACGTCGCGGAAGGACTTGATGTCCTCTTCCACCTGCAAGCGGAATTCAGTTTCCGAAATCAGCATCCCGGCCACAAAAGCGCCCAATGCGAGGGAAAGACCGGCCAGCTCTGTTACATAAGCCAGCCCCAGCGTAATCAACAAAACATTCAGCACAAACACTTCGGAAGACTTTGCCCTAGCCACAAAATGAAACCACTTGCGCATCAGTTTCTGACCAAAGACCAGAATGACCGCCAAGACAACAATCGCCTTGAGCAATGCAACGCCCAGCATCATCGCCAGCTTTTCCGGCGGCTGGCTCAAAGAGGGAATCAAGACCAACAAGGGAACGACGGCAAGATCCTGAAAGAGCAGAACCCCCATCACTTCACGCCCATGAGCCGAATCAAGCTGCATGCGCTCGGCCAGCAACTTGGTCAGCACCGCCGTCGACGACATCGCGAAGACACCGCCCAGCGCGACACCGAGCTGCCAGCTCAAACCAAAGGAAATAACGATGCCGCCAATCAGCGCCACCGAGAGCAGAACCTGCAGCAGCCCCAAGCCAAACACAATGCGCTTCATGGCATAAAGCTTAGGCAGCGAGAACTCCAGGCCGATCGAGAACATCAGAAAGACGACACCGAACTCGGCAAGGTACTGCGCCCGCGTAACATCTTCCATCAAGTTCAGCGCATGCGGGCCGATCAGACTGCCAACAAGAAGATAGCCAAGCACCGGCGGCAGGTTAAAACGGCGAAATATCACCACGGCGAGCACCGAAGCGCCTAATAGCAGAAGGACGAGGGAGAGTGCGCTCAAGGCCGTTTCACGAAGTCAGGTATACTTCGGCCATCATAACCGCAGCCAGCTCATGAACCCAAGCCAAAATCTCCCTCATTTTTCGTCGGAACGCGCTCTGGCTCTGGGTCGGCAAACCCTGAGCATTGAAGCTGCTGCGGTCGACGCATTAATTAACAGAATTAACGACGACTTTGCTCAGGCGGTCGAATTGATTCTGAACAGCCATGGCCGCGTCATTGTCAGCGGCATGGGCAAATCAGGGCATATAGCCCGCAAGATTGCAGCAACCATGGCCAGCACCGGCACCCCGGCCTACTTCGTGCACCCAGCTGAGGCCAGCCATGGCGACTTGGGCATGATTACGCGTGACGATGTCCTGCTGGCCCTATCCAACTCCGGTGAATCGGAAGAATTGCTGCGTATCGTCCCCCAGATCAAGCGTCAGGGCGCAAAACTGATTTCAATGACGGGCGTAGCAACATCGACGCTCGCCCGCGAGGCTGACATCCACCTTGATGCCGGCGTTACCCAGGAAGCCTGCCCGCACAACCTGGCACCCACCGCCAGCACGACAGCTGCGCTTGCACTGGGCGATGCCCTAGCCGTAGCGCTTCTCGATGCGCGCGGCTTCAGCCCGGACGACTTTGCCCGCTCCCACCCCGGCGGCTCTCTCGGGCGCCGCCTGCTGACACATGTTCGCGATGTCATGCGTTCCGGCCAGCAAGTCCCGGCGGTATCACCTGAAACAGACATCACCGATGCAATCATTGCAATGTCCCGCGGTGGACTCGGCCTGGTGGCGATTACCGATGAACAGCAAACCATTCTCGGCATTTTCACCGATGGTGATTTGCGCCGAGCCTTTGAAAAGCGCATCGAATTACAGCAAGCGCCCATTTCGACCATCATGCACCGCACCCCCAGAACCATCGGGCCGGATCGACTGGCCGTCGAAGCCGTCGAAATGATGGAACGCCTGCGGATCAATGCACTGCTTGTCGCCGACGCTGAAAATCGCTTGCAAGGCGCACTCAACATGCATGACCTTTTTACTGCGAAAGTTATTTAATGGATGCCAACACCCGCGCCGCATCAATCCGGCTGATTGCTTTCGACATTGATGGCGTCATGACCGATGGCGGCCTGCACTACGACGACCATGGTGGAGAACTCAAAACATTCAACGTTCAGGATGGCCTGGGCATCAAGCTGTTGCAGCGCCTCGGCTTTCACGTCGCCATTGTGACCGGAAGAACCTCGGGCGTAGTGGCCTGCCGCGCAGCCGACCTGGGAATCGAGCACGTCCATCAAGGCGTATCGAACAAAAAAGCCACGGTCGACAGCCTGCGGCAGCAACTTTCACTCGAATGGTCGGAATGCGCGTTCATGGGTGATGACCTGATCGACCTCGCAGTCATGACCCAGTCGGGCCTGGCCATCGCCCCTGCCAATGCTCGCCCGATCGTCCAGCGCCACGCCCATGTCACCACCCGGGCCGCAGGTGGTCACGGCGCCGTACGTGAAGCCATCGAACTCATTCTTGCCGCGCAAGACAAACTCGATATCGCCTTCGCCCCCTACCTTCCATGAAACACTGGCCCAGCCAACTTTTCCCGATCATCCTGCTGGCCTTGCTGGCAGCGCTCAGTTTCTGGCTGCAGAAAACGGTCGACCAGGAAGAGCCGCGACATGACAGCAAGCTGCGCCACGACCCAGATGCCATTGCCGAAAACTTCATTGCGCGCCGCTTCAACGAGGACGGACAGGTTAAATATCGCCTGACCGCTCCCTACCTGGTGCACTACCCGGACGATGACAGCTCCGAGCTCAAATCGCCGGTTTTGACCAGTTACCGCCCCGAGGCGCCACCGGTCACCGTATCCAGCAAGAATGGCAAGGTCACCTCGAAGGGGGAAACCGTTTACCTGTGGGATGACGTCATCCTCACCCGGGCCGCCACACCAACCCGCCCGGAAATGATGGCACGCATGCCAGACCTGACCGCCAAACCGGACGCCGGTACCGCCTTTACGAACAATGCCGTTGAAATCACCCAGGGCCAATCCTGGGTCAAGGGTATTGGTGCCAACCTTGACAACAATAATGCCACTCTTGTGCTGCAATCACAGGTAACCGGCCTTTATATCCGACCCAAGGCTTTGAAATGATCCTTCGCATCGCCACCACCCTCACCCTCTGCGCCCTTGTTGCGCCACACGCACTTGCCGAAAGAGCCGACCGCGACAAACCCATGCAACTGGAGGCCAACAGGATTTCGATTGACGACGCCAAAAAGATCCAGATTCTCGAAGGCGACGTCATCATCACCAAAGGCACGATGATTCTCAAAGCAGATCGCGTCGTCGTCACCGAAGATAAATATGGCTTCCAGAAAGGAACCGCTTTTTCGGGCAAGGACGGCCTCGCACGCTTCCGCCAAAAACGCGAAGGCAAGGAAGAGTACGTCGACGGAGAAGCCGAACGCATCGAATACGACACCAACAAGGAAGTCGCCGAACTGTTTCATCGCGCCTGGGTCAGGAGCGGCGAAGACCAGGTCAAGGGCGACTACATCTGGTACGACGCAGTTAGTGAAAAATACTTGGTGACAGCCGGCGAATCATCCAATCCGAAAGGCCCGCCGGCTCGCGTTCGCGCCGTTATTCAACCGAAAAGCAAAGGCACCCAGCCGGAAACAAACACCAGCCGTGGCGACCGCCTTGAGCTGAAAGGCGCCGGCGGACTGCAAGCTGCCCCCATCCGCGAATGAGCAACAAAACCAGTAGTGGTGCAACGCAAAACAACACCTGAAATACAGTTTTAAAAACCAATGTAGCACGTTGTTTATTAGGCAGAAATGCAAAAATTGTGCAGTGCACAAATCAAGGGTTGACATTGTAGTATTCACGCCTATAATTATGGACATGGTGCGGTGCAACATCGCTTTAACAAAGTGCGCTGCGACAGCTTTCTGACTGTTTTGCATGACCTTTAATTTTAGGAGATTCACTATGTTCAAGACCCCTGAGCAATTCGCTTCCGCCAACAAGGCAACCGTTGACTCCCTGCTGTCCCTGGCTAACACCGCCCTGGCATCTGCCGAGCGCATCGCTGCCCTGAACCTGAACACCGCCCGTTCGCTGGTCGAAGACTCTGTCTCCGGCGCCAAGGCCCTGATGGGTGCCAAGGACGTTCAGGAAGCCCTGTCGATCCAGGCTTCCCTGGCCCAGCCGAATGTCGAGAAGGCTGTCGCCTACTCCCGTTCCGTGTATGAAATCTCCGCTCAGACCCAGGAAGAAGTTTCCAAGATGGTTGAGTCCCAGTTCGGCGATTTCCAGAAGACCGTTGCCGGCCTGCTGGATCAAGCTGCCAAGTCCGCTCCGGCTGGTTCCGACGTTGCCGTTGCTGCCGTCAAGAGCGCAATCGCTGCCGCCAACTCCGCCTTCGACAACATGAACAAGGCTGCCAAGCAAGTTGCTGAAATCGCTGAAGCCAATGTTGCTGCTGCTACCAACGCAACCGTCAAGGCTGTTGGCGCTTCCGCCGCTGCTTCCAAGAAGAAGTAATCAGCTTCAAAAAGCCCCCGTGAAAGCGGGGGCTTTGTTTCATCCACACCCACCAAAACAGACTGGAGAAGATGATGAGCAATCCGAATATCGAACAACTGACCGCCGCCCAAAAAGCCAACGCCGAAGTCATGATGGCCCTGTTGCGCACCGCCTTCAACGGCGTCGAGCGCCTGACCGCCCTGAACATGGCTGCCTCCCGCGAGTTTTTCAACAACACCGTGGCCAGCACCCAGCAACTGATGGCTGCCAAGGATGTTAACGAAATCGCCAAGCTCAACACGACTCTCGCCCAGCCTGGCGCAGAGAAGTGGATGGACTATTCGCGCAATGTGTATGAACTGGTTTCCGAAATGCAGAAGGAAGTGACTTCCGTCATGGAAGCCCAGTACAGCAGCTTCACCAAGAACGCCACCAGCGCAGTTGAAAAGGCCAAGACCTCCGCACCGGTCGGTGGCGACGTGTTTGCCGCCACGATGCAGTCGATGCTGAATGCCTCGACCAAGGCTTTCGACAATATGACCGGCATGGCCAAGCAATTGTCCGACATCGCCGAAGCCAACCTGCAAGCCGCAGGCAAGACCGTCGTTGCCAAGCCGGCAGCCAAGGCCGTCAGCGCAACTACCGCCGCAGCCCGCAAGACCGCCGCCAAGTAATCCGGCGCTTCTGCTGCACAATGAAAAGCCCGCAAATTGCGGGCTTTTTCACGTCGACCGCAAGATTCGTCTACGGCCGCCAGACCCAATCAATCTTGCGCGCTTCGATTTCTTGACGAATTTCCTGCATGGCTTGATCGACCAACAGCGGCGCTCCTTCCACCCCGAGTTCAAGATGCTTGCGCTCCTTGCCGATCAGGGAGGGGAGTGAAAACAGGCGCAGCGTCGGGTAATCCTTGACGATACGTTCCATCAGGTCGAGCAATGCACTTTCGTAGGCATTCGGGCCGGTCAGCAAGAAAGCCTTTTCGACCTTGCTGTCGACCGGCTTGAACAGATCGGCATAGAAGGTATCGAGCGCCCATTCGATCATCGGATGAGCCATTTGCGGAAAACCCGGTACGAAATAATGGTCGTTGGCCATGAAGCCGGGAATCCGGTTGAACGGATTGGGCACGATTTGAACCCCTGCCGGGAAAGTCACCAGTTGCTTGCGCTGCTCGGTAATTTCTTCATTGGCGAAGCGTACCTTGATTTCCTCGAAGCCGACGGGATGCAGCGCCAACCCGACGCCCAGCGCTGCCGCAACCGCCTGACGCGTGTGATCGTCCGGCGTATTACCGATGCCGCCACAGGAAAACACCACATCACCCGCGGCCATCGTGCGACGGAAGGTCGCCGCCAGACGCTGGCGATCGTCGCCCAGGTACTCAACCCAGCTCAAGCTCAGGCCACGCGCGCCGAGCATTTCAGCAATCCTGGCGAAATGCTTGTCCTGGCGTTTGCCGGACAGTATTTCATCGCCGACGATAACCGCGCCAAAAGTACGACTCATATCCGTTCTCCAACGATAGTGACCAATGCCCCGGCACGCGTCCGGCGCAGGGACTCCAAACCATAATGAATGAATGAAAGTGCGGCCAACGCCGGCACCAGCAGGCCGACCACCGGCAAGTGCGCCAAAAGCGCCATGCTCAAGCCGAGCATGAACATCGGCCCCTTGCCTTGAGCCCGAAGAACATCCCACTCCGCATCCGTCGCATGCATCGACAAGGCGTCATAGGCAAAGGTCCGGTGATTCAGCCAGGCCATCAGCAACATCGGGACGATCAGCGAAAAACCGGGCACCAGCCAGAGCGGCAAAGTCACCAACCAGCCACCGACGAACAAAATTGATGCCCAGATGCTGTTGACCGCGGCAGCGACGAAACTGTCGCGCCCCATCGGCGCCACATCCTGATATTCGGATTGCGCCAGGTGCTTGAGCATCAATGGCAGGATCAGGAGGGCGGCAAGCAGCGAGGCCGTCAGGTAGGCGACAGCAAAAATCGCCATCCAGCCGCCCAGATAGGCGAGGATATGCGCCAGCCAGAGCAGCCCCCAGCCGACCAGAAAAGTCATCGGCGGGTAGGCCATCATCTGCTCGACCAGCGCCCCCAGCCCCCAGACGGCCAGACCGATCGACAACACGAGCGAAAACAGGGCCGGCAGCAGCACATACGCCCAGATCTTCCCCTGACGCAGGCTGGCCAGCGTACGCATCAAGGCGAGCATCACCTCAGCCATGCTGAATTCCTTCCCATTGTTTCTGCAGGCGCTTGGTCGACACCGGCACCGGCGTCCGCAACTCCTGGGCAAACAGGCTGATCCGCAACTCTTCCATCAACCAGCGGAACTGCTCGATCTGCGGATCGCTGGTTCCCTGCTTGGCGAGTTGCAGAAAGCGCCGTTCGTAATTGGTCCACAAGGGTGCGTATTCAGCCATCAAACGGGCATCGCGCGCCGGATCAGCCTTCAGTTTGTCGAGCCGGACCTGAATCCCCTTGAGATAACGCGGATAGTGCTGCAACCGCTCGAATGGCGTTTCGATGATGAAGCGCTTGCCGAGCAGGCGTTTCAGTTGTGCATCGATATCCTGCGTCGCAGCAGCATGCGCCTTGAAAGCCGGGAGTTTTTTGCTGACCGCCTGCCATTCAGTGAGCACGGCACCGACCATGCGACAGACTTCCTGCATGATCAGCCCGAGCCGCGCCTTGGCCTCGGCACAGCGCGCCTTAAAGGCAGCGGCATCGGCCGGCAAAGGCTCGCTCAAGCAGGCGCGCTCGAAGGTCTGATCGACAATCTGACGCTTCAATTCCTCAGTCGTGCCCAGTGCCATATATTGCATACCCATCTGGGTCAGGCCCGGCACGTTTTTGTCGAAGTATTTCACCTGTTCACGGAACTGCAGCATGAACAGGCGGAGCAGGCCGGCACGATGCGCCTCGGCGGCCTCCTCGGCCGAATCGAAAACTTTCAGGCTAACCGTCTCGCCATCATCGGTCAGGCCCGGATAGCCGAGCACAGTCTGGCCGGCAACCGGCACCTCCATCAACTCCGGCAACTCGCCGAAGGTCCAGTCGGTCAGCTTGGTGTATTCCGAGGGTGTTTCATGCAACTCGGCGAACTCCTGCTTCGCCTCACGCCCCCAGTCGGCCCGCAACTGGACCAGGCTGCGCCCCATGTCGAGCTGCCGGCCATGCTCGTCGAGCAACTTGTAGTTCATCGAAAAATGCAGCGGCAAGGCATCCGGCCGGAAAGCATCCGGCGTTACCGCCCAACCGCGTGCGTTCAGGCCGCGCGCCGTCAAAATGTAATCGATCAACGGGGCGATCAGGCCCTGATTCATCTTGCGATCATCGTTTGCCACGGTCGACATGAATTCTTCGACAAATTCCGGCACCGGTACCAGCTTGGCGCGGATACGTTGCGGCAGCGTCTTGATCAACTGAACCAGCTTTTCCTTGAGCAAGCCGGGCACCAGCCACTCCATGCGCAGCACCGGAATCTGGTTGAGTTGCGCCAGTGGCAACGCCAAAGTCACGCCATCTCGCGGCGAACCGGGCTCAAAATGGTAGGTGAGCGCATACTCCGCCCCGCCGACTTTGAGGTGATGCGGGAAGGCTTCGGTCGTCACGCCAGCCGCCGAGTGACGCATCAGATCATCCTTGGCCAGGAACAGCAGCTTAGGATTGTCGCGCTCGGCTTCCTTGCGCCAGTGATCGAAGGTGGCGCCGTTGTGAATGCCTTCGGGCAGCAGGTGGTCGTAGAAAGCGTAGATCAGCTCGTCATCGACCAGCACATCCTGGCGCCGCTGCTTGTGTTCGAGATGTTCGATCTCGCGGATCAGTTTCTGGTTATGCTGAAAGAACGGCCAGCGCTTGGCGAAGGCATCGTCGATTTCTTCACCGACCAGGCCCTGGCGGATGAAGATTTCACGCCCTTCGGACGGCGCCATCGGGCCGTAATGGACCCGCCGCTTGGGATTGATCACCACGCCGTACAGCGTCGTCCGCTCCCAGGCCGAGACCTGCATCGACTTCTTTTCCCAGTGCGGATCGAAGTAGCTGCGCTTTATCAAGTGAGCGCCTACTCTCTCCAGCCAGTCCGGTTCAATTCGAGCCACGCACCGACCGAAGAGTTTGGTCGTCTCGGTGATCTCGGCCGCCATGATCCACTTGCCGGCCTTTTTCTGCAGCGGCGACGAGGGATGGATCAGGTAGCGGATACCGCGTGCACCGAGGTAATAGCCGGACTCGTCGGACTTGCAGCCGAGGTTGCCGAGCAAGCCGGCAAGCAGCGCTTGGTGGATGGCCTCGAAGGTGCCGGGAATCTCGTTTTCCTTCCAGCCCAGTTCGCCGATCATGGCGTGCAGCTGGCCGTGCACCTCGCGCCATTCGCGCATCCGCAAGTAGGATAGGAAATGCGCGTGGCAGTTGTCGATCAACTGCTTGTTCGATTTCTTGTGCTCGACCGCATTCTGGAACCAGTTCCACAATTTCCACCAGCCGAGGAATTCCGATTTCTCGTCAGCAAACAATTTGTGTTTCTCGTCCGCCGCCTGCTGGCGCTCCTGCGGTCGCTCGCGCGGGTCCTGCGCCGACAGGCCGGCAGCAATGACCATCACTTCCTTGAGACAACCGAGATCGCGCGCCGCGACCAGCATGCGGCCGATACGCGGATCGAGCGGCAAACGGGCCAGCGCGTCACCGACCTTGGTCAGACGATTTTCATCATCGAGCGCGCCCAGTTCCTGCAGCAGCGCGTAGCCGTCGGCAATTGCCTTGGGCGGCGGTGGTTCGATGAAGGGAAAGTTCTCGACCTCAGTCAGCTTCAGCGACTTCATGCGCAAGATCACGCCGGCCAGACTGGAACGCAGGATTTCCGGATCTGTAAACGGCGGGCGGGCGTTGAAATCCAACTCGTCGTACAAGCGGATACAAACACCGGCCGCCACCCGGCCGCAACGCCCGGCCCGCTGGCGCGCCGCAGCCTGCGAAATGCGCTCGATCTGCAACTGTTCGACCTTGTTGCGATACGAGTAACGCTTGACCCGGGCCAGGCCGCTATCCACCACGTAGCGAATGCCCGGCACGGTGAGCGAGGTTTCAGCCACATTGGTCGCCAGCACGATACGCCGCGCCCCGGAAGGCTTGAAAATCCGGTCCTGATCGCCGGCCGACAAGCGCGAGAAGAGCGGCAGGATTTCGGTGTGCGGCGGATGACGCTTGCGCAACGCCTCGGCGGCTTCGCGGATTTCGCGCTCGCCAGGCAGGAAGACCAGCGTATCGCCAGGGCCGAGCCGAGCCAGTTCGTCGACCGCATCGGTAATCGCCTCGTAGAGATCGCGCTCGTCGTCTTCTTTTTCCAGATCCGAAATCGGCCGATAACGGATGTCGACCGGGAAAAGCCGGCCCGACACCTCAATCACCGGCGCTCCGCTGAAGTGCTGCGAGAAACGCTCGGCGTCGATCGTCGCCGAGGTGATGATCACCTTCAGGTCGGGGCGCTTGGGCAGCAACTGTTTGAGGTAGCCGAGCAGGAAGTCGATATTCAGGCTGCGTTCGTGCGCCTCGTCGATGATGATCGTGTCGTAGGCACTGAGGTAGGGATCGGACTGCGACTCGGCGAGCAGGATGCCGTCGGTCATCAGCTTGACCCAGGATTCCGCGGTCGACCGGTCCTGGAAGCGGATTTTGACGCCGACACCGGTGCCGACCTGGGTTTTCAATTCCTGCGCCAGACGCGTTGCGACCGAACGCGCCGCCAGCCGGCGCGGCTGGGTGTGGCCGATCAGGCCGGCTGCACCGCGCCCGAGTTCAAGGCAGATCTTGGGCAACTGCGTCGTCTTGCCCGAACCGGTTTCACCGCAAACAATCACGACCTGGTGCTGCTTGATCAGTTCGGCAATTTCGCTGCGCCGTTCATTGACCGGCAGATCGGCCTGAAACTCCGGCTTGGGCAATGCCGCCTGGCGCTTGAGCAAGGTGGCACGCGACTTTTCAAGCAAGGCGGCAAAGTCAGCCTGCAGTTTTTCGCGCTTTTCACCCATCGACCGCAGCATGTTGCGCTGCATGCCGCGCAGGCGGCCAAAATCAGATGTCAGGCAGAGCAGGCGTTCGCCCGACTCCTGCCGTGTTTTCCCATGCTCGTTGTGTTTGGCCATTACCTGGAATGCGCTCACCGGCACATTCAATTCCTGCAAAAGTTAAGCCGCGAATTTTGCAGGAAAATTCCGGCTTAATCCATGTATTGAGCGGCTTACTGGAAAAAGCTCAGCCGCGCTTTTTGCCATAGGTCTTGAACACCCACTTGGCGTCACGCCCGGCACGCTCCAGCGTGCAGATTTTCGGATCATCGTCGTGCGGAGAAAAATACTCATCCTCCTGCGCCTGCATGACCATGCGAATGGCCGCTTCGTCGCTTATTTCATAGCGCTCGGTAATCTGGGTTGTAACTTCATCGAGGTGTTCCTCGTAGGTCATGGTGGCGCTCAAGCGAATATCCTTCGTCAATCAATCAAAACACCGGCCTTTGGCCGGCAAGGCAAGCAGCAGTTCAAGACCAGATGCGCGTGGCGCCAACGGTCAGCAGCCCCAGGTAGGTAGCCGTCAGCGAACCGGCCAGATGCAGGGAGGCCAGGCCGATCGCCCAGCCGGGCTGGCCCGCCAGCATGCGTTCGACCACTTCGGCAGAAAAGCTGGAGAAAGTCGTCAGACCACCGAGAAACCCGGTAATTGCAAACAGCTTCAGCGCAGGAGGCAGGCCGGAGTTGAGATGGAATACGCCCACCGCAACGCCGATCAGATAACCGCCCATCAAATTGGCCGCCAGCGTGCCCAGCGGAACGGCGACAAAGATTGGATTCAAACCCATGCCGAGCAACCAGCGCGACCACGCGCCCAATGCTGCGCCCAAACCTACCGCAAAAAATCCAGAACCTGTCATCGCGCCCCCGAAGTAGAGCCTTATTTTACCTGCGGATGACACGGCCTCTGCATCACCGACACTTCGCTCTTCTCCGCTTGCTGCTATATTGAAGTCAAACATTCGGAGAAAATGTCTTGAACGAGGGTCTCGAAGCCGGTTTCCACAAACCGCCTCCCATCATCCGCCTGCTCCTGACCGGCATGATTCTGGTCAGCCTGATCGTGACGCTGACGATCTACGAAACCTATGCCCGACGCGAACGTGCCTTCCAGGACAGCGAGCGCAACTTGGGGCTGTTGGCAACGGCGCTGGCCGAATACACCGAACGCACCTTCCAGTCGATCGACGTACTTTTACACAACATCGAAGCCGACCTCGCGCAACTCGACCTCAACACCCCCGCCGGCGTCGAAGAAGCAACGCGCATGCTGCGCCGGCGTACCGCCGATTTCCCGGCCGTCAATTCACTTAATATCGTCGGAGCGCGTGGCGAACTGCTCGCCAGCTCATTTGCCATTCCCTCGCCTCCGCCGAATTACAGCGACCGGGAATACTTCACTGATGCACGTGACGGCATCGGTGAAAACAGGGTTCGAGTCGGTCGCCCAATTTTTGGCAAGAAGACAAAACGCTGGGCCATTGCCTTCACACTGCGCCGTGAAAATCGCCGTGGTGAGTTTCGCGGCACCATTTATGCGGGGCTTGATGTCGAAAAACTCACCGACTATTACCGTAGCGCCATCCCTTTCGAAGGCGGGGCTGCCGCACTCTACCGGCTTGACGCACGTTTACTGGCGCGCTACCCGCTGGTCCCGGACGCCTTTGCCAAGGACTATTCGGACATCGACCTGTTCCGCCAGCACCAGCCCCGTGCAGCCAACGGCTTTTACCGTGCGATCAGCTCGATTGATGGCGTACCGCGCAGCGTTGCCTATCGCACGCTGCCCACGCACGGGCTGGTCATCAATGTGTCGGCCAATGAAGAAATCATCAGTGCAACCTGGCGGCGTAGCCTCTGGCTTCCGGGCACGATAGGCGTCACCGGCCTGCTGATTATCCTTGGCCTGCTGCTCGCCATCTTGCGCCAGCGACGTAACCAGAGCGCCCTGCATGAGCGTATCGCCTGGCAAGCCAGCCACGATGCCAGCACCGGCTTGCCCAACCGTTTTCTTTTCGAAGACCGTCTACACAAAGCAATGCAGGCTGCGGAACGGAAAAAACAATCGCTTGCCCTGCTGTTCATCGATCTGGACAATTTCAAGCGGATCAACGACTCGCTTGGCCACGCAACCGGCGACGAGGTTTTACGTACGGCGGCCATCTGGCTCAGGGCCTGCGTTCGCGAAAGCGACACCGTGTCACGCTTCGGCGGCGACGAGTTTGCCATCCTGCTCCCCGAGGTTGCCTCGGTCGAAGACGCGGGCGGCATTGCCGGCAAGATTCTCCAGCAATTCAACGAACCGATGCGCTTTGCCGAACGCGACATCCGCGTCACGAGCAGCATCGGCATCAGCCTTTTCCCGCAGGATGGCAGCGACCCGACCCAGTTGATGGCCAGCGCAGATGCCGCCATGTATCGAGCCAAGGAAAACGGCCGCAACCTGGCCTGCATGTATGACCAGGACCTGGCGCGACATATCCGCGAGCGCATGGAACTGGAGGACTGCCTGCAACACGCGCTGGCCAACAATGAGTTCCTGCTCGCTTTTCAGCCCATCATGGACACCCGCAGCCACCGGGTCTTTGCCGCCGAAGCCTTGTTGCGCTGGCAGCAACCCAGCCTCGGCCTGATCAGCCCGGATCGCTTCATTCCCCTGGCCGAAAGTACCGGACAGATCGAGGCCATCGGCGAATGGGTGCTGCGCGAAGCCTGTCGCCAGGCAGCGCAATGGCCGGAAAGCAACGGACACGCGGTTGCCTTGGCGGTCAATCTGTCACCGCGCCAACTGGCTCACCCCCATTTTGTCGCGACGGTGAAACAGATTCTGGATGAAACCGGCATCCCGGCCAGCCGCATCGAACTTGAAATCACGGAAAACCTGCTGATCACACCCAACACCACCGCCAGCGATAATCTTGCTGCCTTGCGCGAAATGGGACTCGGCTTGGCGATCGATGACTTCGGCACCGGCTACTCCTCGCTGTCCTACCTGTCCCGCCTGCCGGTCACCACGCTCAAGGTGGACCGCTCCTTCGTCGCTCGCCTGGAAAACAGCCCGCAAGACCTGGCACTGGCCAAAGCCATCATCATGCTGACGGAAGGGCTGGGCTTGAAAACCATCGGCGAAGGCGTCGAAACCCAGGCGCAATCAAACACGCTGCAACAACTTGGCTGCCACCTGCAGCAAGGTTACCTGTTTGCCAAGCCGCTACCGGCTGGGCAATTTATCGACTGGCTGAAAAAGCGGCGCTAAGTCCATGCTGGCCGAACGATGCGGCCGGCACAGGGTAAAATGCGCGGATTATTCTTCAGCACCACCCCGAGATGACTGCCCCCAACGACAAAGCTGCACCGGCCCCGGCCGCCAATTTCATCAAGAACATCGTCGAAGCTGACAAGGTCGGCCTAAAATATGCTGGGCGCCGATGGGCCGGCCGTCCCGGTCTCGCGACCGACCATGCGGCAGGCGAGCTTGACCCGGCAAAAACTCGCACCCGCTTCCCGCCCGAGCCGAACGGCTACCTGCATTTCGGCCACGCCAAGTCCATCCTGCTCAACTTCGGCCTCGCCGAGCAATACGATGGCCGCTGCCACCTGCGCTTCGACGACACCAATCCGGAAAAAGAAGATCAGGAATACGTCGACTCGATCATCGATGCCGTCAAATGGCTCGGTTGCTCGTGGGATAGCCCATATCCATATCCATATGATCAATCAGAATGCAACCTCTATTACGCCTCCAACTATTTCGACTGGATGCTGCAATGCGCCGAGGCCTTGATCGCCGCCGGCCATGCCTACGTCGATAGCCAGAGCGCCGACGAAATGCGCGCCAATCGCGGCACGCTGACCCAGCCCGGCAAGAACTCGCCGTTCCGCGACCGCTCGGTGGCCGAGAACATCGATCTGTTCAAGCGCATGCAGGCCGGCGAATTCGCCGACGGCGCCCACATCCTGCGCGCCAAAATCGACATGGCCGCGCCCAACATCAATCTGCGCGACCCGGCCATCTACCGCATCCGCCACGCGACGCACCACAACACCGGCGACAAGTACTGCGTGTACCCGATGTACACCTTCGCCCACCCGATCGAGGATGCGCTGGAAAACATCACCCACTCGATCTGCACGCTCGAATTCGAAGACCAGCGCCCGTTCTACGACTGGCTGCTCGGCCGTCTGGCTGAAGCCGGCCTGCTCCAGCGCCCGCTGCCGCAACAAATCGAGTTCTCGCGCCTCAACCTGACCTACGTCGTCCTTTCCAAGCGCAAGCTGATCCAGTTGGTCGATGAAAAGCACGTCGACGGCTGGGACGACCCGCGCATGCCGACCTTGGTCGGTGCCCGTCGCCGTGGTTACTCGGCCGATGGTTTCCGCCTGTTCATGGAGCGCGTCGGGGTCACCAAGAACGATTCGCTGATCGACTACGTGCTGTTCGAAGATGCGATGCGCGAAGTCATGAACGAGTCCGACCTCCGCCGCATTGCCGTGCTCGACCCGGTCAAGCTGATCATCGACAACTATCCGGAAGGCCAGGTCGAGGAGTGCTTCGCGCCCAATCACCCGCTGCATCCGGAACTCGGCCAGCGTTCGATCCCGTTCAGCCGCGAACTGTGGATCGAGGGCGAGGATTTCATGGAAGTCCCGAGCAAGGGTTTCCGCCGCCTCTTCCCGGGCAATATGGCGCGCCTGCGCTACGGTTATGTCGTCGAATGCACCGGCTGCGACAAGGATGAAAACGGCAAGGTCATCGCGGTCCACTGCAATTATTTGCCCGAAACCAAGTCCGGCACGCCGGGCGCCGACAGCGTCAAGGTCAAGGGCAATCTGCACTGGGTTTCCGTGGATCAGGCCTACGCCGCCGAAATCCGCCTCTATGAGCGTCTCTTCAAGGTACCCGCCCCCGGCGGCCGACGCGAAGGTGATGCACCCGAGCTGGAGCGCAACTTCCTCGACGACCTCAATCCGGCCTCACGCCAGACCATCACCGCCCAGCTTGAACCCTGCCTGCGCGATGCCAAGCCGGAAGAGCGCTTCCAGTTCGAACGCCACGGCTATTTCGTCGCCGACCGCGTCGATTCGCAGGATGGCCAACCGGTCTTCAACCGCGCCGTGACGCTCAAGGATTCGTGGGGCAAGGCCGGGGCCTGACCCGGCTCTCAGCGCCAAACGCATGCCGCCTCGCGACGTCGCCCAGCTCGGCCAGGTTTTCACCCCGGCCAATGTCGTCAGTTTCATGCTCGACCTGTGTCAAAACACCGGTCGGGTGTTGGAGCCGTCGGCCGGCGACGGTGCATTTTTCAATGCCCTGCAAGCGCGGCAAGCTGATTGCATCGGCGTCGAAATCGACTCGCGTGTTGCCCCGCAAGGCGCACGCATTCTCGACTTTTTCGATTTCCCGCTGAGCGAGCAGTTCGACAGCATCATCGGCAACCCGCCCTACGTCCGTTTTCAGGATGTCGCGGTCGACACCCGGAAAAAGATGAAATCCGAGTTGTTCGACGGGCGCAGCAACCTGTTCCTGTTCTTCATCGAAAAGTGCATCCGGCACCTGAAACCGGGCGGCGAACTGGTTTTCATCGTACCGCGCGAGTTCATCAAGCTGACTGCCGCCAAGCGGCTCAACGCCTGGCTTTACGCTCAGGGCAGCATCACGCACTTTTACGAAACCGGCGATGTTCGCGTTTTTGGCGACCACACGCCGAATTGCGCCATCTTCCGTTTCGAAAAAGGCAATTTCAATCGCCGAATGGCCGATGGTCGAACCTTCACCGAAGTGGACGGCCAGTTGATGTTCCTGCGCGACGACTATCGCGTGCGCTTTGCCGATGTCTTCATGGTCAAGGTCGGTGCCGTTTCCGGGGCTGATCACGTGTTTACGCACAGCGCCGGCAACATGGAGTTCGTCTGCTCGAAAACCGTCGAAACCGGCGAAACCCGGCGCATGCTCTACGGCATCAAACATCCGCATCTGGACAAGCACAAGACCGAACTGCTCGCCCGCCGCGTCCGCAGTTTCGATGAAAGCAACTGGTGGCAATGGGGCCGCGCTTTTCCGATCAGCGAACAGCCGCGCATCTACGTCAATGGCCGGACGCGCAAGCCGGAGCCGTTTTTCCTGCACGACTGCGACAGCTACGATGGCTCCATCCTGGCCCTGTTCCCGAAAAATCCCCGCATCGCCCGGCGCGACCTGATCGAATGCACGATGATGCTGAACAAGGAAGTGGACTGGCAGGAACTCGGTTTCGTCTGCGACGGTCGCTTCATCTTCACCCAGCGCAGCCTGCAAACCTGCCTGCTGCCCGACAAGTTTTCCCGTTATTTACCGTCTGAAGCGAAAAAGGACGCCGCATGACCTTCACCCAAATGCTCGCCGCCGCCTGGCAAAAGAACAACTCCCTGCTCTGCGTCGGCCTCGACCCGGACCCGGCCAAATTTCCCGCCCACTTGAAAGGGCGCGATGACGCAATTTTCGAATTTTGCGCCGCCATCGTTGATGCCACGGCGGATCTCGTCTGCGCCTTCAAGCCGCAAATTGCCTACTTCGCCGCCCGCCGCGCCGAAGACCAGCTCGAAGCGCTGATCGCCCACATTCACGAAAAGCACCCGGACATCCCGGTCATCCTTGACGCCAAGCGCGGCGACATCGGCTCGACCGCCGAACAATACGCCGTTGAAGCCTTCGAACGCTTCAAGGCTGATGCCGTCACGGTCAACCCCTACATGGGGCGCGATTCGGTCGATCCCTACCTGGCTTACCCGGACAAGGGCGTCATCCTGCTCTGCCGGACGTCGAACGCCGGGGGTTCCGACCTCCAGTTCCTCGACGTTGGCGGTGAAAAGCTCTACGAGCGCGTCGCCCGCCTGTCGGCCGAAACCTGGAACACGAGCGGCCAGATCAGCCTCGTCGTCGGTGCCACTTTCCCGGCCGAAATTGCCCGTGTCCGTGAAATCGTCGGCGACATGCCGCTGCTCGTGCCCGGCATCGGCGCCCAGGGCGGCGATATCGAAGCAACGGTCAAGGCCGGCCGCACAGCCAATGGCACCGGTTTGATGATCAATTCGTCACGCGCCATCCTCTACGCCGGCAAAGACGAGCATTTCGCCGCCGCCGCCCGCCAGGTGGCCGCAGAAACCCGCGACGCGATCAATCGCTACCGTTAATCGGTCAAGATCATGGAATTCGACCTGAGCCAGATACCGCCCATGCCAGCCTTTTACCTGCTGGCCAGCAATGCCATCCAGCCACGGCCGATTGCCTGGGTTAGCTCGCAAGGCAGCGGCGGCATCAGCAACCTGGCACCGTTTTCCTTTTTTACCGTCGCCTGCGTCGCACCGCCGGTACTCAGCCTGACCATCACCTGGCGGCGGTCAAGTACGGGCCTGTCGCCGGAAAAAGACACCCTGCGCAATCTGCGGGAAACCGGCGAATGCGTCATCAATATCGTGACCGAAGCACTCGCCGGGACGATGAACCAGAGTTGCGGCGACTATCCGCCCGAGATCAGCGAAATCTCGGCGCTCGGCATTGCCACGGTCCCGAGCACGCAAGTGACGCCCCCCGGCGTTGCTGCTTCGCCGGTCCGTTTCGAATGCCGCCTGCGCCAGTTGATCCCGCTCGGCGACGGCCCCGGCAGCAGTCATGTCGTATTGCTCGACGTCATTCACGTGCACGCCGACGATGCGGTACTGAGCAAGGGTATGGTCGATCCCGACAAACTAGCCTCGATCGGCAAGCTGGGCGGTGATGGTTACGCCGGCACCGAAACCCGTTTTTCCCTGCCCCGGCCGATCATCGGCCAATAACCCAGCGAGGAGAGCAGCATGCGCATGGATGATTACCGCGACAGTGACAATGTTGAAGATCGCCGCGATGGCGGTGGAGGCATCGGGCGTGGTGGCGTCGGGATCGGTGGCATCGTGCTGGCCCTGGTGGTCAGTTACTTCACCGGCATCAACCCGATGACCCTGCTCGGCGTGATGGAACAAACCCCACTCGCCCAACACAGCGCACCGGCGGCCCACAAACCGCCGGCCAACGACGAAAGCGCCCGTTTCGTTTCGCGCGTACTCGCTTCGACCGAAGACGTGTGGAACGACAGTTTCCGGCAGAACGGCCGCCAGTACGAGGCACCGAAACTGGTCCTCTTTTCCGGTTCGACGCCCACCGCCTGCGGCACGGGCCAGTCTGCCATGGGCCCGTTCTACTGCCCGGGCGACCGCAAGGTTTACATCGACCTGGCGTTCTATCGCGAGTTGAAGGATCGCTTCCACGCGCCCGGCGAATTTGCCCAGGCCTACGTCATCGCTCACGAAGTCGGCCATCACGTGCAAAACCTGCTCGGCATTGCCGACAAAGTGCATCAGGCGCAGCAACGCACCGGCAAGGCGGAAGCCAATGCCCTCTCGGTACGCATGGAACTGCAGGCCGATTGCCTGGCCGGCGTCTGGGGCAAACGGACCGACACGATGAAAAAAGTGCTCGAACCGGGAGATCTCGAAGCCGCGCTGAATGCAGCCTCGGCGATTGGTGACGACCGGCTGCAACAGCAAGCCCAGGGTCGCATCGTCCCTGAGAGTTTCACGCACGGCAGTTCAGCCCAGCGCGTTCGCTGGTTCAAGGCCGGCTTTGAAAGCGGCGACATGAACCAGTGCAACACCTTCAAGGCAGCACAACTCTGAACCGCCACCACCAATGCCTGAGCGGCGTGCTGCTGCTCGTCTGGGCCGGCAGCAGCCTTGCACTGCCGCAGCACGCCGCAGTCCCCGGCGGGGTTGCCGTGATCGACCTGGGCCATGCCGCACAAGCGCCCGAGGCGCGCTGGGGTGAGCAACCGCTCGCCGTACTGCGCGACAATGGACGCTGGTTTGCGTTGCTCGGCATCCCGCTCGACACACTGCCGGGCGAACTGGAAATCAGCATCACCAGCGGCGCAAGCAGCAGCCGACGCAGCATTGCCATCGGCCTGAAAAACTACCCGGAACAGCGCCTGACGATCAAGGACAAACGCAAGGTCGAACCTGCCGCGGAAGATGTCATCCGGATCGAGCGGGAAAAGAAAATCAGCGAAGAGGTCAAGCGCCGCTTCAGCCATGAAGTGCCGCAGACCGATTTCACCCTGCCCGCCAGCGGCCCGCTTTCCTCCCGCTTCGGCCTGCGCCGTTTTTTCAACGGCTTGCCGCGCAACCCGCACGCCGGGCTTGATGTTGCCGTTGGCTCCGGCGCTCCAATCAAGGCACCGGCCGATGGCACCGTGGCCAATACCGGCGATTATTTCTTCAACGGCAATACGGTTTTCCTCGACCATGGCCAAGGTTTGATCAGCGCCTACATGCACCTCTCACGGCTCGACGTTCGTCCCGGTCAACGTGTCAAAAAGGGTGAAATACTCGGCGCGGCGGGGGCCACCGGGCGCGTCACCGGGCCGCATTTGCACTGGGCCGTGATCCTCAACAATACGCCGGTCGATCCGGAACTCTTCCTTAATCGGCCGTAGAACCGATTCGGTCCGGAAAATCGGCAGACCGTGAAAAACCGGATCATCCACCTCCAGCGCAGTGCGCCGGCCAAGCCGGACGAAGGCCAGCCATGCAACGGCTGCGGCATCTGCTGCGCCCTTGAAACCTGTCCGGCCGCACGCATACGCTTCCGGCAGGTCGAGGGACCGTGTCCAGCACTGGAATGGTCAGACACTGAACGGCGCTATCACTGCGGCCTGCTCCTTCAGCCGACCCATTACCTGAGTTGGTTGCCGCGCTTTTTCGCCCCCCTGGCGAGCCGCCTGTTTACGCGCTGGATTGCGGCCGGCCAAGGCTGCGACTGCAATGCAGAGGTTTTTGATCAACTCTGAGCGAGTGCTGCGGTCAACACCATTTCAACGCGAAATCCGGGATTGGCCAGTCGGGCCTGAACACAGGCACGGGCAGGTGCATAGCCCTCCGGTAGCCAGGCATCCCAGATGGCATTCATTGCATCGTAATCGGCCATATCGGCCAGGTAGATGGTAACCATCAGCAAATGGGCCTTGTCGCTGCCCGCCTGGGCGAGCAGATGATCGATGCTGGCCAGCAGGTTCTCGGTCTGGGCCGTGATATCGGCCTCCAGGTTGGAAGGCACTTCGACCAGATACACGGTGCGATCATGCACCACGCTGTCGGAATAACGGCGAGTCGTGCCGTAACGTTGAATCGTCATCTCGGGTTCCTGAAAGCAGGAAGCCCATGCGTTTCATGGCATGGGCTTCGGTTACTGCACCCCGGCACGTCTGGCTGGGGTAGTCGGCATTACGCCGTTATGGAGTACTACACGGTAATCTCAAGAAAAACTTCCTTTGACAACGGCCATAGAATCTCCTGCAACGCAGCTTGTCCAGCCACTGCGTGTCGGGCTTGCTGCTAACTTCGACACGAGTCCAGATTATCACTTTGCAGGAAAAAAGCCATAGTCTTTTTTGCTCATTTCCTGCGGCAATTCATTTCGAATGAGATCGTTTGTTCATTCGTTCAGGATGGGTGAAAATGGCAGGATTCGTCGACCGAACCGGACCCATGGACAATCTGATCAAGGATACCGTGACACTGGAGCTTTCCTGCTGGCTGGAACCCGGTGCCGACATACCCGGCTGGGACATCCTCAAGGGCAGTCCATTCGGTGCGACCCTCGCCGCACCGGAAGGTGGCGAACCAACGCCCGGCGACCAGTTGATCACCGTCCAGAATTATTTCGCCGAATACCATCTCGAATACTTCCGCCAGCGCCGCTACAACCATTTCCCCAGTCGCCTGCACGCCCTGCTGCTCTTTGCGACCCGAACCGACGCAATGACATTCCGGACCAAGCACCCGCAACGCGTCTTTGGCAAGAACCTGCTCTGCGCCAAGACCAAGGGGGCTTACATTTGCTCTTTCCACGATGCGAGCTGGCTGGACTACCTGCGGCTGCCGCACAGCCTGTCGCTCAGTGCGCTGGATGAAGTGGCCGAATACTACTGGTCGGGCAAGACCGTCGAGGAAGTCGGCCTGACTTTCATGAACGAACGCTGGGTTGAACCGCCCGTCATCGAAGCCCTCTACCAGGGCACCCTGGAAACGACAGCCGACCCGAACCAGTCCGGCTGGCTGCCCGGTTTCCGCTAAAGGAATTGCATGCGCCGCATTGTCACTATCGTTGCCCTGATCGTCGCTCTCGGGCTAGCCTATGCCTGGCTCAGCCGACCGAAGCCGATTCCGGTCGTTCTCAAGGAAGTCGCCGCAGGCAAGGTGGAGGCCACGCTGGCCAATACCCGCGCCGGCACCGTCGAAGCCTGCCTGCGCACCAAGCTATCAACCATCATCGGCGGCCGGATCGAATACCTCGGCGTCAAGGAAGGCGACAAGGTCAAGAAAGGCCAATTGCTGCTCAAGCTCTGGAATGACGACCAACAAGCCCAGGCCACGCTGGCCCGGACGCAGGTTGCGCTGGCCGGCCGACGGGTCGATGAGGCGTGCCTTGTCGCGGTCAACGCAGAAAAAGAGGCCAAAAGGCAGGCCGATTTGCGAGCCAAGGGCTTTGTCTCGGTTTCACGGGAAGAGGCTGCCCGCACCGATGCCGAGGCACGTCGGGCCAGTTGCGAGACGGCCAAGGCCGATGTCACGCAAGCCGAAGCCAAGTTCCGCGCCACCCGCGTCGAACAAGGGCGCGTCGCACTGTATGCCCCCTTCGACGGCACGGTCGCCAAGATTGTCGGCGAACTGGGCGAATACTCGACGCCCTCGCCCCCCGGCGTTCCGACGCCGCCGGCCATCGACCTGATCGACGATAGCTGTCTTTACGTCAAAGCGCCGATGGATGAGGTGGACGCCCCGAAAATCAGCCAGGGCCAGCCGGTTCGCGTCACGCTGGACGCCCTGCCGGGCCAGCAACTGAGCGGCAAAGTCAGGCGCGTCGCACCCTTTGTTTCGGCCGTTGAGAAACAAGCGCGTACGGTCGATATCGAAGTCGACTTCCAGCAACCGGAAAATGCCGGGAAGCTGCTCGTCGGTTACAGCGCCGACGTCGAAATCATCTTGCAGGCGCGCGACAAAGTGCTGCGCATTCCGACTGCCGCGATCCAGAGCGGAGGGCGCGTGCTGGTCTTCAATCCGGAAAGCGGCAAGCTCGACGAGCGCAAGATCAAGGCGGGCCTGGCCAATTGGGAATTCACCGAGGTGCTTGACGGCTTGAGCGCCGGAGAACGCATTGTCGTCTCGCTCGAAAAAGAGGGAATCAAATCCGGGGCCAGCGTGACGCCGGATGACAAGACACAGGGCAAATAAATCGATGGCCCTGATCGAACTGAAAAATATCGAGCGCACCTTCCAGCTCGGCGATGCCGCGGTCCACGCGCTCTCGGCCCTCGATTTGACGATCTCGACCGGCGAATACGTCGCCGTGATGGGCCCTTCCGGTTCCGGCAAATCGACCCTGCTCAACCTGCTGGGCCTGCTCGACCGGCCCAGCAGCGGCACCTACCAACTCGAAGGGCGCGATGTCACCACCCTCTCGCCGGATGAACAGGCGCAGGTTCGCAGCCAGCGTATCGGCTTCGTTTTCCAGAGTTTTCACCTTGTTCCGCGGTTGACCGCAGCAGAGAACATCGCCCTGCCGATGACCCTGGCCGGCCTGCCGCTCAAGGAGCGCAACGCCCGGGTTGAGCAGGCACTGCTCGATTTCGGCCTGGAACATCGGGCCGACCATCGCCCTGACCAGCTTTCCGGCGGCCAGCGCCAGCGTGTTGCGATCGCCCGGGCAACCATCATGCAGCCGGCACTGATCCTGGCCGACGAACCGACCGGCAACCTTGACCGCCACACCGGCGACGAAGTCGTACATTTACTTGAAACCCTGAACAGCCGCGGCGTCACGCTCATCGTCGTCACCCACGACCCATCGCTCGGCGCCCGTGCCGGACGCCAGCTGGTCATGGAGGACGGCGGCCTGAAGCAAGACAGCGCCCGCCCCTGAGCATGCGCCCCGCCGACATCCTCCGCTTCGCCCGCGATGCAGCCACCGGTTACCCGATGCGCACCAGCCTGTCGGTGCTGGCCATGTCGATCGGCGTCGCCGCCGTCGTCATCCTGACCGCGCTGGGTGATGGTGCTCGACGTTACGTCGTCGGCCAGTTTTCCTCGATTGGCACCAACCTGGTGATCGTGTTGCCCGGCCGCTCCGGCACCGGCGGCTTCAATCCGGCCAACGCGATCACCACCACGCCGCGCGACCTGAGTATCGACGATGCCGGCAGCCTGCGCCGGGCACCGGCAGTGAGCCGCGTCGCACCGCTCGCGGTCGGCACTTCGGAAATCAGTTTTGGCGGCCGGTTGCGGGAGGTCATGGTGGCCGGCTCGACCAGCGAATTCATTCCGATCCGTAATTTCGAACTGGCACAAGGCGTCGGCCTGCCGGATGAAGACTGGAATCGTGGCACCGCCGTGGCTGTCATCGGCGCCAAGATTCGCGAGGAGCTTTTCGGCAACGCCTCAGCCGTCGGTCAGCTGATTCGTGTCGGCGACCGTCGCCTGCGCGTCATCGGCGTACTCAAGCCGGTTGGTCAGGGGCTGGGCATGAACACCGACGAACTGGTCATCGTGCCGGTGGCGCTCTCGCAGGCAATGTTCAACACCAACACCCTGTTCCGCGTTCTGGTCGAAGCCAAAAACCGCGAAGCCATCCCCGACGCCAAGGCTCAGGTCATCGATATTCTCAAGCAGCGCCACCGCGGCGAGGAAGACGTTACGGTGATCACCCAGGATGCCGTACTCGCCACCTTCGACAAACTGCTCGGCGCCCTGACCCTGGGCGTCGCCGGTATCGCCGCGATCAGCCTGGCCGTTGCCGGCATTCTGGTGATGAATGTGATGCTGGTGGCCGTCACCCAGCGAACCGGTGAAATCGGCCTGCTCAAGGCGCTCGGCGCCACAGCGCAAACAATACGCCTCGCCTTCCTGACGGAGGCAGCCATGCTGTCTGCACTCGGCGCCTTGCTGGGCTACGCACTCGGCGAAGCCGGCGCTTTCGCGTTGCGCCAGATTTTCCCGGTCTTTCCGGCCTATCCGCCCAACTGGGCGGTGATTGCAGCCCTGCTCACGGCGCTTGGCACCGGCCTCCTTTTCGGCTTCCTGCCGGCCCGACGCGCTGCCCGGCTCGACCCGGTGCAAGCCCTGATGAAGCACTGAACATGCGATTTGCCGACGCTCTCCACCTGGCGGTTCGCGCGATTAGCGCCCAACGCCTGCGCAGCTTCCTGACCTTGCTCGGCATTGCTGTCGGGATTGCGGCGGTGATCCTGCTCACCTCGATCGGCGAAGGCATTCACCGCTTCGTGCTCGGTGAATTCACCCAATTCGGGACCAATGTCATTTCCATTTCGCCGGGCAAAACGAAAACCGGCGGATCGACCTCCGGCTTGCCATCAAGCGCTAGGCCATTGACCCTCGACGATGCCCGCTCGCTCGAACGACTGCCGCACATTCTGGCCGTCACGCCCAATGTCCGGGGCAATGCCGAAGTAGTGGGCAATGGACGAACGCGACGGACGCTGGTCTATGGCGTCAATGCCAAATTACCGCAAATCTTCCGGTCGACCGTGCAAAGCGGCCAATTCCTGCCCGATGATGATGAACGGAGCGCCCGTGCCTTCGTCGTCCTCGGCAGCAAGTTGAAAAACGAATTATTCGGCAGCGAGAATCCGCTGGGCCAGCGCCTGCGCATCGGCGGCCTGCACTTTCGCATCATCGGGGTAATGGCCCCGAAAGGGCAGTTTCTCGGCATCGACCTTGACGATACCGCCTTCATCCCGACCGTTCGCGCCCAGGAACTGTTCAACCGCGAAGGCGTCGACGAGATCAATATCGCTACAGAGGAAGGCATTGCGTCGGCCCGGATTGGCAGCGGCATCAAGACGCATCTGCTGGCACGCCATGGGCGCGAAGATTTCACGATCACCTCCCAGGAAGAGATGCTCAAGACGCTGTCCAACATCCTGAACGTCCTGACCATGGCCGTCGGCGCGCTGGGCGGCATTTCGCTGCTGGTCGGCGGCGTCGGCATCGTGACTATCATGACCATTGCCGTCAGCGAACGGACAAGTGAAATCGGCCTGCTGGTTGCGCTCGGCGCCCGGCGAAGAACCATCTTGCTGCTTTTTCTCGGCGAAGCCGTGGCGCTCTCGGCGATTGGTGGCGGTTTTGGCCTACTGCTCGGCATCGGTCTGGCCCAGGCGATTCACTTCGCCCTGCCCGCCCTGCCGGTGCACACCCCGCTCAGCTTCGTGCTGCTCGCCGAAGCCGTGGCAATCGCCATCGGCCTGGCAACCGGCGTCCTCCCAGCCCGACGCGCAGCTCGACTCGACCCGGTTGAAGCACTGCGGACAGAATGACGTGGTAAAGTTCCGGGCATAATTTTCATAACCCCGAGGAAACAGCAATGACGTATTACATCGAAGACCTGCAACCCGGCATGAGCCACACCATGGGCAAAACGATCACCGACGCCGATATCGTTCTGTTCGCTGGCGTTTCAACCGACACCAACGCCGTGCACCTGGACGAAGAGTTCGGCAAGAGCACCCCGTTCGGTGGCCGCATTGCCCACGGCATGCTGTCCGCCAGCTTCATTTCCGCTGTCCTCGGCGCCCATTTGCCCGGCCCCGGCACCATTTACCTGGCCCAGAGCCTGAAATTCAAGGCCCCGGTTCGCCCCGGCGACACCGTCAAGACCACGGTCACCGTCAAGGAAGTGATCGCTGCCAAGAAGCGCGTCATTCTCGACACCATCTGCAAGGTTGGCGAAACCGTCGTGATCGAAGGCGAAGCCACCATCATGATCGGCAACAAGCCGGCCTGAGCCTGATTTTCGGCCAAGAAAAAGCCCGGTACGATGACCGGGCTTTTTTTCGTCTGACGGCGGACTAGAAAGCTTCGTCAGCCCGCAGGAAACGCCATTGCCCCTGTTCCAGGTCGCCCAGCCGGACACGGCCGATACGCACCCGCTTCAAGCCGATGACACGCAAGCCGACCAGTTCGCACATGCGACGAATCTGGCGCTTCTTGCCTTCCTTCAGGATGAAGTGCAACTGATCTTCATTCAGTTGCTTGACGCGCGCCGGGCGCAAGGGCTTGTCATCCAGCTCCAGGCCGTGATTAAGCAACGCCAGGCCATTCGGAATCAACTCGCCGCTGACACGGACCAGATATTCCTTTTCAACCGTGCTTTCATCGCCAATCAGTTTCTTGGCGACACGGCCATCCTGAGTCAGGACCAGCAACCCCGTCGAGTCGATATCCAGACGACCAGCCGGCGCCAGGCCACGCAGCATCCACGGCTTGAATTCCGGATCGCCCGACTGGACAAGCTGGGTTTCCAGCGAAATCAGCGTCACCGCCGGCGTACTGCCCGGCTCGGGCTGGCCGGACACATAACCGACCGGCTTGTTGATCAGGATCGTCACCTGCTTGGCCTGATCAGCCTTGGCTTCCTTGGAAATGGCGATTTCAGCATCCGGCCCGATACGCGAACCGAGTTCGCTGATCTGCTGGCCATTGACGAAAACCCAGCCACGCTCGATCCACAAATCAGCCTCACGGCGCGAACACATGCCACGCTCGGACATTACCTTGGACAAGCGGACACCCGTCGGCGCCTCGCCAGGCGGCAACTCGGGACGCGGCGCCTTGACCGGGACATCCTTGACCGGTGCGATTTTTGCGGTCGACTGCGCAGCCGGGGCTTTTTTCACCGGCCCGCGCGACGGCGTACGAACCACCGGCGAACGATTCACCGTCAAAGTACCGGTTGGCGGCACACGCGGCGCCTCTGCCTTGGCCTCAGGCGCAGGGCGTGACCGGGCAGCAGGACGCTCCGCCGGCTTTTCGGCCGGAGAACCAGCGTCGACCGCAGCACCCGGCTTGCGCCACTTGGCCCACGGGTCGTCCTTGTTGAAATCGCTCATTGGACAGCGAGGAGTTCAACCTCGAAGACCAGCGTTGCATTCGGCGGGATAACGCCACCCGCGCCGCGCGGACCGTAACCCAGTTCGGACGGGATAGTCAGCTTGCGCGTACCGCCGACTTTCATGCCCTGGACACCTTCGTCCCAGCCGGCGATCACGTGACGCATACCGAGCGGAAACTGGAAAGGATCGGCACGATCCTTCGAGGAGTCGAACTTGCTGCCATCGGTCAGCCAGCCGGTGTAATGGACGGTCACGTAATTGCCGACCGTGGCTTCCGTACCTTCGCCAACAACGGTGTCTTCATAAACAAGGCCGGAGGCCGTGGTGATTTCAGCCATGAATAGCTCCTTTTGCAAAGACGAAAAGTCTACCACAAGGCAAAGACAAGGCTTTGACTTCGCTGCACTTTTCCGTATAATGCGCGGTTCTTTGTAGCACCTTTTGTATTATTTTCGGAGTCCAACCCATGTATGCGGTCATAAAAACCGGCGGTAAGCAGTATCGCGTTACCAACGGTCTAAAACTTAAAGTAGAACAGATACCGGCAGACGTTGGCGCAGAAGTTACCCTTGACCAGGTCCTCATGGCAGGCGAAGGCGAGTCGGTAAAGATCGGCGCTCCCTTCCTTGCTGGCGCCACCGTTAAGGCAACCGTGATTTCCCACGGCCGCCACGACAAGGTCAAGATCTTCAAGATGCGTCGTCGTAAGCACTACCAGAAGCATCAAGGCCATCGTCAGAACTACACCGAATTGCGCATCGACGCGATCGCGGCCTAAGTTCAAGGAGCTAATAAATGGCACACAAAAAAGCTGGCGGCAGTTCACGTAACGGCCGCGACTCACAAGCCCAACGACTGGGCGTCAAGCGCTACGGCGGTCAATTCGTCCTGGCTGGCAACATCATTGTTCGCCAGCGTGGCACCGAATTTCACCCGGGCGAAAACGTTGGCTGCGGCAAGGATCACACCCTGTTCGCACTCAAGGATGGCGTGATTCAGTTCTCCATCAAGGGCTTGAAAAAGCGCCGCGTGGTGACCATCGTTCCGGCCGCCGAATAATTTCGGCCAGGCGGAAACAAAAGCCCTATCCGCCGGATAGGGCTTTTTTGTTTATTGCCCTGCGTATTTGCAACGCCCCTCCGAAGTACGCACAGCAATAAAATTCATGCCCGACCACTCGGGCAGCCCAAAGCGGAAAGCACAGACATGAAATTCATCGACGAAGCCAAGATCTACGTAAAAGCCGGCGACGGCGGCAACGGCGCGGCAACATTCCGTCGCGAAAAATACATCCCGATGGGCGGCCCGAACGGTGGCGACGGCGGGCGGGGCGGTAGCATCTACGTCATTGCCGACCGCAACATCAATACCCTGGTCGACTATCGCTACACCCGGAAATTCATCGGCAAGCGTGGCGAAAACGGCGGCGGCGCGGATCAATATGGCGCAGGCGGCGACGACATCATCCTGCGCATGCCGGTTGGCACGGTCATTTACAACCAACACACAGATGAGATCGTTGCCGACCTGGCCGAGCACGATCAAAAGATCCTGATCGCCCAAGGCGGCAAGGGCGGCCTCGGCAACATTCACTTCAAATCATCGACCAACCGCGCACCGCGCCAGAAAACCAACGGCGCACAAGGCGAAGAACTGGAACTGCGCCTCGAACTACGCGTCCTGGCCGATGTCGGCCTGCTCGGCCTGCCCAACGCCGGCAAAAGCACGCTGATCCGCGCCATCTCCTCTGCGCGCCCAAAAGTTGCCGACTACCCCTTCACCACGCTGCACCCGAATCTTGGTGTTGTCCGCGTCGATGACGAGAAAAGCTTCGTCATGGCCGACGTCCCCGGCCTGATCGAAGGCGCCGCCGACGGCGCCGGCCTCGGCATCCGCTTCCTCAAGCACCTGCAGCGTACGCGCATTCTGTTGCACCTCGTGGATATTGCACCGATCGACCCGGATTCCAATCCGGTGCGCGATGCCAAGGCCATTGTTGGCGAACTGGTCAAGCACGACCCCGAACTGGCCAACAAGCCGCGCTGGCTGGTCCTCAACAAACTCGACCTGATTCCCGAAGAAGACCGCGAAGAAGCCGTCAAGAATTTCCTCAAGGCCTACAAGAAAGCCACCAAATACGACGGCCCATATTTCCCCATCGCGGCAATCAACGGCGAAGGAACCAAGCCCCTGATTTACGCAATCAGCGAAGCACTCGAGCAAATGGCCCGCCCGGAAATCGGCGACCTCGACGACAACGACGAGCACAGCGACGACATCCCCGCCAAAGACAACGCCTGACACAGACTCACCATGCACACCACTCGCCTCGCCTCCGCCAAACGCCTCGTCGTCAAAGTCGGCTCCGCCCTGGTCACCAACAATGGCGCAGGACTCGATCTTGCCGCCATCGATGACTGGGCACGCCAGATCAGCGTACTGCGCCAGCAAGGCAAGGAAGTTGTACTGGTTTCCTCCGGCGCAATCGCCTGCGGCATGCAGCGTCTCGGCTGGAACAAGCGCCCGAAATCAGTGCACGAACTGCAAGCCGCCGCAGCGGTTGGCCAAATGGGTCTGGTTCAAGTCTACGAAGGCGCATTTTCGAAATACGGCCTGCAAACCGCCCAGATCCTCCTTACCCACGACGACCTGGCCGATCGCAAACGCTACCTGAACGCTCGCTCGACACTGACCACACTCCTTGAGCTTGGCGTCATCCCGATCATCAACGAAAACGATACCGTCGTCACCGACGAGATCAAATTCGGCGACAACGACACACTGGGCGCGCTGGTCGCCAACCTGATCGAAGCCGAAGCCTTGATCATCCTGACCGACCAGATCGGCCTCTTTACCGCCGACCCGCGCAAAGACCCGAATGCCACACTGATCAGCGAAGCCACCGCCGGCGACGAAGCACTCGAAAGCATGGCTGGCGGCGCCGGCACGTCAATCGGCAAAGGCGGCATGATTACCAAGGTAATCGCCGCCAAGCGCGCCGCCCGCAGCGGCGCGCACACCGCTATTGCCAGCGGACGCGAAAGCAACCCGATCATTCGCCTGGCCAACGGCGACCCGGTTGGCACACTGCTCGTCTCGCAGACTCAACCCCTTGCAGCACGCAAACAATGGCTGGCCGACCACTTGCAACTTGCCGGACGCCTGTTACTTGACGATGGCGCGGTCAACGCCCTGAAATCGGGAAAAAGCTTGCTGCCAATCGGCGTGATCGCCGCCGAAGGGGACTTTGAGCGCGGCGCAGCAGTCGCCTGCATCAGCCCAGAAGGCCATGAAATTGCACGCGGCCTGAGCAACTACGGCAGCGGTGAAGCAAGACTCATTGCGCGCAAATCAACGCCCGAAATAGAAGACCTGCTGGGCTATGTTGATGAGCCGGAGATTATCCATCGCGACAATCTGATTCTCGTCGACTAAGCCGGTTTGACCCGTCCTAATCTAGGTTGACACCTGTTGCGACGGATTGGCCAGCTTAATTGCTGGCCTTCAAAGACGCCCGATGAACCTCATCGGGCGTCTTCAATTGTAGCGAGAAATGCGGTCTCTCCTGGTTGTAGATGGCGATGGATTGACTGACCATGCGGCGTGCCTGATCGAGATCGTCGGGCTGCTGGAGTAGAAACTCCTGCTTGAGAATGCCATTAACCCGCTCTGCCAAGGCGTTCTGATAGCAATCATAGCCGTCCGTCATTGAGCAGATCACCCCGTGTTTCTGATGAATAGCTTGGTACTCATTGGCGCAGTATTGGACTCCACGGTCTGAATGATGGATCAGCAGCCCATTTCCCTGACGCCCCTTTAACGCCATCTTCAAAGCCTGGCTCACCTCAGTCGTGTGCAGGCGGTCATGGACGTGGTAACCCACAATCTTGCGTGAATAGGCATCGGTAATCAGACTCAGATAGGCACTGCGCTCACGGGTAGGCAAATAGGTGATATCGGCAACCCAAACCTGCTCGCTCGCCTCGGCGCTAACCTGATCCGGTCCCGCTTTCAGCAAATTGGGATGGCGCCGGAAATGGTGGTGGCTGTCGGTCGTCTTGTGATACGCCCGCTTGGTTGGCACCAACAGGCGATTCCAACGCAACAGATCGAACAAGGCATCGCGCCCAAGGCCACGCCCTTCGGCCGCTAGCGTCGGGCCAAGCAGGTGATGTAGCTTGCGCGTCCCCAGTCTGGGCTGATGCAAGCGCTTGGCCTTTACCAACTCAAGAGCCCGTTCGTACTTGACCTCATCGTGCGCTCGACGCTGCTGCCACTGGTAATGTGCCTGCCGGCTGATGCCCATATAGTGGCAAGCCCTCGATACACTCAGTCCTTCGACGGACCTTTGCGTGAGGACTTGCCCACAGGCTTTTTTACAACGCGGACTCCGTAGTCTTTCTGCAAAACATCGATGACCGCTTCGAAGAATTGGGATTTCTCTCGGGCTTCCTTGAGTTGGACTTCCAGCTCCTTGATCCGCTGTTCCGGCGTCTGGCCCTGGCTGCTCGCTGATGATCGGGTTGGCTCACTCATGCGGCCGTATGATGCCATCGGCCCCCAGTTCTGGCGACCATGCTTGCGTAACCAAACCAAGACCGTCGATCTGCCCTGGATACCGTAACGCTGCTGGGCTTGCTTGTAGCTCAGTTCGCCTTTTTCTACCTGCTCAACAACGGCCCGTTTAAAAGCCAGCGTGTAGTCTCGCTGTGTCCTCTTAACCCCTGACTCCATCTGACTGCCCCTTTCGTTCTAGAAAAGGTGTCAACTTCATTCAGGACGGGTCAGTTTAATGAAAAAAGCCCCGGATAACCGGTAATGCCGTTCACTTAGGTGAGCGGCATTTTTCATTTTGGGGCTTGTGGACAGTTCGCCGAATGGTTAACGTGGCGAACGATGTTGTCCAGCCAGCTCTCCATTACGACAGATGTCATGCCGACGATCGGATTCGATCGTCTGGCGGCTCATTTGCCGTATGAGTGGATTGAGCAGGCGCTCAGCGCGCATGGGGTGGCGAGTGTTCGCCGCCGTCGTTTGCCGGCGGAGCAAGTGGTCTGGCTGGTGATCGCCCTGGCGTTGTTTCGTCGCCAGTCGATGGAAGAAGTACTCAGCACCCTGGATCTGGCCTTGCCCGACACCCGAATCGAGGCGGTCTGCAAGAGTGCGATCACGCAGGCGCGGGCTCGCCTTGGCCAAGCCCCGCTGCAATGGTTGTTCGAGCAAACGGCCCAAGCCTGGTGCGCACAGGAGAAGGTCGCGAATCAGTGGAAGGGACTTTCGCTATGGGCGGTCGATGGCACCACCTTTCGGGTGCCGGACAGCCCCGAGAACCGCGAATTCTTTGGTGCCCAACGCTACGCCAGCGGCAAAGTGGCCTCCTATCCTCAGGTGCGTGCCGTCAGCCTGACGGCACTGCCCACCCATCTGGTCTCGGCCATCGAGTTTGGCCAATACGGCCAGAACGAAATGCTTTACGCCAAGGCGCTGATCGGTCGGATCGAGGACCATTCCCTGACCGTCTTCGACAAGGGCTTTGTTTCTGCGGAAATATTGTTGGGCTTGAGTGCTGCGGGCACCGAGCGGCATTACCTGATCCCCGCCAAGTCCAACACGCAATACGAAGTCCTGTCGGGAACGCCCGAGGATTGTCGGGTTCGTTTGCGTATATCTCCTCAAGCGCGCGTCAAGGTCCCTGATCTGCCCGAGGCCTGGGAGGCCCGTGCCATTCGAGTCGAGTCGGCCAATGGTCAAAGCCGGGTACTGCTGACCTCATTGTTCGATCGCCGCCGCTTCAAAGCGCAGGATCTGGCGGACTGCTATCGCCGGCGCTGGGAAATTGAAACCAGCTACCGCGAGCTCAAGCAATCGATGCTGGGCGAAGCGCTGACCTTGCGCTCGCGTTTGCCCGAAGGGGTCAATCAGGAAATCTGGGGGGCCTTAATTGCCTACAACCTGATCAGACTTGAAATCGCCAAGGCGGCCACTGAAGCGCGCGTCGCTCCGACCGATCTGAGCTTCCTGCGCGCACTGCACATCATCCAGCACGAACTGATCTGGGCGGCGGGAATGAGTCCGGGGAAACTGCCGTCCCATCTGGCGCGCCTGCGTTTGCAGTTGCAGATGGCTATCGTGGAAAAACGACGGGGGCGAAAATGCCCCCGTGTCGTCAAAGCCAGACCGGCTCGTTACGCCGTTCGTCACCTAAAAGAGCCTTAACTGAACTGCATTACCGGATAACCGGGGCTTTTTTCGCCTGCAACCAGGAGGCCACCGACTCAAACACAACCTAGAACCACCAATAGAAAAGGGCGCCGAAGCGCCCTTTCTTTGCACTAACTGACTTGCGTCAGATTAGAACTGGTGGCGAACGCCAACCTGGAAGCCGCTCTGGTACGCGGTGGTACCAGTAAAGCCGCTGTTGGATGCATCGCTAACGGAAGCACCACGGGTAATGCGAACACCATTCTTGACTTCAGAATCATTGTCGATCATGGAGTAAGCGGTGTACAGGTTGGTACGCTTGGACAGGGCGTAGTCAGCGCCAACAGCGTATTGCTGAGCATTGCCACCAGCAGCGTAGTTGCCATCAGACAGCATGTAGGAGCCCTTGACGGTAACCTTGCCGATCGGAGCGCTCAGACCAACCATGTAGTTGTCGATCTTGATGTCAGCATTAGCTGCAGTCTGGTCAACAACATTGTTGGAGTACAAAGCGTGAATCTTTACAACCTTGGCATCAAAAGTACCACCGAGGGTGATGTTCTGAACGCTCTTGGTTGCTTCAACAGTAGCAGCAGCACCATCAGAAGCTGCTTGGATCAGGTGGTAGTTCAGGCCGACGTTGATCGGGCCATTAGCATACTGACCCAACAGGGCGTACACAGTGTTGTTCTGGGAATTGTCAGCGGTATTTTCGTTACCGATAGCATTGTTGGAGTAAGCACCGGTCAGGGTGAAGCCACCAAAGTTCGGGGAAACATAAGCAACAGCATTATCAACACGAACCGGCTGCAGCAGAGCATTTACATCACCGCCATAGACGTTAACGAACTGACCAACGGTACCAGCACCGAACGGGTCGATGGAGGAAACGAAGGACCAATGCGGGGTGTACAGACGGCCACCAATCAGGGTACCGAAGTTGCCGGTCAGGCCGACATAAGCTTGACGGGTGAAACCGGTAGCAGCACCCAAGTTGGTGGAAGCACCAGCGGTGTTGGAGTTACCCGGGGTAGCACCGGTATCACCATTGAAGCCTTGCTCCATCAGGAAAACAGCCTTCAGGCCATTGCCCAAATCTTCCGTGCCCTTGAAACCAAGGCGATTACCAGCAGACTGGCCACCGTCGATACGGCTGGAGCTGTCAGCAACACCACGGTTAGCACCGGCAGCCTTGCGAGCATCGGTACGATAGCCGTAGCCGTAGTCCAGGGAGCCGTAGATGGTGACGTTGGATTGTGCGAAAGCGGCGGTAGAAGCCAGGCCAGCAACAGCCAGAGCGATAATTTTCTTTTGCATCTTGAAAATCTCCTTAGTGGTTAGTTTTTAATCTGATCTTGCGAACTGATTAAGCTTTACCTCTCGGATATGAGAAGTTGGGCTTGATTGTCGCAAAGAGCGGAAGACTGTAGCAACGGCTGTTTGAAGTGCCAGCCTGCTTACTTGGCATTTTGTTGTTTCGGCGCAACACCCACTCAGGAGAAGAGCCGCGCCAGTTCGACACCAGGCTCAGGTGCCCGCATGAAAGCCTCGCCGACAAGAAAGGCGTCAACCTTATTGGCTCGCATCAGGGCCACATCTTCCGGTGTGACGATGCCGCTTTCGGTAACCACGATACGCCCCTCGGGAATGCGCTCAAGCAAACCGAGTGTTGTATCCAGCGTCACATCGAAAGTTCGCAGGTTGCGGTTATTGATGCCCAGCAAGGGCGTTTCGAGTTGCAGCGCGGCATCCAGCTCTTCGCCGTTATGCACTTCGACCAGCACGGCCATACCGTAGCGATGCGCCAGCGCTTCGAGTGATTTCATTTCAGCCAGCGTCAAGGCTGCGGCAATCAGCAGGATGCAATCCGCCCCCATCGCACGCGCCTCAACCACCTGATAGGCGTCGACCATGAAATCCTTGCGCAACACCGGCAAGGCACAAGCGGCGCGCGCTGCCTGCAAATACGCCGGCGCGCCCTGAAAATACTGTTTGTCGGTCAGCACGGACAAGCAGGCTGCGCCATGCTGTTCATAACTGCGTGCAATATCGGCTGGATGAAAGTCCGGACGAATCACCCCTTTGGAGGGACTGGCTTTCTTGATTTCAGCAATAACCGCCGGTTGACCGCAGGAAATCTTCCGGCGAATCGCCCCGACAAAATCGCGCGGCTCAGCCTGGGCTGCGGCTTCTGACTCAAGGACAGCAAGGGGTTTGAGCGCAGCAGCGACAGCAATTTCTTCGTGCTTCGTTGCGATGATCTTGTTGAGAATGTCGCTCATGCAAATTGCCTGCTTGTTTTGATGAATGCTTCAAGACTGCCACGAGCGGCCCCGGAGGCGATCAGTTCAAAAGCTCGCTCCACCCCTGCGGCCAGGGTTTCAGCCTGCCCGCAGACATAAATGCTGGCACCGGCATTCAGGGCCACGATGTCGCGCGCCGCACCGGGCTGATTGTTCAGCGCGCCGAGCAGCATCGCCTTGGATTCTTCGACATTGGCGACCTGCAGACTGCGCGGGTCGTGCACCGGCAGGTTGAAATCTTCCGGATGAACCTCGTATTCGGTTACGCGGCCATCTTTCAACTCACCAATCAGAGTGCGACCTGAAATCGAAATTTCATCCAGACCTTCGCGCCCGAAAACCGTCAGCGCCCGCTGGCTGCCCAGGCGCTGCAATACGCGCACCTGAATCCCGACCAGATCGGGGTGAAAAACCCCCATGACCTGGTGCGGTGCGCTAGCCGGATTGGTCAGCGGCCCAAGGATATTGAATAGTGTGCGTACGCCCAGCTCACGACGAACCGGTGCGGCATGCTTCATCGCACTGTGGTGATTTGGGGCAAACATGAATCCGACACCGGTTTCAGCCAGACACTGCGCCACTTGTTCCGGCGACAAGCTGATATTGACGCCGAGCGCCTCCAGCACATCGGCACTGCCTGACGAACTGGAAACCGAACGGCCCCCGTGTTTCGCAATGCGTGCGCCGGCTGCGGCGGCAACGAACATCGCGGCGGTGGAAATATTGAAGGTATGCGCCCCATCGCCGCCAGTGCCACAGGTATCGACCAGGCGACTGGTATCAGCCACGTCAACCTTGGTCGACAATTCGCGCATGACCGTCGCCGCGGCCGCAATTTCGCCGATGGTTTCCTTCTTGACACGCAAACCGGTGATGATGGCCGCGATCATGACGGGAGAGACTTCTCCGCCCATGATCTGGCGCATCAGCGAAACCATTTCGTCATGAAAGATTTCGCGATGTTCGATGACGCGCTGCAGCGCTGCTTGCGGGGTCATTGCTTGTGTTCCTCAAGGAAATTTTTCAGCAGATCGTGGCCACGCTCGGTCAGGATCGATTCCGGATGGAACTGAACCCCCTCGACGGCCAGCGTCTTGTGGCGGACGCCCATGATTTCGCCGTCATCGGTCCACGCCGTGATTTCAAGACAATCCGGCAAGCTCTCGCGCTCGATGGCCAGCGAGTGATAGCGGGTGCAGGTCAGCGGATTCGGCAGCCCTTTGAAAACACCCATATCTTTATGGTGGACCGGGGAAACCTTGCCGTGCATCAGTTGCTTGGCGTGCACAATCTTGCCACCGAAGGCTTCGCCAATCGACTGATGACCAAGGCAGACGCCGAGCAGCGGGATCTTGCCGGAAAACTCGCGAATCGCGGCCAGCGAAATGCCCGCCTGGGCCGGCGCGCAAGGGCCAGGCGAAATCACCAGATAGGCGGGATTGAGCCGGGCAATCTCGGCCACGGTAATGGCATCGTTGCGATAAACCTGAACATCCTGCCCAAGCTCGCCGAAATACTGGACGATGTTGTAGGTAAAACTGTCGTAGTTATCGATCATCAGCAGCATGCTGTTGATTCCTTGCTTGTTTTGTCAGCCCCGAATTCTACATTAAAGGACTGCACTGAGCCGGGGCTGGGGTTTTCGATTAAAATGCGGCCTTTCCCGCCGGATAGTCCCATGAGCGCCGCTATTTCCATTCCCCCGCACAGCCTTTCCATCGTCGTTCCGTTCTACAACGAGGAAGACAACATTGCCCCGCTGGTCAAGCGCGTGCATGAAGCGCTGGAAGGCTACGATCATCCTTGGGAACTGGTGCTGGTCGATGACGGCAGCAGCGATGCCACCGTCGAACGTGCCCTGCAATCGGCCAAGGAATATGGTCCGCACGTGCGCATTGTCGAACTGACGCGCAACTTCAAGCAGACCGCCGCCATGCAGGCCGGCATCGATGCGGCGCGCGGCGACGTGATCGTGACGATGGACGGCGATTTGCAGAACGACCCGGTCGACATCCCGCGCATGGTCGCCCGCCTGATCAACGAAGACCTCGACCTGGTCGCCGGCTGGCGCCAGAACCGTCAGGATGGCCTGTTCCTGCGCAAGATTCCGTCCAAGATCGCCAACAAGCTGATCGCCCGGATGACCGGCGTGCATCTGCGCGATTACGGCTGCAGCCTCAAGGCTTTCCGCGGCAGCGTGATCAAGAGCGTGCGCCTGTACGGCGAAATGCACCGTTTCATCCCGGCCTGGCTGGCTACCGTAACGACACCGCGCCGCATCGCCCAAGAACCGACGACACACCATGCTCGCACCGCGGGCGTCTCGAAATACGGCATTTCGCGCACTTTCCGCGTCATTCTCGATTTGATCGCCGTGTACTTCTTCATGCGCTTCCGCGCCCGCCCCGGCCACTTCTTCGGCGGTATCGGCCTCGGCCTGACCGGCCTTTCCGGTCTCGTGCTGGCCTGGCTGGCCTGGGTCAAATTTGGTCTGGGCGAAGCCATCGGCGGCCGTCCGCTGTTGATCGTCGCAATTGGCGGCCTGATTGCCGGCGTGCACTTCATCACCACCGGTGTGCTGTCCGAACTGCTGGCCCGCATCTACTTCGAATCCGGCACCATCCGCTCTTATTCGGCTCGCCCGGAACGAGCACTGGCGGCTGACGAAGGCTGGCACAAGGCAACGTGAATAGCGCGGTCGACGCCGGATTTGCAAACAAATCCGGCATCAAGCTACTCGTCGGCCTCGGCCTCATCCTGATCGCCTGGCGCTTCTGGGTCGTCTCGCAACTCGGCATCACGCTGTACATTGACGAAGCGCAATACTGGACCTGGGCCCAGCACCTCGACTGGGGCTATTTCTCCAAACCACCCGGCATTGCCGCACTGATTGCCGCCTCAACCGCCCTGTTCGGCGACGGACTGCTCGGCACCAAGGCGCTGGCCATGCTCTGCTACCCGGCTGCGGCCGCCGCCTGCTGGGCCATCGCCCGTCGTCTCTACGACGAACGCACGGCATTCTGGTCAGCCATCGCCGTGCTGACCCTGCCGATGTTCTCCTGGCTCGGCCTATTCGTTTCAACCGATGCGCTGCTCACCCTGTTCTGGACGCTGGCCCTGCTCGCCTACCTGCGCGCGCTGGACAGCGATGCCTGGAGCGACTGGCTGCTACTCGGCGCCCTCTGCGGCCTCGGCCTGCTCTCGAAATACACGATGGCCGCCTGGCTCGGCGCCGCCTTCCTGCACCTGCTTGCTTTCCATCGCCCGCGCCTGGCCTCGGCCAAACCCTGGCTGGCAGCCGGACTGGCGCTGGCCATCCTGTCGCCGAATCTTTACTGGAACGTCGCCAACGATTTCCCGACACTGAAACACACCGCCGACATCACGCTCAACAAGAAAGCCGGCGGCGGCTTCAAGGCACTGGGCGAGTTCTGGGCGGCACAATGGATTTCCTTCGGCCCGATCCTCGGCAGCGTATTTTTCATTCTGCTGGCGCAAGTCCGCCAAAGCTGGCGCGATGACCGGCCACGCCTGCTGCTCTGGTTCGCACTGCCGCTGTGGATCGTCGTTTCAGCCCAGGCCATGAAGAGTAGCGCCAACGCCAACTGGGCCGCGCCGGCCTTCGCCCCGGCTGCGATTGCCGCCGTCGCCTGGCTGCTCCAACGCAATCGGCAACGCCTGCTGATCATCGGCCTGGCGATCAATATTGCCGTGGTCGGGCTGGTCTATTACTGGCCCCAGGTGCTGGCAACATTCGACGTCCAGAATCCGGCCAAAAAGAGCCCCTTCAGCCGGGCACAAGGCTGGGACGAATTGGGCCGCCAGTTGCATCCGCTGCTCCAGGCCAATCCCGACGCCGTGCTGATCGCCGACAACCGCACCCTGCTCGCTCACATGCTCTACGAATTGCGCGACCTCAAACCGGCCGCTGCCAGTTGGAACCCGAGCGGCATCGCCAGCGACCATTACAAGCTGACCACCGATCTGCGCCCGTGGATCGGCAAGAATGCCATCTTGATCACCCAGGACCCGGCCGACCAGATTGCCAGCCGCTTTGCCGCGGTCGACAAGCTGGCGACACTGAAAGCGCCGCTCGATAGCCAGACAACGCGCGATATGGATGTTTACCTGCTCCGTGACTTCAAGGGCTACTGAACTTCGCTTCGCACTGGCCGCATTCGGCCTGCTTGCGGTGCTCTTCATCGCCGTACCGCAGATCGATCTCGCGGCCAGTGCGCTGTTTTATCGCGGTAACGGCCTGTGGGCGCTGAATCGCGAGGATCTGTGGCTGGCCATTCCCTATCGCGGGCTGCCGTGGCTCGGCCAGGGCTTGCTGGTGTCTCTGCTGCTGCTTTGGCTGCTCGGCTTCTCAAAGCGCTTCCCGGCCATCCGGGCGCGCCGCCTGACTTACGGATTCTTACTCGCCGGCGCACTGGCCGGGCCGATCCTGCTGGTCGACGCAACGCTCAAGGAGCATTCCGGACGGACGCGGCCGGTCAATATCGAGCAGTTCGGCGGCAACAAGCAATTCACGCCGGCTTTCATCCCGGCCGACCAATGCCAGCAAAACTGTTCGTTTGTCAGCGGCCACGTCGCCACGGCTTCGTTCATCATGGCCTTCGGCTGGCTCAGCGCGCCGGCCGTGCGGCGTCGCTGGCTGCTCGCCAGCCTGGCGTTCGGCGGCGTCTTCGCGCTGGTTCGCATGGTGCCGGGTGGCCATTTCCTGTCCGACACCCTCTTTGCCTGGTTTGCAACCTACTTCAGCCTGTGGCTGACCGAGTGGCTGTTCGGCAAGCTTGGCTGGCTGCCGCGGCGCTCAGATTAGGCCGTATTTCTTCAGCTTGTCGTGCAGCGTCGTGCGCGCCACCTTGAGCGCCTCGCTGGTTCGCGCAATATTGCCTTCCTGGCGCGTCAGTTCATTGGCGATCAACACCCGCTCGTAGTTTTCCACGGCTTCGGTCAGCGACTGCGCGGCACCACTGCCGCCCAGTTCGACCTTGTCGCGCCCGATACCCAGCGCATGGCAGTCGGCGGCGTTGCGCAATTCGCGGATATTGCCCGGCCAGTCCTGTGCCATCAGCTTGCGTAGATGGGCCGAGGTCAGTTCCGGCGGCGGCCGGTTATAGCGCTTGGCCGCCTGGAGCAGGAATTCATCGTAGAGCGCCGGAATGTCTTCGCGCCGCTCGCGCAGCGGCGGCAGTTCGATGCGTACGACGTTGAGGCGGTAATACAGGTCGGCGCGAAACTTCTGCTGGTCCGACAACAGCTTGAGATCTTCCTTGGTCGCGGCCACAACGCGGCAAGCCACCGGGATCAACTGATTCGAACCGAGACGTTCGACGACCCGCTCCTGCAACACACGCAGCAACTTGATCTGCATCGCCATCGGCATCGATTCGACTTCATCAAGGAAGAGCGTACCGCCACTGGCGTATTCAACCTTGCCGATGCGCCGTTTTTGCGCGCCGGTAAACGCACCCGGCTCATGGCCGAACAATTCGCTGTCGAGCAGGCTGTCGGCCATGCCGCCGCAGTTCAGGGCCACGTAGTTTTCCTGGCCGGGGCGCGACAGATCATGCAGGCAGCGGGCGACCATTTCCTTGCCAGTCCCCGTTTCGCCGAAAATCAGCACGTCGACCGCGGCATCGGCCACATCGAGGATCAACTGGCGAACCTTGGCCATTTGCGGCGAGCGACCGATCAAGCGGGCCTCGAGATCATCACGGTGATCAAGACGGCGGCGCAGCGACTCGACCTCAAGCACCAATTCGCGCTTCTCCAGCGCCCGACGCACCACCTCGACCAGATCGCCGGTCGAAAACGGCTTCTGCATGAAATCGTAGGCCCCGGAGCGCATCGCCTCAACCGCCAGGGTCACATCACCATGACCGGTAATGATGATCACCGGCAAATCCGGCGTCAGTTGGTTGACCCAGCGCAACAAGGCCATACCGTCGATGCCGGGCAAGCGCATGTCGGTGACGATGATGCCGGGAAAATCGGCATCGATCCGGCGCTGCGCTTCTTCGGCCGAAGCCACGGCCTCGACAGCGATGCCGGCCAACTGCATGGCCTGTTCGCAACCCAGGCGAACATTCGGATCATCTTCGATCAGCAGGACGGAAAGTTGCGGTTTCATCAATATTCCTCAGCCACAGAATCGCCGGAAAACGCCGGCAACAGAACGACAAAGCGCGCCCCGCCGCCAGGTGCTGGACCGGCCATCAGGTCACCCCCGAAGTCGCGCAGGATATCGCGTGAAATGGCCAGCCCGAGGCCCAGCCCCTCGCCGGGTTGCTTGGTTGTGAAAAATGGCTCGAACAGATGTTCCAGCGCCGCTTCGGTAAAACCACTGCCGCTGTCACTGACGGCCAGCGCCAACTGCCCGGAAGAGGCGCGCTCGACCGAGAAGCTGAGGCGTCGCTCCGGCTCGTCGGCCATCGCATCGATCGCATTGCCGATCAGGTTGACCAGCACCTGCTGCAAACGATTCTGGTCGCACCAGGCGATCCATGAATCCGGGCCAAATTGGCGGTCGACCGCGACATTCTGCTTGCGCAGGCGCTGCTCGAACAAAAAGAGCGCGCTATCGACGGCTTGCCGCACGTCCACCGCGGCCGGCACGGCCGGCGATTTGCGGGCAAAGGTCTTGAGCGGCGTGATGATGCCGCCCATCTGCTCGGTCAGTTGCCCGACGATGCCGAGGTTCTTTTCGGCCGTCGCCATATCGCCGCGATGCATGAATTCGACGGCATTGGCCGACAAGGTGCGAATCGCCCCGAGCGGCTGGCTGAGTTCGTGCGTGATGCCGGTCGCCATCTGGCCGAGCACGGCGAGCTTGCCGGCCTGGACCAGCTCGTCCTGCGCGGCACGCAGGGTTTGCTCGGCGCGCTGACGCTCGGCGACTTCGCGCTGCAGCCGCGTCACGGCGTCGGAAAGATCGGCCGTGCGCGCCTCGACATTGCGCTCCAGCTCCTGGTTGGCCTGCTCAAGCATGGCTTGCGCCTCTTCCCGCCCGCGCTGCAAGCGCCGTCGCTGATTGAGATAAAGCAACCAGAGCAGCAGGCAGCCACTGGCTGCCGTGGCCAGCGCGGCATGCGTCGAGGCCTGGATCATCACCGGGCGCAAATCCGAAAACACCACGATGCGCCAGGCCGTGCCGGGCAGATGGCGACTCAGCGCCAGATAGGAACGCGCCCCCTGCAGCGGGCCGTTATCCGGTTTCAAGTGTTTTGAAAGACGAACTACCGTCCCCTCCTGGGCGGCATCGATCGCAATATCGAGCGAGGTCGTTCCCAGCGCCTGACCGGCGAACTGCTCGCGGCTGACCTTGGCCAGCACATCGGGCGACTTGGGCTGGATCGTGGCATAGCGCCATTCCGGCGGCGAAGCGAGCAGGACGATGCCGTTGTTGTCGACAATCAGCGCCGGCGCCTCCTGCGCCAGCCAGCGACGCTCAAGTTCACGCAGGCCCGACTTGACGACGGCAATGCCGATCACCTTCCAGTCATTCAGCTCATCGCGAATCGGCAAAGCAAAGTAATAGCCGACTTCGTTGCGCACGTTGTCGACCGCGTAGTGCCGCTCCGGCATGCCGGCCACCGCCCCCTTGAAGAAAGGCATGTAGGACAGGTCGGCATCAAGCATGTTGCGCGAAAAAATCCAGTCGCTCGATGCGACCACGCGACCACGCGTATCGAGCACGAAAATCGCCGGGCCACCGAGATGGTCATTGAGTTTCTGGAGGAAACGATTGGCCGCCGGCTGCAGCACGTCCTGCCTTTCCTCCGGCGCACGCAACAGGGCCAGCACATCGGGATTCAGTTCGACGGCGCTGGGAATCGACGCGTGCCGGGTCACTTCGCTATCGATCGCCGCCGCCAGCACATCGAGCTGGTGGCTGGCTTCGTCGCGCATCTGGCGAAACCCCTGACGTTCGGAGGTTTGGTAGGCCAGCAAGGCAGTCAGCAGGAAAAGGACCAGCATCGCCGCCACGCCCAGGGCGCGGTGTGGCCGTTGCAGGCTGACCGGAATGCTCGGCGGGGAATCAGTCATGGAATGGGCGGCCATCGGAAGGCCTCATTGTAACCGTGGATTTTTGCCCGGAAACGCGGTTGACCGCGATGATTGCCGCGACCGGAACAAATCGGGTCGCGGCGGCCATGATCAGTGCTGCAGGATCTTGGCGAGGAACTGCTGGGCGCGTTCGGAGCGCGGGTTGGCGAAGAAGGCATCCTTGCTGTCGTCTTCGACGATACGGCCGTGATCCATGAAGATGACGCGGTGCGCGACGCGCTTGGCGAAGCCCATTTCGTGCGTCACGCACATCATGGTCATGCCTTCCTGCGCCAGCTCGGTCATCACGTCGAGCACTTCGTTGATCATTTCCGGGTCGAGCGCCGAGGTCGGCTCATCGAACAGCATGCAAATCGGGTCCATCGCCAGCGCCCGGGCAATCGCCACACGCTGCTGCTGGCCACCGGACAACTGGCCGGGGAACTTGTGGGCATGCGCCTTGAGGCCAACGCGGTCGAGCAGTTTGAGGCCCTTGTCCATCGCCTCTTCCTTGCTGCGCTTGAGCACCTTGATCTGAGCAATCGCCAGATTCTCGGTAATGCTCATGTGCGGAAAGAGTTCGAAATGCTGGAAGACCATGCCGACGTGGGAGCGCAGCTTGGAGAGATTGGTTTTCGGATCGCCGACCGAGGTGCCGTTGACGATGATTTCACCGGACTGAAACGGTTCGAGGCCGTTGACGCACTTGATCAGCGTCGACTTGCCCGAGCCGGACGGGCCGCAGACAACGACCACTTCGCCCTTGTTGACCGTGGTGCTGCAATCCTTGAGGACATCGAAGGTACCGTAATTCTTGCTGACATTTGCAATCTTGATCATGGAATGACTCCTTGAGGCGGGCCGTCAGGCCGGATGATATTTTTTCTGGAGATGCTTCACGAGTTGCGAAGCAGAGAAGCAGATAACGAAATAGACGAGGCCGGCAAAAAGCAGCATTTCAACCAGTCGACCGTCGCGATCACCCACCTTGTAGGCAGCGCCGAAGAAGTCGGCCAGGGCCGAGACATAAACCAGCGAGGTGTCCTGGAACAGGATGATCCCTTGCGTCAGGAGCAGCGGCACCATGTTGCGGAAAGCCTGCGGCAGGATCACCAGGCGCATCGCCTGGCTGTAGGTCATGCCGAGCGCGTAGGAAGCGCCGATCTGGCCCTTCGGCACGCTCTGGATGCCGGCCCGGATGATTTCGGAGTAGTAGGCCGCCTCGAACAGCGCAAAGCCGATCATCGCCGAGGTCAGGCGCATGTCGGTGCCGCTCGGCAAACCGAACAGTTGCTCAAGCGCCTTGGGCACGATCAGGAAGAACCAGAGCAACACCATGACCAGCGGCACGGCGCGGAACAGATTGACGTAACCGGCGGCGAACAAGGAAACCGCCTTGATCGGCGACAGACGCATCATGGCCAGCAAGGTGCCCCAGACAATGCCGATGACGACGGCGAGCGCGGTAATTTCCAGCGAAATTTTCATGCCGTCCCAAAGGAAGGGCAAGGCGCCGGGAATCGAAGACCAGTCGAATTCGTACATGTTATTTGCCTCCGATATAGCCGGGCACGGCAATGCGGTGCTCGACCTTGCGCATCAGGAACATCACGGTGACGTTGATCAGCACATAGGCGATGGTCACCGCGATGAAGGATTCGTAGGGCTGCGCCGTGTAATCGACCAGTTGGCGACCCTGGGCAGCCAGTTCAAGCAGACCGATGGTCGAGCAGACGGCGGAATTCTTGAAAATATTGAGGAACTCGGAAGTCAGCGGCGGAACGACCAGGCGGAAAGCCATCGGCAGCATCACGAAACGATAGGTTTGCGGCAACGTGAAGCCGAGCGCCAGGCCGGCATTCTTCTGCCCCTTGGGCAGCGAATTGATGCCGGAGCGAATCTGCTCGGCGACGCGGGCGCTGGTAAACAAGCCGAGGCAGACCATCGCTGCCAGGAACTGCTGGAAGACCGGATTCGACTGCTTGTAGGCATCGCCAATCGCGGTCGGCAACAACTCGGGCAACACGAAATACCAGATGAACAGCTGGACGAGCAGCGGAATATTGCGAAAAAGCTCGACGTAAGCAGTCGCCAGACCGGCCAGCACCTTGTTCGGCACGGTGCGCAGCACCCCGACCAGCGCACCGAGCAGCAAGGCCAGGACCCACGCGGTCAACGACAGCGTGATGGTCATTTTGAAGCCGGCCAGCATCCAGCCGAGATAGGTGTCATCACCGCTCGCACTTGGCTGCAGGAAAACGCCCCAGTTCCATTGGTAATTCATCGTTGAATCCCTCATTGATCGCCAGCCTCAAGGCCGGACATATTGCTCTGGACGGTACCGGGTCAGCCCGGCACCGCCTTGTGACCTGCTTAATACTCCCAGAAAATGCGCTGCAGTTCCTTGCTGTCATTCGTTTTGGTCAGCGCCACCGCCGCCAGGATGCGTGCTTTCTGCGGATTGAGATCGTGCGCCACGACCCAGTCGTACTGGTCATCCGGCTGTTCGGCATTGCGCAACACAAAGCCGCCGGCATTGACGTGCGAAGAACGGATGATCTGCACGCCCTTGCCGCGCAATTCACGCAAGGCTGGCACAACGCGGTTGCTCACCGAACCATTGCCGGTACCGGCATGAATGATGGCCTTGGCCCCCTTGTCGGCAAAAGCACGATAGGCCGTATCGCCGGTATTGCCGTAACCATAGGCAATCTCGACCGGCGCCAGGGCGTCGATTTTTTCGATATCGAACTCGGAGTTGGCGGTGTGGCGCTTGGCCGGCAGGCGGAACCAGTAGTTCTTGCCTTCGACCACCATGCCGAGCGGACCCCACGGGCTCTTGAATGCGCCGGTCTGGATGTTGATCATTTTGGACACATCGCGACCGCTGTTCAGCTCATCATTCATCGCGACGATGACGCCCTTGCTGCGCGCATCCTTGCTGGCGGCAACACCAACGGCGTTGAACAGGTTAAGCAGGCCGTCGGCCGACATCGCCGTGCCCGGACGCATCGAGCCGACGACGACGATCGGCTTGTCGGTGCGCACCACCAGATTCAGGAAATAGGCTGTCTCTTCCAGGGTGTCGGTGCCATGGGTCACAACGATGCCATCGACATCGCCCTGCTTGACCAGGGCGGCGACACGCTTGCCCAGGGTGACCAGATGTTCGTTGGTAAAGCTTTCAGAGGCGATCTGAAAAACCTGCTCGCCGCGTACCTCGGCCACATCGGCCAGGGTCGGAATACCGGCAATCAACTTGTCGACCGGCACCTTGGCAGCCTGATAGGTCGCGCTTTTGGCGGCATCCGCGCCGGCGCCGGCGATGGTTCCACCGGTCGCAAGGATCACGACGTTGGGCTTGGCGGCAAAGGCCGGAACAGCAGCCACACAGGCTGCGGCAACCAGCAGGCAGCGGGAAAGAAAACGATTCAGCATGACAATGCTCCAGGGGGTATCTCTGCAGGGGAATGAACGGCCGGCCCGCACACGCGGTGCCGGCCGTTCACAAGGCCGTCCGGCTTATTCGAAAGCCTTGTCGTTCGGCGCCTTGAACAGTGCCTTCATGTCGTCCGACATCGGCATCTCAAGATTCAGGCCCTTCGGCGGAATCGGGTTCATGAACCACTTGCTGTAGATCTTGTCGGCATCGCCGGAAGTCATCGCCTTGCTCAGCGCAGCATCGACCACCTTCTTGAAGGCCGGATCTTCCTTGCGCAGCATGCAACCGTAGGCTTCCTTGGACTGGGCGGTACCGACCACCACCCAATCTGCCGGGCGCTTGGCCTTGGCCATTTCACCGTAAAGCAGTGCGTCATCCATCATGAAGGCAACGGCACGGCCGGTTTCCAGCGTCAGGAAGGCTTCGCCGTGATCCTTGGCGGAGATGATGTTCATCTTCATCTGCTTGTCTTCATTCATCTTGCGGATCAGGCGCTCGGACGTCGTGCCGGCGGTGGTCACCACGTTCTTGCCGGCCAGATCGGCGAAATCGTTGATCCCGGCGGTCTTCTTGGCCATCAGCTTGGTGCCGATGACAAAAATGCTGGTCGAGAAGGCAACCTGCTTCTGGCGCTCGGTATTGTTGGTTGTCGAGCCGCACTCGATGTCGACCGTGCCATTCTGGATCAGCGTGATGCGGTTGGCCGAGGTCACCGGCATCAGCTTGGTATCGAGCTTGGCCAGCTTCAACTCAGCCTTGACGCCATCAACGACCTTGAGCATCAGTTCGTGCGAGTAGCCGATGACTTGCTGCTTGTCGTCGTAATAGGAAAAAGGAATCGACGATTCACGATGACCCAGCGTGATGCTGCCGGTGTCCTTGATTTTTTTCAGGGTGGCGGATTCCTGGGCGTGGGCCGGCAGGGTGGCAGCCGCGCCGAAAGCGGTAGCAAAAGCAGCAACAAAAGCGATACGTTTCATGAATTGTCTCCTGTTAAATGAAGAGGCCGGAGGCCGGCGACGACGCCTATCACTACGCAGGAGACGTGCCACCCCAAACGCAACAGAAAACAAAGAACAAACCATTGATTTAAAACAGGATTAAAAGCACACCTGCAGCACAGGCGTCGGATTTCCGACAGCCGGCCAGGCAAGCCATCGGAAATCCGTCACTTTCCTTGGGCCACAGGGTTTGCCGGGCGCTACGGTCGACATAAAAAAGCCGCCCGAATCGGGGCGGCTTTTTGCTGGCTTGCCGAGCAACGCTCAGTCGATCCGGGTATCCAGCCCCTGCTCGGCCAGCTCGGCGGCGCGCAATACGGCACGCGCCTTGTTCTGGGTTTCCTGCCATTCGGAATTCGGGTCGGAATCGGCGACGATCCCGGCACCAGCCTGGACGTGCAGTTGCTTGTCCTTGACCACGGCGGTGCGAATGGCGATCGCCAAGTCCATGTCGCCATGAAAACCAAGATAGCCGACGGCACCCGCATAAATACCGCGCTTGACCGGTTCAAGTTCATCGATGATTTCCATCGCCCGCACTTTCGGCGCACCGGAAACCGTACCGGCCGGGAAGGTTGCCTTGAGCACGTCGAGCGCATCCAGCCCCGGTTGCAGACGGCCTTCGACATTGGAGACGATGTGCATCACATGCGAGTAACGCTCAACCAGCATGTTCTCGGTCAGTTTGACGCTGCCGATGCGCGCGACACGGCCGCAGTCATTGCGCCCGAGATCGAGCAACTGGGTGTGCTCGGCCCGCTCCTTCTCATCGGCCAGCAACTCGGTGGCCAGTGCGGCATCTTCTTCCGGCGAGGCGCCGCGTTTGCGTGTACCGGCAATCGGCCGGACGGTAACGCGCTCGCCTTCGAGTCGGACCAGAATCTCCGGCGAAGCGCCGACGACGTGGAAATCCTCGAAATCGAAGTAGAACATGTAGGGCGACGGGTTGAGGCTGCGCAGGGTGCGGTACAGCGCCAGCGGACTGGCGTGGAACGGCTTGGTCATGCGCTGCGACAGGACGACCTGCATCACGTCGCCTTCGGTAATGTATTCCTTGGCCTTGAGGACGGCCTTCTTGAACGCTGCCTCGCCAAAAACAGAGACTGCCGCTTCGGATTGCACCGGCTGCTCGCTCGGGATGGTGACCGGCGTACGCAGTTTGGCGAGTAGCTCTTTCAGCCGTGCGCGGGCTTTCTGGTAAGCACCGGGAAAGCCCGGCTCGGCAAAGACAACCAGGGTCAGCTTGCCCGACAGGTTATCGACGACGGCGATTTCCTCCGACAACAGCAGGCCGATATCCGGCGTTCCCAGATCGCCCGGTTTTTGGGTCCGGGTCAGGCGCGTTTCGACATAACGCACGGTATCGTAGCCGAAGCAACCGACCAGACCGCCGCAGAAACGCGGCAGGCCGGCTTGCGGTGCGGCGCGGAAACGCTGCATGAACTTGCCGATGAATTCGAGCGGATTGGTATCGTCCTCACGCTCGGCAATGCGGTTGCCGGTCAGCACCAGCACCTGGTGACCATGCACGACGATGCGCGTCGGCGAAGCCAGGCCGATGATCGAATAGCGTCCGAAACGTTCGCCGCCCTGCACCGATTCCAGCAGATAGGTGTAAGGGCCGTTGGCCAGCTTGAGGTAGATGGAAAGCGGCGTATCAAGGTCGGCAAACGTTTCCAGCGTGACAGGAATACGGTTGTAGCCTTGCGCGGCAAGCGAATTGAATTCGGTTTCAGTCATGGGGAAGCCTCGGAAATGACAGGGTACTGCGTTCTGGTGCATTGCGCCGGATCGGCGCGCGAAAGGAGATCAGGGGCGCCAGCGACGCCAACCATGCCAATCGTTCCAGAATTGCAGAGTCGTCATTTGTGATGGAGGTCTTTGATAGTAAGGGCTTGCCGGCAGGCGGCGAGCAGGTCGGATACTAGCGCATCGCAATCTGCGCTGTCCACCGGCTCACCCTCGTTGTAGCCGTAGGGTACGGCGTAGGCCGAACACCCCGCCGCACGAGCGGCATGAAGGTCGTGTTTCGAGTCACCGATATGCAGATTGAAGCGAGGATCAACGCCGAGTTTTCGACAGGCATAAAGGATGGGTTCGGGGTGCGGCTTCTTGTGCGCCGTCGTATCGCCGGAAACGACGACCTCGAAGTAATGACGCAGGCCGACATGATCGAGCAGCGCGTCGGTAAACATCGCCGGTTTGTTGGTCACGACGCCCAGCTTCAGGCCACTGGCCTTCCAGGCTTCAAGGCCTTCGCTGACGCCGGGATAAATCCGGGTCAAACGACCGTTGACCGCAGCATAGTGCCGCTTGAAGGCATCTATGGCCGTCAGCATCTGCGCTTCCGACGGCGGCTGCCCGCCATGCGTCAGGCAGCGTTCGACAAGAACAGCCATGCCCTTGCCGACGAAGCTGTGCACTTCAGCCGGCGTACGCGGCGGCGCACCGATTTCCTCCAGCATCAGCCGGCAACCTTCGGCCAGGTCGGCAATGGTATCGAGCAGCGTGCCGTCGAGATCGAAGGTAACCGACTGGAAATACATCAGACCTTGCCCAGTTCGCTGCGCAGCGCGCCGATGATCGTGTCGTAGCGATGCGGGTCGCTGTCCTTGCCGGCACCATAGACGGCCGAACCGGCGACGAAGGCATCGACTCCGGCGCGAGCGATCTCGGCGATATTCGCGACATTCACGCCACCGTCGATTTCCAGACGAATGCGGCGACCGCTTTCCTTCTCGTAGGCGTCGAGCTTGGCCCGTGCCTGACGCGCCTTGGCCAGCGTGCCGGGAATGAATTTCTGGCCACCGAAGCCGGGATTGACACTCATCAGCAGGATGACGTCGATCTTGTCGAGCACGTAATCCATGTAATCAAGCGGCGTTGCCGGGTTGAAAACCAGACCGCCCTGACAACCGGCATCGCGAATCAGCGACAGGCTGCGATCAACGTGATCGGAGGCTTCCGGGTGGAAAGTGATGATATTGGCCCCGGCCTTGGCAAAATCGGGGATGATGCGGTCGACCGGCTTGACCATCAGATGCACGTCGATCGGTGCTGCGGTACACGGGCGAATTGCCTCGCAAACCAGCGGCCCGATGGTCAGGTTGGGAACATAATGGTTGTCCATCACGTCAAAGTGAATCCAGTCCGCCCCCGAGGCGATGACGTTGGCCACTTCCTCGCCCAGTTTGGCGAAATTGGCGGACAGAATGCTCGGTGCGATTACGAAATCTTTGGCAGACATGGTACTTCCCTAAACAAAAACAGACGAAATTATCCCATGCCCAACGCCAACAAGTACCGAATCACGATTCATCCTGTGCCGCAATTCATTCCGGAACAGTCCGACCCGGACAATGAGCGCTACATTTTCACCTACACCATCACCATCACCAACGCCGGCGAAGTTGCGGCACAGCTGATTTCACGCCACTGGATCATTACCGACGCCAACAACGAGGTGCAGGAGGTCCGTGGGCTGGGCGTGATCGGCAAACAGCCGCTGCTCAAGCCGGGTGAAAGTTTCGAATACACCAGCGGCACGGCCTTGCCGACGCCGCTGGGAACGATGAAGGGGACTTACCAGATGGTGGCCGAGGACGGCACCCATTTCGAGGCCGAGATTCCTGAATTCGTACTCGCCACGCCGCGCGTACTGCATTGAGCCTGAAGCACAGCTACACGCTGATCGCGCCGTTCTACGACGCGCTATTGATCCGCGCCACGCAGGGCGCCCGGCAACGCAGCCTGGCCGCACTGCCGCCGATGCCGGGTCGAATTCTGCTGGCGGGGGTCGGCACCGGGCTGGACCTGCCGCACCTGCCAGCCGCTCACCAATACATCGGGCTGGACCTGAATCACGCAATGCTGCGCCGCAGCCTGCCACGTGGCGCTCACCGCGACTACGCTGCAACACTGGGCGACGCCCAGCGCCTGCCCTTCGCCGATCACAGTTTTGATGCGGCAGTGCTGCACCTGATCCTGGCCGTTGTGCCGGAACCGGCCGACTGCCTGGCGGAAATCGCCCGTGTCGTTCGGCCGGGTGGCAGCGTACTGATTTTCGACAAATTCCTGCGTCGCGGCCAAAGCGCCCTGCTGCGCCGGATAGCCAACCCGCTGATGCGACGCATCGCTACCCGACTTGACGTGGTCTTTGAAAACTTACTCGATGCCAGGCCGGAATTCAGCCTTGAAAGTGACGAAGCAGCACTGGCCGGCGGCTGGTTCAGGATGATCCGGCTGCGTCGGGCCTGAAGCGCTCAGCCCTCGACTTCGTCCTTGCCCAGCGCATCCTCGATCCAGGCGAGCAGCAAGGTATAGGTCACCGCCAGCGCCACCGGACCGACAAAAATGCCGATCAGGCCGAAGCTCAGCATGCCGCCGATCACGCCGGCAAAGATCAGCAGCAGCGGCAAATCAGCACCACGTTTGATCAGCATCGGACGCAGGAAGTTGTCCAGCGTGCCGACAATCAGGCTCCACACCAGCAAGGCGGTCGCCCAGCCAGTATCACCGGTCCAGTACATCCAGCCGACGGCGGGTAGCAGGACCAGCATCGGACCAATCTGGGCGATACAGAACATCAGCATCAAGGCCGAGAGCAAGGAGGCGAACGGCACGCCGGCAATCGCCAGCCCGAGACCACCGAGCACGGTCTGGACAATGGCCGTGACACCAACCCCCAGCGCCACGCCGCGAATCGCCTGCCCGGCAAGAATGATCGAATTCTCGCCACGCTCCCCGGCCAGCCGGCGACCAAAACGCAGCACCATGCGGGCCGCACTCTCACCGCCGGCATAGAGAATTGCCGCGATGGTCACGACCAGCAGGAACTGGATCAGCATGCCGCCGAGGCCACCCACCTGAGCGAGTACCCACTTGCCGGTATCGGCAGCATAGGGCATGACTTCCGTCATGATACCGGCGGTGCCGGCCGCTGCCAGCTGACGCCAGGCGCTTGCCAGCTTTTCACCAAACAAGGGCAAACCAGCGACCCAGTCCGGCGGTAAAGGCAAGCCATTTTCGGCCAGCGCCCGACCTGCTGCGGTCAACTGTGCTGAATGCCCAGAAATGGTATCGATCGCCAGCCACAACGGCAAAATCAGCAGAAGCAGCATACCGAGCGACATCAGGACAATCGCCGGCAGACGTCGATTGCCAAGGCGCTGCTCAAGCGACTTGAACACCGGCCAGGTTGCAACAACAATCATCGTCGCCCAGACCGTGGCCGCGAGAAATGGCCGCAACACCCACAGCGACAGACCGATCAAACCCAGAATACAGAGAATGGCCAGCGTGTTGCGGGCCAGATCACGGCGGATGTCGGTGGCCATGGGGCGTTGATCAGCTGCGGTAGTCGGCGTTGATCTTGACGTAGTCGTAGGAGAAATCGCAGGTATAAACCTTGGCCTGCGCAGCGCCCCGACCGAGATCAACCCGCACCGTGATTTCCGCCTGGGCCATTACACGTGCGCCGTCCTCTTCCTTGTAGGCTGCGGCACGTCCGCCCTTTTCGGCGACCAGCACGTCATCGAGCCAGACCTTGACGCCATCGACGTCGAGATCGGCAATTCCGGCGTAACCGATGGCCGCCAGGATGCGGCCGAGATTCGGGTCGGAGGCAAAGAAGGCCGTCTTGACCAGCGGCGAATGGCCGATGGCGTACCCGACCTTGCGGCACTCTTCGACATCCTTGCCGCCTTCGACGGCGACGGTAATGAACTTGGTGGCGCCTTCACCATCGCGCACGATGGCCTGGGCCAGTTCGACGGAAACTGCGATCAGCGCCGCCTTGATCTCGGCCCAACCGGCATCGCTGGTCGATTTGAAACTGGCACCTGACTGACCGGAAGCGATCATCACGAAGGAGTCGTTGGTCGAGGTATCGCCATCGACGGTGATGCAGTTGAACGACGCATCGGCCGCTTCCTTGACCAGTTCGTCGAGCAGCGGCTGGGCAATGCCGGCGTCGGTGGCGACAAAACCGAGCATCGTCGCCATATTCGGCTTGATCATGCCGGCGCCCTTGGAGACGCCGGAAATGGTCACTTTTTTACCGTTGACCGTGACAACACGCGAGGCAGCCTTGGCGATGGTGTCGGTCGTCATGATGCCGTGCGCAGCGTTGTACCAGTTGTCCGCCTTCAGGTCGGCCTGCGCGGCCGGCAAACCGGCCTTGATGCGCTCGACCGGCAGCAATTCGAGAATGACGCCGGTCGAAAATGGCAGCACCTGGTCGGCAGCGATACCGAGAATGGCCCCTACGGCTTCGCAGGTTTCCTGCGCTGCCTGACGCCCCGGTTCGCCGGTACCGGCGTTGGCAATGCCGGTGTTGATGACCAGCGCGCGAATTTCCTTGCCGCCGGCCAGATGGTTGCGACAAAGCTGGACCGGCGCAGCACAAAAACGGTTTTGCGTGAACACGCCCGCCACAGAACACCCTGCATCCAACGCAACCAGTGTCAGGTCGCGGCGATTTTTCTTGCGAATCTCGGCTTCGGCAACGCCGAGACGAATGCCCGGTACGGGAAAAAGTTGATCGGCAGATGGCGTGCTGTAATTGACTGGCATTCTCGTGGCTCCAAAAGCATCAAGGCACCGCGTGGGTGCCTTGGGGGGTCAGGACAGTTTTCCGTGGCAATGTTTGTATTTTTTACCGCTACCGCAAGGACAAGGATCGTTTCGGCCAACCTTCGGGCCGGCATCCGATGGCGCGGGAACCGCCGCCTCGTCGGTCGAACCTTCCAAGGCTTCATCATAACCGGCATGCTGGTATTGGACGTTCTGGACATCGGCATGCGGCGCCGTTTCCTCGACATCTTCCTGCGAGCGAATCTGCACGGTAAAGAGAACGCGGGTGACTTCCTTGCGAATCAGGTCGAGCAGGCCTTCGAAAAGCTCGAAAGCTTCGCGCTTGTATTCCTGCTTCGGATTTTTCTGGGCATAGCCGCGCAGGTGGATACCCTGGCGAAGATGGTCGAGGGCCGCCAGGTGCTCGCGCCAGTGCGTATCGAGGCTCTGCAACATCACATTGCGCTCGAACTGCTGGAAGGAGTTGCTGCCGACCAGATCGATCTTGGCCTGGTAAGCCTGATCGGCTTCCAGGGTGATGCGGGCCAGAATTTCTTCATCGGACAGGGTCGGCTCGCTCTTGAACCATGCTGCGACCGGTGCGACGATCAGCAACTCGGCCGCCAGCGCACGCTCCAGGCCTTCCATGTCCCACTGTTCCTCAACCGACTCGGCCGGCACATAGGTACGGAAAATATCGCCGATCACGCTGTGGCGCATGGCGGTAATCGTCTCGGCAATATCCTCGGTTTCGAGCAGCTCGTTACGCTGCTGGTAGATCACCTTGCGCTGGTCGTTCGAGACATCGTCGTATTCGAGCAGCTGCTTGCGGATATCGAAGTTGCGGGCTTCGACCTTGCGCTGTGCCGATTCCAGCGAGCGGGTAACGAGCGGATGCTCGATCGCTTCGCCCTCCGGCATTTTCAGCTTGTCCATGATGGCGCGCAGGCGCTCGCCAGCAAAAATGCGCAAAAGCGGATCGTCGAGCGACAGGTAGAAGCGCGAAGAACCGGCATCGCCCTGACGACCGGCGCGACCGCGCAGCTGGTTGTCGATGCGGCGCGATTCGTGGCGTTCGGAACCGATGATGTGCAGACCGCCGGACGCCAGCACCTGATCGTGCGACTTCTGCCATTCGGCGCGCATTGCTGCAATGCGGGCTTCGCGCTCGGCTTCGGGCAGCGATTCGTCATGCTTGATTGCCGAAGTTGCCTTTTCGATGCTGCCGCCCAGCACAATGTCGGTACCCCGACCGGCCATGTTGGTGGCAATCGTGATCACACCCGGTCGACCGGCTTCAATGACGATTTCCGCTTCGCGGGCGTGCTGCTTGGCGTTGAGCACGTTGTGCGCCAAGCCTTCCTTGTCGAGCAGGCCGGAAAGCAACTCGGAGGCTTCGATCGAGGTCGTGCCGACCAGCACCGGCTGGCCGCGTTTGGCGCAATCCTTGATGTCGGCAATGATTGCTGCGTTCTTTTCGTCGGCAGTCTTATAGACCAGATCGTTCATATCCTTGCGCACCATCGGACGGTGCGGCGGAATGACAACCGTCTCCAGACCGTAGATCTGGTGGAATTCGTAGGCTTCGGTATCGGCCGTGCCGGTCATGCCGGACAGGCGGCTGTACATCCGGAAATAATTCTGGAAAGTAATCGAGGCCAGCGTCTGGTTTTCCGACTGAATCTGGACGCCTTCCTTGGCTTCCACCGCCTGGTGCAGACCATCGGACCAGCGGCGACCGGCCATCAGGCGACCAGTGAACTCGTCGACGATGATGATTTCGCCATTTTGCACAACGTAGTGCTGATCCTTGTGGAACAGCGTCAGGCCGCGCAACGCTGCATTCAGGTGATGCATCAGCGTGATGTTGGCCGCGTCGTAGAGGCTGGCGCCTTCAGCCAGCAGGCCATGCTCGGCCAGCAGTTGCTCGGCATGCTCGTAACCGGCTTCGGAAAGATGGACCTGATGGCCCTTTTCGTCGACCCAGTAATCGCCCTCGGCCTTTTCTTCGGCAGCGCGGGTCAATTTCGGCACGACATCCTTCATTCGCAGATAAAGGTCGGTGTGATCTTCGGCCTGGCCGGAAATGATCAGCGGCGTACGCGCTTCGTCGATCAGAATGGAGTCCACTTCGTCGACAATCGCGAAATTCAGCTGGCGCTGAACGCGTTCGCCCGGCGTGTACACCATGTTGTCACGCAGGTAATCGAAGCCGAACTCGTTGTTCGTGCCGTAGGTGATGTCGGCCGCGTAGGCGGCCTGCTTGGCCTCGTGATCCATCTGCGACAGGTTGACGCCGACACTCAGACCGAGGAAACGATGCAGACGCCCCATCCACTCCGCATCGCGGCTGGCCAGGTAGTCGTTGACCGTAATGACGTGCACGCCCTTGCCGGAAATGGCATTGAGGTAGGCCGGCAGCGTGCCGACCAGCGTCTTGCCTTCGCCGGTGCGCATTTCGGCGATCTTGCCGTAATGCAGCACCATGCCACCAATCATCTGGACGTCGAAGTGACGCATGCCCAATTCGCGCTTGCCGGCCTCGCGGACCACGGCAAAGGCCTCGGGCAACAGGTCGTCGAGCGATTCACCGTTGGCGTGGCGCTGACGGAACTCGTCCGTTTTCGCCCGCAGCTGCTCGTCGCTCAGTGCTTCGAGCGAAGGCTCAAGCGCGTTGATACGCTTGACGGTCTGGGAATATTGTTTAACGAGCCGATCGTTGCGGCTGCCGAAAATCTTTTTGAGTAGGCCGGATATCATCGCGATGAAATGTGGTTGCGCGGGGTGCGGCAAAGCGCGGATTCTAGCACGCTCCCCCGGCATGACGATGACGACCTAAATCAAGGGTTTAGAATAAGCCGCTCAACGCCGTTTGAGTTGTGCGAACTCACTCCCCTGCTTGAGGAAAAGTGCCGGATTCTGGGCTACCCCCAGCATGCGCACCTCGAAGTGCAGATGGGCGCCCGTCGAGCGCCCCGTATTGCCGACCGCCCCCAGCTGCTCGCCGCGACGGACCAGCTTGCCGGCCGGCACATCGACCCGGGAAAGATGAGCATAACGAGAAACCAGCCCTTCGCCATGGTCGACCTCGACCAGATTGCCGAATTCAGCATGGTAGGCGGCCGAAAGAACGACGCCATCGGCAGCGACGACAACCGGCGTACCGATTTCGGCATTGAAATCTATCCCTTCGTGCATGGCACGCAAGCCGGCAATCGGATCACTGCGATGGCCAAACGGCGAGCCATAAGCTGCATTCTTGACCGGCAGTGTCGTCGGCAACAGGCGCTCCTTGACGCGCTTTTCGAGCAAGCGTGATTCCAGAACAGAAAGATCGTCGGCACTATGCTCGACATTTCCCGCCAGTCGGTCGATTTCCCGCTGCAACTCGGCAGCTGTCATCGGGGCAGGCACGTAGGGACCGCCTGCACCCGACGGTTTTCGCGGTGGCACCACATCGAGCTTGATCCCGGCCACGCCGGCCAGACGCTCACCCAGGGTATCAAGCTGAACCACCTTGGCTTGCAACTCACCGAGACGCGTCGCCATGAGCAACAGGTTGTTGCTCAGATAATCCTGCGTCTTCTGCGTTTCTTGCTGCTGCAGCGAAAGGATCAGTCTTTCAACCACCGGCAGACGCCAGTGAACGGACAACCAGGAAAACAGCAGCGAGGTCAGAACCACCAGCGAAACAAAGAGAGCCAGCCCCGCAACGACATGACGAGGCATAATGGTGATCGTTCGCGCTGCTTTCAAATGACGCGAAACCAAAATAATCTGCATTGAAACTCCTCCATGTACAACGGGCCTGAGCACTACCTTGACAGCGACGCCAACGCCAGCCGGCTGATGGCTCACGCACGCCTGTTGCTCAAGCTCTCGCGCCGCTTCGAAGCGATTGCCCCGGCGGGGTTTCGCCACGCTGCACGCGTTGCCAATTACAAGTCGGGGAAGATTGTTATCCACGCCGATAATGGCGCGGTCGCTGCCAAAATCCGCCAGATGAGCCAGCGTTTATGCAGCGAGTTATGCAAAGGTGGGGCGCAGTGTAACGAGCTCGAAGTAAAAGTTCAACCCCGCGAAAATCTTTTCCAATCAACACCTTCAACGCAAAAGCCACTCTCCAGAACGGCTTGCGAGGTGCTGCGGTCGACGGCAGAAAACATGCCAAAAGGCTCTTTGCGTGCGGCAATCGATGCCTTGCTGGCGAGTTCGGCAAAACGGGAATAACGGCCACATCGCAGGGCTTCAGCCGCACACGGCAGGCCGAAAAAATCTCAGGAAAACAATTCAGGCAAGAGCCTGGCGTACGTCGAAGTCTCGGCCAAACAAGCTCAAGGCATCGCTATCGGGGACAGCGGGAGTTCGGCGATTTTCCTGCGGAATCAGGCGGGCTGGTTCAGCCAGCGCGTCACACCGGCCGGGGCGTTTTCAGCCTGTTCGAAAGTTGCGAACTCCCAGGATTCCTGGTGATTCAGCAGCTCACGAGCCAACTGGTTATTCAGCGCATGACCGCCCTTGTGCGACGAATAGGCGGCAAGCAGCGGGCTGCCGAGCAGATAGAGGTCGCCGACAGCGTCGAGAATCTTGTGTTTGACGAACTCATCGCCGTAGCGCAAACCATCCTGGTTCAGCACACGGAACTCATCAAGCACGATGGCATTTTCGAGGCCACCACCCAGCGCCAGACCGTTTTCACGCAGGTATTCGACTTCCTGCATGAAACCAAAGGTGCGCGCCCGGGCCACTTCACGGGTGTAGGACTGTTCGGCAAAATCGATTTCAGCCTTTTGGGCCGATTTGTCGATCGCCGGATGGTTGAAAACGATGGAAAAAGCCAGGCGATAACCATCATAAGGCTCGAAACGGGCCCATTTGTCACCATCGCGAACTTCAATTGTTTGGGTAACGCGAATGAATTTCTTGGCCGCGTTCTGTTCCTCGATGCCAGCAGACTGGATCAGGAAAACGAACGGCGCAGCCGAACCGTCAAGGATGGGCACTTCCGGCGCATCCAGGTCCACCCAGGCATTGTCGATACCGAGACCGGCAAAGGCCGACATCAGGTGTTCGATGGTGCCGACTTTCACCCCGTCCTTTTCAAGACAGGAGCACATGCGCGTATCACCCACCATGAAGGCACGGGCCGGGATATCAACGGGCTCCGGCAAATCGACGCGACGGAAGACGATGCCGGTATCGGGCGCAGCCGGGCGCAGGGTCATATTGACCTTGACACCGCCGTGCAGGCCAACACCTGAGGCGCGAATAACTGTCTTGAGCGTGCGTTGCTTGAGCATGCAAGTGCTTGAATAATTAGGGGAGCGGCGCATTGTAACACAACGCGCCGCCGCCTTTTTCAGAGAAGTGGCAAGCGATCAGTCTGCTTGTTTGCGCAGGAATGCCGGGATGTCGTAACGGTCGACACCACTGTTGGCCAGCGCTTCAACCGTCACATTGCGCTTGCGCACAACAGCCGGGACATCGGCGATCTGGTTGTAATCGATGGCTGGGCTGCTCGAGAAGCCGATGGCATCGTGCGTACCGGTAGCGGCCATAACTGGCGTATTGATCACTTCGAACGTCTGGCGATTGCGCACGGCAACGGCCTGGCCGAGACCGGTGGCAACAACGGTGACGCGCAGCGAATCGCCCATCAATTCGTCGTAGACCGCGCCGAAGATGATGTGTGCGTCTTCAGCAGCGAATGCCTTGACGGTGTTCATCACTTCGTTGACTTCCTTCATCTTCAGGCCGCCCTTGGCTGCCGTGATATTGACCAGCACGCCCTTGGCACCGGACAGATTGACACCTTCGAGCAGCGGCGAAGCCACGGCCTGTTCGGCTGCGATGCGTGCGCGGTCGACACCGGCGGCAGCGGCAGAACCCATCATCGCACGGCCCATTTCGCCCATCACGGTGCGGACGTCTTCAAAGTCGACGTTGACCAGACCCGGGTAGGTAATGATTTCGGCAATACCGCCAACGGCGTTTTTCAGCACGTCGTCAGCTGCCTTGAAGCAATCGTCGACATCGGCGTCGTCGCCCATGACTTCCATCAGCTTGTCATTCAGGATGACGATCAGCGAATCGACGTGCTTGGAGAATTCAGCAATACCGGCTTCGGCGGACTTCATCCGCTTGTTGCCTTCGAAACTAAACGGCTTGGTCACGACGCCGACCGTCAGGATGCCCATTTCACGGGCAATTTCAGCCACAACCGGTGCGGCACCGGTACCTGTACCACCGCCCATGCCGGCCGTGATGAAAGCCATGTGCGCGCCCTGCAGTGCGGCACGGATGTCTTCGCGATGCTGAATGGCCGCTTCCTGGCCCTTTTCCGGCTTGGCGCCAGCACCCAGGCCACTCTCGCCGAGCGACAACTTGCTCGACGCCGCATTGCGGCCGAGTGCTTGTGCGTCAGTGTTGGCGGCAATGAATTCAACGCCGTTCACACCTTCGCGAATCATGTGCTCGATAGCATTGCCACCGGCACCGCCGACCCCGAACACTTTGATGATCGTGCCGACTTCTTCGTCCTTCTCGATGATCTCAAACATGACTACCTCCTCTGAAAAACCGTTAAAAATTGTTTAGAAATTCTTGGCAAACCACGACTTCATACCGACCAGGACATCCTTGATGCCCTGCTTGTCCTGAATTTTCTGGCCCCGTTTACGCTGGGCCTGCGCTTCAAGCAGCAGACCGAAAGCGGTTGAAAAGCGCGGGCTCTGCACGACATCGGCCAGGCTGCCCGAATACTTCGGATTGCCCAGACGGACCGGCATGTGGAAAATTTCTTCGCCCAGCTCGACCATGCCCGGCATGACGCTGGCACCACCGGTCAGCACGATGCCGGAGGAAAGAACCTCCTCGAAACCGGCGCGGCGCAGTTCGTTCTGGATCAGTTCGTACAGTTCCTCGACGCGCGGCTGGATCACATCGGCCAGCGCACGACGGCTCAATTTACGGCTTGGGCGGTCGTCGACCCCGGCAACCTCCATCGTCTCGGCCGCATCGGCCAGCTGCGACAGGGCGCAGCCGTACTTGCACTTGATGTCTTCGGCTTCGCGCGTCGGGGTGCGCAGCGCCATGGCGATATCGTTGGTGATCTGGTCGCCGGCGATGGGAATCACCGAGGTATGACGGATCGCACCTTGCGTCCACACGGCCAAATCGGTCGTACCGCCGCCGATATCGATCAGGCAGACGCCGAGATCCTTTTCATCTTCGGAGAGCACAGCGTAGCTCGAGGCCAGCGGCTGCAGCACCAGATCATTCACTTCCAGACCGCAGCGACGCACGCACTTGACGATGTTCTGGGCCGCAGAAACGGCACCGGTCACGATGTGCGTCTTGACTTCGAGGCGCATGCCGCTCATGCCGATCGGCTCACGGATGCCGTCCTGGCCGTCGATGACGAATTCCTGCGTCAGGATGTGCAGGATTTCCTGATCGGCCGGAATCGGCATCGCCTTGGCGGTTTCGATCACGCGGTCGATGTCGGCCGGCGTCACTTCCTTGTCCTTGATCGCGACCATGCCGTTCGAGTTGAAGCTCTTGATGTGGCTGCCGGCGATCCCGGTATACACATCCTTGACCTTGCAATCAGCCATCAGCTCGACTTCCTGCACGACGCGGCTGATCGTATGCACGGTTTCCTCGATGTTGACCACGACACCTTTTTTCAGGCCGCGTGAATCCTGCGAACCCATGCCAATCACATTAAGGCTGCCTTCCTGGTTGATTTCGGCAACCAGCGCGACGATTTTCGAAGTGCCGATATCCAACCCGACGACCAAATCCTTGTTATCCCTGCTCATTGATTACTTTCCCTTCACTTCACCGGCCATCCGCATGGCAAAGCCATTCGGATAACGCAAATCCACGACCGCCGGCCGATTCGCACGCTTGGCGACAGCCTCCGGATAAATTTCGATAAATCGCTGCAAGCGCACGCCTACCGGCGATTTCGGCTGTTCCCGGCCGATATCCACCACCATTCCGTTTTCCAGCTTCAACTGCCAGGCCAGGCGCGGCGACAGCGTGACCTGCACCGGCCGCTCACCGAGCACCTTGAAATTGGCGACAAACTCGCCATAGCGCTTCAACACTTCCGGCGCGGTATCCTGCGGCCCGAAAAGCAGCGGCAAAGCGGTCGTCTCGCTCTCGGCCAGCACGGCAGAGAAAACCTCACCGTAGGAGTTGACCAACTCACCACGCGCCTCGCCCCAGCGTGCCGCCGGACGATGTTCCTCAACCTTCACTTCGAGCTTTTCCGGCCAGATCCGACGCACTTCAACGCGCCGCACCCAAGGCAGCTTTTCAAGCGTGGCACGCACCTGATCCAGATTGATGCTGAAGAAATTGCCCTTCATCACCGCCGGCAACACCTGCTCGATTTCGATCCGGCGGGTATGCGCCAGCGAATCGGCAAAAACCACCTGACGCACCGGCAAGGACGGCACGCGAACCAGCCAGACAGCACCCGCCGCCAGCAATGCAGCCGACGCTGCGAGAATCAGCAGGTCGGCGATTGCAGTCAGCAGGTGCGGTTTATTCCACATGTGGCGTCTCAGTCGTTGGTAGCCAGTTCGAGCACACGACGCACCAATGCCGGATATTCCATGCCCGCCACACGGGCAGCCATCGGAACCAGCGAATGATCGGTCATGCCCGGTGCGGTATTCACTTCGAGAAAGTAATGGTTACCCGCCTCGTCCATCAGAAAATCAACCCGCCCCCAACCGCGGCCGCCGAGAATGCGGAAGGCTTCCAGCGCGCCCTTGCGGATTTCCATTTCCTTGGCTTCCGGCAAGCCGCAGGGGCAGAGATAACGGGTGTCGTCGCGGTTGTACTTGGCTTCGTAGTCGTACCACTCGGAGGCCGGCTCGATCTTGATGATCGGCAGTGCCTGGTCACCCAGAATGCCGACCGTGTACTCGCCGCCCATGACGCCCTTTTCAGCAATCACCAGCGAGTCGTATTTGGCGGCTTCGGCGTAGGCCAGATGCAGCGTGTCGTGTTCCTTGACCTTGCTGATACCGATCGAAGAGCCTTCGTGGGCCGGCTTGACGAAAATCGGCAAACCAAGCTCTTCCTCGACGTCGGCAAAATCGGAGTCCGCCGTCAGCAATGCGTAATCCGGCACCGGCAAGCCCGCAGCCTGCCACAGCAACTTGGTGCGGAACTTGTCCATACCCAAAGCAGAAGCCATGACGCCGGAACCGGTATAAGGGATGTGCATCAGTTCGAGCGCGCCCTGGATTGTGCCGTCTTCACCATGTCGACCGTGCAAGGCGACGAAGGCACGGTCATAGCCTTTCAGGGCATCGAGCGGCTGCTCGGCCGGATCGAAGGGATGGGCATCGATGCCCTGGCCCTGCAAGGCGGCCAATACGCGCGAACCGCTGTTGAGGGAGACCTCGCGCTCGGCGGACGTTCCGCCGAAGAGGACTGCGACTTTACCAAAACCGCTCATTTGAACTCCACCACCTTGCCTGGCACAGCACCGATCGAACCGGCGCCCATGCACAACACCACGTCGCCATCGCGGGCGACATCCATGATCGTTTGCGGCATGGCCGCAATATCTTCAACAAATACGGGTTCAACCTTGCCGCCAACACGCAAGGCGCGGGCCAGCGAGCGACCGTCAGCAGCGACAATCGGCGCTTCGCCGGCGGCGTAGATTTCGGCCAGCAAAAGCACGTCGACCGTGGCAAGCACCTTGACGAAATCCTCGAAGCAATCGCGCGTCCGCGTGTAGCGATGCGGCTGGAAAGCCAGCACCAGGCGACGACCGGGAAAAGCACCGCGGGCGGCAGCCAGCGTCGCGGCCATTTCAACCGGGTGATGACCGTAATCATCGACCAAGGTGAAGCGACCACCGGCCGGCAGCGCGACTTCGCCGTAACGCTGGAAGCGGCGGCCAACCCCCTTGAACTCGGCCAGCGCCTTGACGATGGCCTGGTCGGACACCTGCACCTCGGTCGCCACGGCAATCGCCGCCAGGGCATTCAGCACATTATGGATACCCGGCAGATTCAGCGTGATCGACAGGCGCGACACCGAGCCATTGACCCGAACGCAGTCGAAGCGCATCTGGCCATCGGCGGCGACGATGTTTTCAGCGTAGAAATTGCAGGCATCGCTCAGGCCGTAGGTAATGATCTGCTTCGGCACCTGCGGCATGATCGCGCGCACATTCGGATCTTCGCCGCACAGCACGGCGACGCCATAGAACGGCAGGCGATTCAGGAAATCGACGAAAGCCCCCTTGAGACGCTCGAAGTCATGGCCGTAGGTTTCCATGTGGTCGGCGTCGATATTGGTGACCACCGAAACCACGGGCGACAGAAAAAGGAAGGATGCGTCCGACTCGTCGGCCTCGGCGACGAGAAAATCACCGGAACCGAGACGGGCGTTTGCGCCGGCCGCATTCAGCCGACCGCCGATGACGAAGGTCGGATCGACGCCGCCTTCGGCCAGGATGCTGGTCACCAGGCTGGTCGTCGTGGTCTTGCCGTGCGTTCCGGCGATGGCGATCCCGTGCTTCAGGCGCATCAGTTCGGCCAGCATCTGGGCGCGCGGCACGACCGGAATCTTGCGCTCGCGGGCGGCAATCACTTCCGGGTTATCGGCCTTGACCGCCGTCGAGATCACCACGGCATCGGCGCCCGCCGCATTTTCTGCCGCATGACCAATCGTCACCTTGACGCCCTCGCCTTCAAGGCGGCGGGTCGTCGCGCTGGCTGCCAGGTCGGAGCCAGTCACGGTGTAGTCGAGGTGGGCGAGCACTTCGGCAATGCCGCTCATGCCCGAGCCACCGACACCGACGAAGTGGATATGTTTGACTTTATGTTTCATTTCGCGATCTCCGCGCAGACATTGGCGACTTCCTCGGTCGCAGCGGGCTTGGCCAGGCTGCGCGCCTTGATGGCCATTTCGCGCAACTGGCTACGGCTGTAATTGCGGATCAGCGCAATGCTGTCCGGCGTCATTTCGGTTTGCGGCAGCAGGAAAGCGCCGCCGACATTGACCAGGAATTTGGCATTCCCGGTCTGGTGATCATCCACGGCGTGCGGGAAGGGCACGAGGATGCTCGCGACGCCAACCGCGGCCAGCTCTGCCACGGTCAACGCGCCGGCACGGCAAATAACCAGATCGGCCCATTCGTAGGCACCGGCCATGTCCTCGATGAATGAAACGCAGTGCGCCTCGACACCCACCGCGGCGTAGTTGGCCTTCAGCGCATCGAGATGTTTTTCGCCCGCCTGATGGACGATTTGCGGCAACTGGTTGGCACCGAGCAAAGCCATGCCTTGCGGAATGATTTCATTCAACGCCTGGGCCCCGAGACTGCCGCCGATCACCAGCAAACGCAGCGCGCCGCTCCGCTCGGCGTAACGCGCCTCAGGCCCGCTGAGCGCGGCGATTTCCGGACGTACCGGATTGCCCAGCCAGCTGCCTTTTTTCAGCACTTCCGGAAAGCCGGTCAGGACGCGGTCGGCCACACCGGCCAGCACCTTGTTGGCCAGACCGGCGACCGAATTCTGTTCGTGCACGACCAGCGGCTTGCCAAGCAGCGCCGCCATCATCCCGCCGGGGAAGGTAATGTAGCCGCCCATGCCGAGCACGACATCCGGCTGGACCCGGCGGATGGCGCCCAGTGCCTGCCAGAAGCCGCGCAGCAGGTTGATCGGCAGCAGCAGCTTGCGCATCAGCCCCTTGCCGCGCAGGGCGGCAAATTTGATCCACACCGTTTCGTAGCCATGCTGCGGCACCAGACGCGCTTCCATCCCGTCCGGATTACCCAGCCAGACAACACGCCAGCCGGACTGACGCATTTTTTCGGCAACAGCCAGCGCCGGGAAAATGTGGCCACCGGTACCACCGGCCATGACCAACAGTGTCTTGCTCATAGCTTGCCTCCGCGCATGAGGAGCCGGTTTTGTCTACGGCCGCGCTGCGCGCTTAACACCGGCTGCGACGGGTTAGCCTGCGACGAAATCGCCAACTGATGCGAATTCACATGGCACCGCGTCATAGCTTGCCTCCGCGCATCAATTGGCGATTTTCCCAATCGACGCGAAGAAGGATGGCCAGCGCCACGCAATTGGCCAGGATGCCGGAACCGCCGAAGCTCATCAGCGGCAGGGTCAGGCCCTTGGTCGGCAGCAAGCCCATGTTCACGCCCATGTTGATGAAGGACTGGACGCCGAACCAGATGCCCATGCCCATGGCGACCAACGCCGGATAAAGGCGGTCGAACTGGACACACTGGCGACCGATGGCAAAGGCGCGCTGCACCACCAGGGCAAACAGGCCGATGATTGCGATCACGCCAAAGAAGCCGAGTTCCTCGGCGACGACGGCCAGCAGGAAGTCGGTATGGGCCTCGGGCAGGTAGAACAATTTTTCAACGCTGGCGCCCAGGCCGACGCCAAACAGTTCACCACGTCCGAAAGCGATCAGCGAGTGCGACAACTGGTAGCCGCGCCCAAAGGCATCGGCCCACGGATCCATGAAGCCGAAGACCCGGTCGCGGCGATAAGGCGAGACGATGATCATCACGGCAAAGGCAATCAGCAGGCCGACGATCAGCATGGCGAACAGGCGGGCCTTGAGGCCACCGAGGAAAAGAATGCCCATGGCGATCGAGATGATCACGACGAAGGCGCCGAAATCCGGCTCCTTGAGCAGCAGCATGCCGATAATCACCATCGCACCGAACATCGGCAGAAAAGCCTGCTTCAGATCATGCATGACGTTGATCTTGCGCACGGTGTAATCGGCGGCATAGAGCACGGCAAACAGTTTCATCAGCTCGGAAGGCTGCAGATTGACGAAACCGAGCGGCAACCAGCGGCGCGCACCGTTGATATCGCGCCCCAGGCCGGGAATCAGCACGATCGCCAGCAGCAGGGCACCGATCATGAAAAGATAAGGGGCGTATTTTTGCCACAGGGTCAGCGGCACTTGAAAAGTCACGGCGGCGGCCACCAGGCCGATACACAGGAAAATGCCCTGACGGACCAGGTAATAGGCCGGCTGATGGCCGGTAAAGCGGCCGGCTTCGGCAATCGCGATCGAGGCCGAGTAAACCATGATCAAGCCGCTGAACAGCAGAAAAAGCACGCTCCACAGCAGGGCGTAGTCAATTTCAGCCACTTGGCGACGGGGAGCGTCGAGCGCGCCGATCATCATGCTGACAACCCCTTCACGGCAGCGATGAAGGCTTCCGCCCGGTGCGCATAGTTGCGATACATATCGAGACTGGCGCAAGCCGGTGAAAGCAGCACGCAATCACCAGCTTCGGCGTGGGCCGACAACCAGCGGACAGCGGCTTCCATGTCGCCGAGAATGCGGGTCGGCACACCGCTGCCTTCAAGCGCCATGCCGATTGCAGCGGCATCGCGGCCGATCAGGGCGACGGCGCGACCATGCTTTTCCAGCGCCGGCTTAAGCGGCGAGAAATCCTGCCCCTTACCATCGCCACCGAGCACGATGGCCACTTTGCGCCCCATGCCTTCGATGGCGGCCAGCGTTGCGCCGACGTTGGTGCCCTTGGAGTCATCGACGTAAATCACACCGCCGATTTCTGCCACGGTTTCAACCCGGTGCGGCAGGCCGGCGAAGGATTTGAGCGGGGCAAGCAGACGCTCGACCTCAACACCCACTGCCTGGCAGAGCGCCAGCGCGGCCATGGCATTCGCGGCATTGTGCAATCCGGCCAGTTTCAGTGCGTCGACCGCGACAAGCGCTGTTTTACCGAGGGTGATCGCCCCGTTGACCAGACCGAAGTCCAGTGCGCGTGGCGCGGCATCCAGACCAAAAGTAACCATCTTGCGCCCACAACGCCCGTTGGCCATCGACCAGTCGTCATTACGATTCAGCACCATGATGCCCTTGCCCTGGAAGACACGGGACTTGGCTGCGGCGTATTCGGCCATGCTGCCGGCGTAACGATCCAAATGATCTTCCGAGACATTGAGGACCGTCGCCGCAGCGGCATTCAGATGATGCGTCGTTTCCAGCTGGAAGCTCGACAACTCGACCACCCAGACCTGCGGCAAGGTGCCGGCATCCTGCGCATCCATCAGCGCGTCGAGCGCCGACGGTGAAATGTTGCCGCAGGCAATCGCCGGGACACCTGCACCGTTGAGCAAATGGGCGGTCAGGGCCGTCGTCGTCGTCTTGCCGTTGCTACCGGTGATGGCGATGATTTGCGACGCAGGCACCTGGTCGCGGACACCGGCGGCAAAGAGTTCGATTTCGGAGATCAGCGGCAGGTCGACCGCGGCAATCGCCGGCGTCGCTTTCGGCACGCCCGGCGACAAGGCGACAATCTCCATGCCGGCAAACGTTGCGTCACCGAGCGGGCCAGCGATCAGTTCAGCACCGGGCGCAACGGCCTGCAGTGCCTCGACGTTCGGCGGGTTGTCGCGCGTATCGGCAACGCGCACGACAGCGCCCTGGCGATGCAGCCATTTGGCCATCGCCAGTCCGGACTCGCCGAGCCCGATCACCAGTACGCGTTTGCCCCGAAGTTCCATTAGCGCAGCTTCAACGAAGAAAGGCCGACCAGGACGAGCATGATGGTGATGATCCAGAAGCGGACCACAACCTGCGTTTCCTTCCAGCCGGTTTGTTCAAAATGGTGATGCAGCGGGGCCATGCGCAGGATGCGACGGCCCTCGCCGAATTTTTTCTTGGTGTATTTGAAGTAGCTGACCTGGAGCATCACCGACAGCGTTTCGACAACGAACACGCCGCCCATGATCAGCAGCACGATTTCCTGACGCAGGATGACGGCGACGGTACCGAGCGCCGCGCCGAGTGACAGCGCGCCAACGTCGCCCATGAAGACTTCAGCCGGATAGGCGTTGAACCACAGGAAGCCGAGCCCGGCACCGGCGATGGCGCCGAGCAGGATGCACAGCTCGCCCGCCCCCGGCACATACGGGATGAACAGGTACTTGGCGAGCACGGCGTGGCCGGTGACGTAAGCGAAGATGGCAAAGGCACCGGCGATCATCACCGTCGGCATGATGGCGAGGCCATCGAGGCCGTCGGTCAGATTGACCGCATTGCTGGTCCCGACGATGACGAAATAGGTCAGCGTGATGAAGCCAATGATGCCCAGCGGGTAAGCCACAGTCTTGAAGAAAGGCACGATCAATTCAGTTTGCGCGCCGGACTTGGCCGAGTAAGCCAGGAACAGCGCCGCGCCGAGGCCAAGCACCGATTGCCAGAAATACTTCCAGCCGGCCGACAAGCCTTTCGGATCGCGATAAACCACTTTCTTCCAGTCGTCGTACCAGCCGACGATGCCAAACCCGAGCGTGACGATCAGCACGGTCCACACGTATTTATTGGTCAAATCGCCCCACAGCAAGGTGGTGATACCAATGGCGATCAGAATCAGCACGCCGCCCATGGTCGGCGTACCGGATTTAACCAAATGCGTCTGCGGGCCATCAGTACGCACTGCCTGGCCGATTTTCTTGGCCGCCAGCCAGCGGATCACGCCGGGACCGGCGGCGAAGGAAATCAGCAGCGCCGTCATCGTGGCCAGCACGGTACGCAGGGTGATGTAGTTGAAGACGTTAAAAAAGCGAACGTCCTGCGCGAGCCATTGGGCCAGAGCCAGCAGCATCAGTGTTTCTCCTCTGGGGTTGCAACGGCAGCGAGGGCATCGGCCACCCGCTCCATTTTCATAAAGCGCGAGCCTTTGACCAGTACGGTGGTTTCTTCGCCCAATTCCTTGTCGACCGCAGCAATCAGCTTGTCGACATTGCAGTAATGCCGGGCACCTTCGCCGAAATTGCGAACCGCGGTCTGCGCCGCATCGCCCAGCGCGAACAGCCGGTCGATGCCCTGGCTCTTGGCGTAGCCGCCGATTTCATCGTGATATTGCGCACTGGCTTCGCCGATTTCGCCCATGTCGCCGAGCACCAGCAGCTTGCGACCGATGGTGGCCGCCAGCACGTCGATCCCGGCACGCACTGAGTCCGGATTGGCGTTGTAGGTATCGTCAAGGATTTCGGCGCCCTTTTTCCCGGCGCGACGCTGCAAACGCCCCTTCACACCGGTGAAGCTTTCCAGCCCGGCAACAACGGCAGCCAGCGGGATTCCGGCAGCCAGGCAGGCGGCAGCGGCAGCCACGGCATTGCCGGCGTTGTGCCGACCGGGGATGCGCAAGCGGATAGTGGCAGAGCCTTCCAGTGCAATCAGTTCAAGGCTGGTTTCGAGACCATGCTGGCTGACCTTGCCATAGACATCGGCCGGATGATCGATCCCGAAGGTACGAACCGCATGCTCGCCGGCCATCGCGCGCCACAACGCAGCGTAGGCATCGTCGGCATTGATCACGGCGACGCCATTCGGCTGCAGGCCGGTGAAAATGCTGCCCTTTTCGCGGGCAACCTCATCGAGATCGCCCATGCCTTCCAGGTGAGCCCGCTGGGCATTGGTCACCAGCGCCACATTCGGCGCGCCGAGCGGCGCCAGATAGGCGATCTCGCCCGGATGATTCATGCCCATCTCGATGACGGCGGCCCGATGCGTGGCGTTCAGGCCAAGCAGCGTCTGCGGCAAGCCGATGTCGTTGTTCAGATTGCCGCGCGTCGCCAGCACATCGTCGCCGAATTGCGCCTTGAGAATGGCGGCAATCATTTCCTTGGTCGTCGTCTTCCCGTTCGAACCGGTTACAGCCAGAACCGGCAAAGCGAACGTGGCGCGCCATGCCGCGCCGAGAAGCCCAAGCGCCAGGCGCGTATCGTCAACCACGACAGCCGAAATACCGGCCGGCACACGGCTGGCATCGGCCACCATCAACGCGGCTGCGCCACTGGTCGCGGCCTGGGCCAGAAAATCGTGCGCATCGAAGCGTTCTCCGCGCAAGGCGACGAACAACTGTTCCGGACCAATGCCGCGGGTGTCGCTTGAAATACCGGTCAGGGCAACATCGGCGCCGATCATGCGACCGCCCGTTGCGTTGGCAACCTGCGAGAGCAGCCAGTTCATGCGCTCACCTCCTGGGAAATGGTATGACGCAGCGCGAGGGCTGCCTGAGCCTGCTCGACATCCGAAAACGGCGTCCGCACACCAGCGACTTCCTGATAGGTCTCGTGGCCTTTGCCGGCCAGCAGGATCACATCGCGCTGATCGGCTTCGAGGATGGCACGACGGATGGCCACGGCCCGGTCGACTTCAACGTCAGCCTCAGTCATGCCGGACAGCACATCGTCGATGATTGCCTGCGGTGCTTCGCTGCGCGGGTTGTCGCTGGTGACCAGAGCATGGTCGGCACGCTGTTCGGCAACGCCGCCCATTTGCGGACGCTTGCCTTTATCGCGATCGCCGCCACAGCCAAAAACCACGACCAGACGTCCGCCACGCGCATCGGCCACCGAGCGCAAGGCACCCAGTGCATTTTCCAGCGCATCCGGCGTATGTGCGTAATCGACGACAACCAGCGGTTCGCCATGGCCACCGATCCGCTCCATGCGTCCCGGCGGCGGCGTCAGTTCGGCGATACGGCGCGCCACTTCGCCGGCCTGCATGCCGCCATCGTGCAGCACAGCGGCTACGGCGAGCAGGTTCGAGACGTTGTAACGCCCGACCAGGGCCGTATCGACGACCGCCCGACCATTCGGCAAAACCAGCATGAAGCGCTGGCCGAACGGCGTTTCAACCAGTTCTTCTGCCCGGACCAGCGCCGGAAAGTCGCGCTTGGCTTCACCAATGGCGTAGCCGAGAACCCGCATCGCCGTCGTTTCACGGACCAGCTTCAAACCAAGTTCGTCGTCGAGATTGATGATCGCCGTGCGCAGGCGCGGCCAGGCAAAAAGCTTGGCCTTGGCTGCGGCATAAGCTTCCATGCTGCCGTGGTAGTCGAGGTGATCGCGGGTGAAATTGGTGAAAATCGCGATATCGACGCGCGCACCATTCATCCGTCCTTCTTCGATACCGATCGAACTGGCTTCAAGCGCACAAGCGGCCGCGCGCTGTTCGCGGAAATCGGCCAGGTAGCGCATCAAGGTCGTTGCTTCCGGCGTCGTGAACCCGGTTTCAACCAACGCTCCCGGAAACCCGGCACCCAAGGTGCCGATCACGGCGCAAGGCTTGGCGTAAGCGCGTGCGACAAACTGGCTGATCGTTGTTTTGCCGTTGGTCCCGGTAATCGCAATCAGCGACAACCCTTCGCTCGGATGCCCATAAACGGCATGCGCCAGCGGTCCAGCCAGCGGGCGCAAGGCATCGACGGCAAGGTTAGCCACGGTCAACGCCGGATTCCAGGCAAAACCGTCGCCCGGCTGCCAAACGACGGCAACAGCACCGCGCTCAATAGCGTTGTCGATATAACGACGACCATCGGCCAGATCGCCCGGATAGGCCAGGAAGATATCGCCCGGCACCACCTGGCGGCTATCGTCGGCAACGCCACGGGGCACAACGCCCAAGCTCTCCAGACGATCAAGAATTTCACGCGGCGTACTCACAGGGTACTCTTTCCGCCATTGGCATCAGGCACCTGCAACGGTGCATCAGGAGGAACGCCCATGGTGCGCAATGCACCACCCGCAATCTGGGAAAAAGCCGGGCCAGCCACGTCGCCACCGTAGTGGGCGCCACCCGAAGGCTCGTCAATCATCACGGCAACCACCAGACGCGGCTCGCTGATCGGCGCGACGCCGACAAACGAAGCAACATATTTGCGGGCATAAACGCCGCCTTCGACCTTGTAGGCCGTCCCGGTCTTGCCACCGACGCGATAGCCGGGAACGCGCGCCTTCGGGGCGGTACCTTCCGGCTGCACCGCCATTTCAAGCATGGCCCGCACTTCACGCATGGTCTGCGGCGAAAAAACCCGGACGCCCCGCACAGGCGCTTCATCAACCCGGACCAGCGACAAGGGCATCAACTCGCCATCGTGGGCAAAAACGGTATAGGCGCGCGCCAACTGAACCAGGCTGACGGCAATACCGTGACCGTAGGACATCGTCGCCTGCTCGATTGGACGCCAGTTCTTCCAGGGACGCAGACGGCCATTCACTTCGCCCGGAAAGCCCAGATTCGGCGCCTGACCGAAACCGATGCTGTCGAACATTTCCCACATTTCCTTGGGTGGAAAACCCAGAGCAATCTTGGCGGTGCCGATATTCGACGATTTCTGGATAACCTGCGCCACACTCAGGGCGCCGTGCGGATGGGCATCGGAGATGGTCGCGCTACCAATCGTCATCCGGCCCGGCGCGCAATTGATGATGGTATCAAAGCGAACCTTGCCTTTTTCAAGCGCCAGGGCGGCAGTAAACGGCTTCATCACCGACCCCGGCTCGAAGGTGTCGGTGATGGCACGATTACGCAACTGGGCACCGGACAGGTTCTGTCGATTGTTCGGGTTGTAGGTCGGCCAGTTGGCCAACGCCAGAATTTCGCCACTGCGCGCATCAATCACGATGGCCCCGCCCGCCTTGGCGTTATTCGTCTCGACGGCGGTCTTGAGGTGGCTGTATGCCAGGTACTGGATTTTCGAATCGAGTGCCAGACGGACATCCTTGCCATCCTGCGGCGGCTTGAGCGCCCCGACATCCTCGACGATATTGCCTCGCCGGTCACGAATCACCGTCCGGTTACCGGCATGCCCGAGCAGGCTTTGCTGGAAGGCCAGCTCGACCCCTTCAAGACCCTTGTCGTCAACGCCCGTAAAGCCCACGATGTGGGCCGTCATGTCACCAGTCGGGTAGTAGCGCCGATATTCCTTTTCCTGGTGAATACCCGGCAACTTCAGCGCGGCAATCCGGTCTGCCGTCTCCGGCGGCACCTGACGCTTGATGAAGACAAAAGTCTTATCCGAGCCGATCTTGCCATCCAGGTCGCGCTGGGCCATATCCAGCAGACCTGCCAGCTGACGTTTTTGCGGCAGACTCATCGTCCGCGCATCCCCCGGAATGGCCCACACCGACTTCATCGGCGTGGAAACAGCCAGCATGTCGCCGTTACGGTCGACGATCTTGCCGCGCGATGCAGACACCTCGATATCCCGGCGATAGCGCGAATCGCCCTTTTCCTGCAAAAAGTCGTTATTGATCACCTGCAGGTAAAACGCACGTCCGACCAGCGCCAGAAATGCGAGCATCAGCAGCAACACGACCGTACGCGAACGCCAGCCTTGCAACGCCAATTGCAGGACCGGGCTTTCGGTGAAGCGATGACCGCGCTGCGGACGACGACGCACGACCATCAGTGCACCGCCTTTTTCGGCGCCGGCCTGGCGACCTTGACTGCCGGCACCAACTTGGGCGGCACAACCCGACCCGTCGCATCCGGCGTCACCATATGCAGGCGATCACGAGCAATCTTCTCGATCCGCGGATGTGTCGCCCAAGTCGACAGCTCAAGCTGCAACTGGCCATATTCGACATCCAGCTGCCGCGCCCGCTCCTGCTCACCCTCCAGATCCTGGAAGAGCTTGCGCGCCCGATGCTGCGAGGTGACGACACCCAGCGCACAAATGACGACGATCAGGAGAAGGGCCATGTTGAAGCGAACCATCAGATTTTTTCAGCAACCCGCATCACGGCGCTGCGCGCCCGCGGATTGGCAGCAACTTCGGCCGCCGAGGGCTTGATCATCTTGCCAATCAGACGCAATTTCGGCTTCGGCAACTGATCGGCGCGCAAAGGCAGGTTCTTCGGCAGATTGTCTGCGGTCGACTGCTCGCGCATGAAGTTTTTGACGATGCGATCTTCCAGCGAGTGGAAGGAAATCACCACCAGCCGGCCACCGGGCTGCAACAGCTCCAGGGCCTGCGGCAGGGCTATCTCCAGCTGGCGGAGCTCTTGATTGATATGAATCCGTAGAGCTTGAAAGCTGCGCGTCGCCGCGTCCTGCCCTGGCTCACGGGTGCGCACGGTCTCGCGTACGAGGGCCGCGAACTGACCTGTTGTGACAATTGGTTGTTCGAGCCGAGCAGCCACAACCTTCTTTGCAATCTGGAAAGCAAACCGTTCTTCGCCATAGTTCCTGATAACCTCCGTAATATCTCTTATTTCGGCACGCGCCAGCCATTCGGCAGCCGTCTCGCCCTGCGTCGTATCCATCCGCATGTCGAGCGGCGCATCCTGGCGGAAGCTGAAGCCGCGCTCCCCGTCGTCGATCTGCGGCGACGACACCCCAACATCAAACAAAATTCCATCGACCCCGCGCACCCCGGCCTCGGCAGCTGCTTCGCCGATTTCGCCAAAGGCACGATGAACCAACTGGAAACGTGAATCAGCAATCGCCGCCCCGGCAGCAATTGCATAAGGATCGCGGTCGACCGCGACAAGGCGACCCTTTTCATTCAACGAGGAAAGAATGCGGCGACTATGGCCGCCCCGCCCGAAAGTGGCATCCATGTAGACGCCATCCGCTTTGATCGCCAGGGAATCTACCGCCTCTTCGAGCAGCACCGTGACGTGGGTGCTACCCGCGCTCACAGCACCAGATCCCCGAAGCCGGGCGGCAACTCGCCACTCGACAGCGCCTCGGCGGCCATGTCGTTCTGAGCCTTCCAGCCGGCCTCGCTCCAGATTTCGAAATGCGAGCCCATGCCGACCAGATAAACCGTCTTGCCCAGGTTGGCGTATTCGCGCAACTCATTGGCAACCAGGATGCGCCCAGCCGAATCAAGCTCTTCGCTACGTGCATTACCGACCAGCACGCGCTTGATCGAAGCAATCGCCGGATTGAGGCTTGAGCCTTTGAGAATCTGGTCACGAATCGGCTGCCAGGCCGGCGACGGGTAAAGCAGCAGGCAGCGATGTGGATGCGCCGTCAGGACGAGCGAACCCTCAGCGGCCGCAAGCAGGGGCTCGCGATACCTTGCCGGTATGGCAAGCCGCCCCTTTGCATCCAGACTGAGTGCTGTAGCCCCTTCAAACATCCCTGCGTCGCCCCCCGTTTACCCACTTTTCAACACGTTTACCCACTTTAGAGCAACGAACCTCACCAGTCAATAGAAAAATTGGGATTTTTTCTTATGCAACAAGGACTTAGCCGCACTTCGCAAGGTAATTTTATTGAAAATTTTCCCTTATAAATCAAAGGGGGAATTTAAAGACTTAAAGTGACTTATAAGGAGTTCCGCCGAGGCAAAAAAATGCCCTCGACAGTCATGCCGTCGTTTTAATTCAGAAAAGAAACGAAGGGAAAAATGCGCTGGAAACGAGTCGGCTCAGGCGACTTCGCTACCAAAGACGACAACGCAGTTGCGCCCGGAATGTTTGGCCCGATAAAGGGCCTGATCGGCGCAGCGCGTCAGGTCATCCGGCGTCTTGCCATGCTCGGGATAAGCCGAAACTCCAAGCGAAATGGTGAAGTTGACCGTAAATTCACCATGGGCGATCGCCAGCGCTTCGACCAACTGGCGCCAGGACTCAGCCCGGCCACGAGCCGCTTCAAGCGGCATATTGGGCAACAGGATGAGAAATTCCTCGCCACCGAAGCGACAAGCCACATCCTCCGCCCGAACATTGAGCAGCAAGGCAGCCCCCAACGCCTTCAGGATTTCATCACCAAACTGATGTCCATAGGTGTCATTGACTCGCTTGAAATAATCAATATCAAGCATGACCAGGGAAAGCGGATGTCCTTCGCGGCGCGCCCGCGAGACTTCACGTTCAAGCGTTTCATCAAGATAGCGGCGGTTATAAAGCCCGGTCAGACCATCACGCACAGCCTGCTCCTGTAGCGCCGACTGGAGCCGCTCAATTTCATCAATCTGGGCATGCAGACGCTGATTGGTATCACGCAGCGCCTGCTCCGCCGCCTTGCGCGCCCCGACATCACGGGTAATCCCCAGAATGGTCCGCGGCACACCATCGGCATCGAGCAAATAGCTGGACACGACTTCCGTGGCCACGACACTGCCATTCTTGCAAACCTGATCCAGTTCGCCAGTAACAACCCGTGCCGCAGCCTCCCCCCCGATGATGCGCTTGACACGCTGGGCAATCTCACCGACGACCTGAGCCGCATTTTCCGGCACAAGCGAGGCTTCAAGCGGCTGCGCCATCACCTCCTCCGGGGTAAAGCCACGCAAACGCTCGACGGACGGACTGACATACGTAAACCGCAAGCTGGGAATATCCAGCGTCCAGATTACGTCATGGCTATTGTCAGCCAGCATGCGGTAACGCGCCTCGCTGTCACCCAACCGCTGTGTATTGACAGCCTCTTCCCGCTCAAGGCGCATCACGCGAAGCAGTGCAAAAAGCAGCAGCAACGCCAGCAGCAATGCCGACGCCCCAGCCAGCGCTGCCGTCCGGTACCAAGCGGCCAGATAATCGGCAGTAGCTACGCCCGCTGCCACATAAAATGGGTAAGCACCAATTCGCTGGTAAGCATAAATCCGCTCAACACCGTCAAGCGCCGCCCGAAAACGAATGATTCCCGCAGGATCTCCGCTTTCAACACGCAGATGGAGTGGATTGTTTTGCACCTGCTGATTGATCGTATCCGGCCGGACCGGACGACGCAGCACCAAGCGCGCATCATCACTCCGGCGAAAGGTGATCACGCCGTTCGGCCCAAGATCAACCGCATCGAACAGTTGCTGGAAATGGCGCAAATCGAGCGGCGCCATGACCAAGCCCAAAAACTCTCCTGAATGCCCACGCACCGGGACTGCAATAATCATGATATTGCGCCCGGATATTCGCCCGTTCACGACCCCGGAAAAAACCAGCGAAAGGGCTGGATCATTTTTCAACGCCTGAAAATAATCCCTGTCCACCGTATTGCCTGAGACATTCCCAGGCTGAAACGAGACCTCAGAGGCGTGGATAACTTCGCCCGTATTCGCCACAACACGATATCCGACAATTTCGGGAAAGCGCGCCGCGTACAAAGCCAGTTCCCGACTGACAGATTCCTTGTACGAGGCAGCCGCATCCGGACTCATTGCCTGACGGGGCAAAACGGCTGCAAGATGCTCCAGGTCGGCATGAATGCGACGTATCGTCGAACCCAACCGCGCTTCCAGCACCCCGGCAATATTCCGGGCATTGGTTTCAGCTTGTCGCTCGGCGGCCAGATAACTCTCGCCCAGCACAAAACCCAGCAACCCCGTCACCACGAAGAGTGCGGCAACGAACACCAGAATCAGGCGCTTTTGCGACCAGACACCGGGCAACCCACGAACACCAGAGAGAGACTCTGCCATTCCGCGATCATGCCTTCGGGATGGCAGAATGACAAGGCTCTATCTCACCCCGAAGACAGGGACCTTACTTGGTCTGAGCCAGCTTTTGCTCGATACGCGCCAGCGGCATGGCGCCAGGCACCCGCTCGCCATCGGCAAAGAACATGGTCGGCGTGCCGGTAATGTTCAACTTGCGGCCGAACTCCTGATTCTTGCTGACTGCCGTCGTATCGCAATCTTCCTTGCTGGCCGGCGCCTTGCCATCGATCATCCAGTCATTCCAGGCTTTGGCGCGGTCCGCCGAACACCAGATCTGCTTCGATTTACGCACCGAGTCTTCCGACAAAATCGGGTACAGGAAGGTGTAGACCGTAACATTCTCCAGCTTCAACAAATCCTTGGCCAGACGCTTGCAATAACCGCAATTCGGATCCTCGAACGTTGCCAGAACACGCTTGCCATCCCCACGAACCTGCTTGATGGCTCGCTCGAGTGGCAATTCGCCAAACTTGATGGCGGTCAGCTTTTTCATCCGCTCATCGGTGACGTTCTTCATCGTCTTGGCATCGATCAACTGCCCACCGACCAATATCGCGGTCAACTTGTCGTCGGTATAGAAAATGGTGCCGTCCGCGTAAACCTCGTAGAGGCCGAGATAACCCGACTTGCTGACACTTTCCACCTTGGTGCCAAGCTTGGCCTCCATGGAACGCTTGATGTCGGCCTCATCAGCAGCGGCTGCTGAAACGAAAACAGCCGCAACAACGAGCGGCAGCAGCTTTTTAAACATGCGATTCTCCTAGAGGATTCCCTGGGCGTAACGGACCAGGATATTTTTTACGAACGGCAGGCGATTGGTGGCGCTCATGCCCAAATTACGTAGCGGCTTCATGAATGATGGCGCCTTTCGAAAAAGCTGCCAAAGCGCATCGGTCGTCGTCTGCAACAATACCGTTTCTTCACGACGGGCACGCTGATAGCGCTGCAGAAAACGCTCATTCCCGATGTCGTGCCAAGGTTGTGCAGCGGCAAGCAAGGCCGCCAATTCACGCGCATCCTGAAAACCCAGATTGATTCCATGTCCGGACAACGGATGAATCCCATGCCCGGCATCACCCACCAAAGCCAGACGCGGCGCCACGGTTTGAGGCACCCGCATCAAACGCAACGGGAAGGCAGCCGCCGGCGTCAGACAATCAAGTCGCCCGAGCACATGTTCACCAGCCTCAGCCACACGGTCGCACAAGGCCTCAGGTGTCAATGCCAGAAGCTCATCCGCCTTTTGATCCGGCGTCGACCAGACAATTGAAATGCGATTTCCCGGCAAAGGCAGATACGCCAGAACACCATCATCGCGAAACCACTGATAAGCAATGTTGCGATGCGGTTTTTCAGTCACGAAATTAGCCACCAGACCTTTGTCATGGTATGGCGTATTGACAGCCGCCAGGCCGGCCGCCTGCCTGACCCATGAGTCGCGCCCATCGGCGCCGACCAGAAGGCGTGCAGACAGCACCGTGCCGTCACGCAGCGAAAGCACCGCAGCATCGTGACGAAACTCAAGCTGAGCCGGCTGTGCCGGACAAAAAAGACTGAGATTACTCTGGCGCTTGGCATTCTCCCAGAACTCACAAGCCATCCCGGAGGATTCGAGAACCTGGCCCAACTCAGACAAGCCGGCCTCAAAAGCGGAAAACTCAAGGCGCCCCCCGGCATCGCCATGCACATGCATGGCTTTGATTGGCGCCACTCGATCAAGCTTCAAGTTTTTCCAGGCGCCAATTTCTTCAAGGAAAGCGACATTTGCCTGGCTGATCGCATAAATGCGCGCATCCCACTCGGCCGATGCGTGGGGAGGCTGGGCCTCGACCAGGGCAATGCGCAAGCGCGTATCACGCAGCGCCATAGCCAGACTGGCGCCGGCCAGACCGCCTCCGACAATAATCAAATCAAATTGTTGCATGACCGCACGCTCGATGACTCACGGGAGTGAGGCAATGAAATCAGGCCGGAGTCCCGCCGCCAGATGATGGTTTGTTTTGACGCGGTCGACGGTTGTTATTGTTGTTATTTGTGCGCGGACGATGGTTTTTCTTTTGCTGCTGACCCGGAGCGCCACCGCCACCACCGCCTGTACGGCCTTGGCGTATACCGCCGCCATTGCCTTGAGGCTCATTGCCGGAGATGCGATTGCCGGGAGCAAGCTGAATTTCAAGTTCGATGATTTCATCCCACTGCTCATCTGTCCGATCACGCTCGGGAATGGACAGAAGCTCGCGCAGGCGACGACGATTGTCGTTGGGCGGAGGCGCAGACGGCGTATTTTCAAGCGGAGTTTCGGGATTTTGATTAGTCATCGTAAAGTAAAAAGCGGAGCCCTCATGTTAGGGAGCCCCGCATTAGGTGATACCGGATTATTTTTTCTTGGCAGCAGTTTTTTTGGCCGCAACGGATGCCTTGAACGCCGTACCTGCCGTAAATTTCGGCACAGTAGTTGCCGGAATTTTCAGCGTTGCACCAGTCTTTGGGTTTTTGCCGGTGCGCGCAGCGCGCTTCGCGGACTTGAAGGTACCGAAACCAACGAGCGTTACAGATTCGCCTTTGGTGACTGTGCTAACCACCGCCCCGATCACTGCAGCCAAAACCTTCTCGGCAGCAGCCTTGGTAATACCAGCTTCTTTTGCAGCAACTTCGACCAGCTCGGATTTATTCATCTAAGTGCCTCCTGTTACTTGTTTAAAATTTAAGAAAACCGGCCGTCGGAACGGCAGCGCATTAAAAGTAGCATATCTTTTTATGGATGTCTTGACCGAAGACGGCCTATTTACTACCCATTGCGTGAATTTTTGTATTTTTCACACGCCGATAAAAATGCACCCCTGAAAAACAACCCCGGCACATGGCCGGGGTTTGACTTTCAAACAAGGACTGAACCTTATTTTTTCTCGGCAGCTTCTGCCGGTTTCTCACCGTGGGAGATTTCAACCCCACCTTCGTTCTGCTTGCCGATATGCTGATCAATCTGCGGCAACTGGTGAGCAATACCCTTGTGGCAATCGATACAGGTCTTGCCATCGACAAACGCCTGCGGGTGCATACGAGCAGCACGGTTACCCTGTTCGGTGTAATCCATGTAATCGTAGCGGTGACAGTTACGACATTCCTGCGAGTCGTTTGCCTTCATGCGCTTCCACTCGTTCTGAGCCAGCTGACCACGCTTGGCATTGAACTTTTCCGGCGTATCAATCGTTCCGAGAATCTTGTGCAAAACCTCATTGGAAGCCTGGATCTTGCGAATCATCTTCGGCCCCCACTCCTTCGGCACATGGCAATCCGGGCAGGTTGCACGAACACCGGTACGGTTGGTGTAGTGAATCGTATTCTGGTATTCGCGGAAGACGTTTTCTTCCATCTCGTGACACGAAATACAGAACGATTCCTTGTTGGTCGACTCAAGCGCCCAGTTAAAGCCGCCCCAGAAGACAATACCGGCAATGAACAGACCCAGGACCGTCACCAGGCCAATGCGTTGCACCCAAGCGGGCATACGTTTTTCCAGACTCATCATTCCCCCTTCTTGGCAGCCGGTTTATAGGTATTCGTCACAAGCGGCTTGGCATCGAACTGCGGCACATGACACTGCATGCAGAAATAACGGCGCGGCGAGATGTTCGGCTGCTTCTTGTCTTCACGATCCAGATAGTGCGACTTGGCAACCTTGGTCGCACCGGTTTCCTCGGCCCGTTCCTTCGAATGGCAGTCCATGCACTTGTTGAAGTTCTGGGTAATGTTATAGCCCTTGACGCTATGCGGAATCAGCGGCGGTTGCTTCTGAAAATTGCGCTGAATCGCTTCCTGATCTTTCTCAGGACGGAACATGTCAACCTTGGAGTTACCTTCGATTGTCACGTTGCCAATTTCATTGACCAGTTTTTCCTGCGCCACAACGCCCCCCGCTCCGGAGAGGAGCAGCGTCGCAGCGAGGGCCAGAGCTGGAATAAATCTCATGTTTTTTCCTCCGATGTGCGGCCGGATTGCTCCGGCCGCCTATTCATTATTGGCTGATTCCCGAATCAGGCCCTGGTGACCTTGACGGCGCATTTCTTGTAGTCGGTTTCTTTCGAAATCGGACAAGTTGCATCCAGAGTCAGCTTGTTGACCAGACGCCCGGCATCAAAGAACGGGATGAAGACAAGGCCACGCGGCGGCTTGTTACGACCACGTGTTTCAACGCGCAACTGGATTTCTCCACGACGCGAAGCAACCTTGACTTCCATACCACGCTGCAAGCCACGGGCCTTGGCATCATCCGGATGCATGAAGACCACGGCATCCGGGAAGGCCTTGTACAACTCGGGAACGCGACGGGTCATCGTACCGGTATGCCAGTGTTCGAGAACGCGTCCGGTAGACATCCACAGATCGAACTCCTTGTCCGGCGACTCGGCTGGCGGCTGGTAAGGCAGCGCAAAAACGACTGCCTTGCCATCCTTGTGGCCGTAGAACTTGACGCCTTCGCCCTTCTTGACATACGGGTCGTAGCCCTCGCGGAAACGCCACAGCGTTTCCTTACCACCGACCACCGGCCAGCGCAGACCACGAGCTTGGTGATAGGTTTCAAACGGAGCCAGGTCATGACCATGACCGCGACCGAATGCAGCGTACTCCTCGAACAAGCCTTTTTGCGGGTAGAAGCCGAAGTGCTTGGCTTCATCGTTATCGAAGCCCGGCTGGGTTTCGCTCGCCTTGAACTTGTTGACCACGCCATTGGCGTAGAGCGCATCGAACATCGTCTTGCCCTTGAGCTTCGGCGCCTTGGCCAGCAACTCTTCCGGCCAGACTTCTTCCATCTTGAAGCGCTTGGAAAACTCCATCAGCTGCCACAGGTCGGAACGAGCTTCGCCTGGTGCCTTGACCTGCTGGCGCCAGAATTGGGTACGACGCTCGGCGTTACCGAAAGCGCCTTCCTTTTCGACCCACATCGCGGTCGGCAGGATAAGGTCGGCCGCCATGGCCGAAACAGTCGGATACGGATCGGAAACAACGATGAAGTTTTCCGGTTTGCGCCACCCCGGATAAAGCTCTTCATTGATGTTCGGACCGGCCTGCATATTGTTGTTGCACTGCTGCCAGTAGAAATTGACCTTGCCATCCTTGAGCGCGCGCGCCATGGCCACGGCATGGAAGCCGATCTTGTCCGGGATGGTGCCTTCCGGCAAGCCCCACAGCTCTTCCGTATGCTTGCGGTGTTCCGGGTTGGTCACAACCATGTCGGCCGGCAGGCGATGCGAGAAAGTACCCACTTCACGTGCTGTGCCACAGGCGGACGGCTGGCCGGTCAGCGAGAACGGGCTGTTGCCCGGCTCGGAGATCTTGCCGGTCAGGAGGTGGATGTTATAGACCAGATTGTTGGCCCAGGTACCACGGGTGTGCTGATTGAAGCCCATCGTCCAGAAAGAAACAACCTTGACCTTCGGGTCGGCATACAGCTCGGCCAGCGCCTTGAGATCTTTCGGTGCCACGCCGGACAACTTGGAAACCTTCTCGACGGTATAGTCAGCAACGAACTTCTTGTAGTCTTCGAAGGAAATCCCCTCGGACTTGCCGGTATCACCCTTGGGCTTGCCATCTGCGCCGGGGTAACCGTTGCTCGTTGCATCTTTTTCAAGCGCATGCGTCGGACGCAGGCCGTAACCGATATCGGTCGCACTCTTCTTGAAATTGACGTTCTTGTCGATGAACGCCTGGTTCACCTTGCCGTTCTGGATGATGTAATTGGCGATGTAGTTCAGAATCGCCAAATCGGTCTGCGGCGTGAAGATCATCGGGATGTCGGCCAGCTCGTAAGAGCGATGCTCGAAGGTCGACAACACGGCAACCTTGACCCCCTTGTTCGACAGCTTGCGGTCGGTGATGCGGGTCCACAGGATCGGATGCATCTCGGCCATGTTCGAGCCCCACAGCACGAAGGCGTCGGCATGCTCGATGTCATCGTAACAGCCCATCGGCTCGTCGATACCGAAGGTGCGCATGAAGCCGGCGACGGCCGAGGCCATGCAGTGACGCGCATTGGGATCAAGATTGTTGGTACGGAAACCAGCCTTCATCAGCTTGGAGGCAGCATAACCTTCCCACACCGTCCATTGGCCCGAACCGAACATCGCCAGGCCGTTCGGCCCCTTGGCCTTGAGCGTTGCCTTGGCCTTTTCTTCCATGATGTCGAAAGCCTGTTTCCAGGAAATCGGTGCGAAGTCGCCGTTCTTGTCGAACTTGCCATCCTTCATGCGCAGCATTGGCGTCTTCAGACGATCGCTGCCGTACATGATCTTCGAAAGGAAGTAACCCTTGATGCAGTTAAGACCACGATTGACCGGAGCTTCCGGGTCGCCCTGGGTGGCCACAACGCGGCCGTCCTGGGTACCGACCAGCACGCTGCAACCGGTACCGCAGAAACGGCACGGCGCCTTGTCCCAGCGAATATCGTCCTTGCCGGCCGCCTCGGCTGCCGTTGATGCGGTCAGACCGGCCGCTGAAATTGCCGCTGCAGCTGCATTGGCCTTGATGAAATCCCGTCGATTGAGCTTCACGCCTCTACCTCCTCAGTAACTGACTCGTCGTCGCTATATTGATAAACCATGGCTACTGCCAGAACGCCAGGAATACGGTGCAAGGCCACGTAGTTATCGGCCGCCGAATTGGTATCGTGATCTTCAAGCGTGACTACAACCTTGCCCTCCGGGCTGCGGGCGTGGATTTCCACACCGGGCATGCCGGTCAAAATGGCGCAGGCTTCTTCAAGCTGTGCATGTGAAATGTGCACGATGGCACTGGAAATATTCATGGCTGTTCCTCGTTGCATCGTCCGCAGAATCCGCAGGGATGCGGCGACATCCTGCGCATCATCCTGATATGGCCTGCAATTGAGTTGATTTGAGTCAACATGAAATCGCTTGATACCCATAGTAGTGCCACTGCAGGATAAACATTAGCACTTTCGAACTAGTTTTAACAAAACCCAAAAACCCACTGCATAGCCAAAAACTATCCGACAAATTCTTTTATTCAATTGGAGCAATGAAAAGACGCTCGCTAACATGCAATCCATGTTGAATTTCTAACCCACCAGGAGCAAACGTCATGTCCAACATCAATACCGAAATCAAACCTTTCAAGGCCACCGCATTCCACAACGGCAAATTCGTACCGGTTTCCGACGCCGATCTGAAGGGCAAGTGGTCCATCGTCTTCTTCTACCCAGCCGACTTCACCTTCGTCTGCCCGACCGAACTGGGCGACATGGCTGATTTCTACCCCGAGTTCCAGAAGCTGGGCGTCGAGGTGTACTCGGTTTCCACCGACACCCATTTCACCCACAAGGCCTGGCACGACACCTCGGACACCATCGGCAAGATCACCTACCCGATGATCGGTGACCCGACCGGCGCCATCACCCGCAATTTCGGCGTGATGATCGAGGAAGAAGGCCTGGCACTGCGCGGCACCTTTGTGATCAACCCGGAAGGCGTCATCAAGATTGCCGAAATCCACGACCTGGGCATCGGCCGTGATGCCTCCGAGCTGCTGCGCAAGGTCAAGGCTGCTCAATACGTTGCCGCCCACCCGGGCGAAGTCTGCCCGGCCAAGTGGAAAGAAGGCGATGCCACCCTGGCACCGTCGCTCGATCTGGTCGGCAAGATCTAAGTAAGCAAATTCCGCCATCCGGCAACGGGTGGCGGCGATTTCAGCGCAATGCTGCGGTCGACCGCAGCATTTCAGTGAAATTCAGGACAGGGAGAAAACCATGCTCGACAGCAATATCAAAACGCAACTCAAGGCTTACCTCGAAAAGCTCCAGCAACCGATCGAACTGGTTGCTGCACTCGATAGCCGCCCGGCCGCCGCCGATATGCGCCAGCTGCTGAATGACATTACCGAACTTTCAGACAAAGTCAGCCTGCGCGAAAACGGCAGTGCCGCATTGCAGCCCTCCTTCGCCATCGGTCGCCCGGGCGAAACTGCGCGCATCAGCTTTGCCGGCATCCCGATGGGCCACGAGTTCACTTCACTGGTCCTCGCCCTGCTGCAGACCGGCGGCCACCCGCCCAAAGTTGATGCCGCCGTGATCGAGCAAATCAAGGCATTGCCCGGCAAGTTTCACTTTGAAACCTTCATCTCGCTGTCCTGCCACAACTGTCCGGATGTCGTGCAGGCACTCAATCTGATGGCCGTGCTCAATCCGGGAATCAGCCACACGATGATCGATGGTGCGCTTTTCCAGGACGAAGTCGAGCAACGCAAGATCATGGCCGTACCGACCGTTTTCCTCAACGGCGAGGAATTCGGCGCCGGCCGCATGAGCATCGAGGAAATCATCGCCAAGCTTGATACCGGCGCCGCAACGCGGGCCGCCGAGCAGATCGCCGGCAAGGAAGTCTTCGACGTACTGGTCGTCGGCGGCGGACCGGCCGGCGCATCGGCAGCCATTTACGCTGCCCGCAAAGGTATCCGCACCGGCCTGCTGGCCGAGCGTTTCGGCGGCCAGGTGATGGATACGGTCGGCATCGAAAATTTCATTTCGGTGAAGGCGACCGAAGGACCGAAACTGGTTGCCGGCCTGGAGGAGCACGTTAAGGAATATCCGGTCGATGTGATGAATCTGCAACGTGCAGCCAAATTGATCCCGGGTGACCTCATCGAGATCGAGCTGGAAAATGGGGCCTCGGTAAAAAGCAAGTCGGTGATTCTCGCCACCGGTGCCCGCTGGCGTGAAATGAATGTGCCGGGCGAAAAGGAATATCGCGGCAAGGGTGTTGCCTACTGCCCGCATTGCGATGGTCCGCTGTTCAAGGGCAAGCGCGTCGCGGTGATCGGCGGCGGCAACTCCGGCGTCGAGGCAGCGATCGACCTGGCCGGCATCGTCGGTCACGTCACCTTGCTCGAATTCGACGGTCAACTGCGCGCCGACGCCGTTTTACAGAAAAAGCTGCACAGCCTGCCCAATGTCACGGTGATCACCAAGGCGCTATCGACTGAAGTCACCGGCAACGGCGAGAAGGTGAACGGCCTGGTCTACAAGGACCGCAACACTGACGAGGTAAAGCGCATCGAACTCGAAGGCATCTTCGTGCAAATCGGCCTGCTGCCCAACACCGATTGGCTGAAAGGTGCGGTCGACCTGTCGAATCGCGGTGAAATCGAAATTGACGCCAAGGGTCAAACCTCCGTACCCGGCGTCTTTGCCGCCGGCGACTGCACGACCGTGCCCTACAAGCAGATCATCATCGCCATGGGTGCCGGCGCCACCGCCTCACTCAGCGCCTTCGACCACCTGATCCGCAGCCCTGCCGCGGATTGAAATCACGAAGCCTGGTTAGAAGCCGGGCTTCGTGATGGCTGTCTCCGTGTGCGCATCCCACAGAAGCAAACGCTACAACGTCGACAGGCAGCCAACGATCAAAGCCATCGCTGTCGGAAATATAACTGTCGCTCCCTTCAAAGCCCGAACCTATATTGACGACAATATGTCACTCGGCTTGAACAATAACGCCACCAGAACGCACAACTTTCGAGGCATTCATTCAACAGGCATTTCCGCCACATCTGGCACCTGTATGCAGTGCATCTTGTGTAACAGTTACAGTGCAAGCCACGGCCGCACTTTCCTCCCTCCAGAACAATTTAGTAAAATCATTGACTGGAACACTAAATTTTGCCAAAATTTAATTTAGCGCATACCAGACAATATTTACCAATTTTCTCAAGGTGGAGGATCAACCATGCTCTCTAAGGCCCTTGTTCAACTTGCACTAAATACTCTGTCATGCAGCCAGAAGGAACTTGCCGGCCAGCTCGGCGTTTCTCCCACTCAAATCAGCAAGTGGAAGAAAGGGGAGCACATGTCCTTCGAGATGTCGGAGAAAATTCGGGAAATATTAAACATCGGCGACACAGACCCTGAATTCGTGCTGTGGTCTGGCTCTCTTGAGAAGGCTCACAAGTGGGAACGGCTAATTCAATATCTGGCGGATATTGCACAAGATGAAGCCGAAACGGGCTACGACACTTATCCGTTACTGGATGAGGAGGGAACCCTGTGCTGGAACATCTTCCATACACTTAAAGAAATGGGAGTCGATTTGCCCTCTCAATTTCCGCAGGAATTGGACTTCAACTATGAAGAGGTTTGCGACCGTAGCGACGATGACGCAATGAGGGTTGATGAGCTACTAGCACAAAACCCTTATTCCAGCCTTATCCAAGACATCTTTCTGTCTCTCAATAACGTCTACGGATTCTATGCCGCTTACGTTTCTGAGTTTATCGAAGATGATGAACTTAACCTCCAGGACACACCAGCTTGCAACATTGAATACTCCCTGATGGATCTTGCTGCATCCAAAATCAAGACAGACAACAAGTTGGCAAGTAAATTTACAGAATTCAGATACCGTGTCATAAAAGATTTTGATGAGTGGCTCAATCTCGTCAAAGAAAAAGCTTACCGTGCCGGGTTGCCTCTAAGGGCTGAGCTTCTGTCAATGGTGCACGGGACATCTGACGAAATAGGGCGCGATGCTGAAGCAGAAAGCCTAGGGTTCAACTCATCAAGAATACACCCTGACATCTACATGAACGAACTACTCTGTGGCATGAGAGTAATTCATCAGGTACTTCCTGCCATTATGAAAAAACTTGCTATCTACGAAGAGTTCAAACTGGACGAATCGGAACTTCACGCAAAGTAAGCCAGATTTTTACGAGGAGGCAAATCACAGAGTCATTCTGCCTCCCCTTCGAAATGAGCGAGGAACGATATCTACAGGAATGCGGAAGTTCGTGTAGTAGATTCCGCTGGCAGAATTAGACCAAGGTTTGGGCACGGTCTTTATCCAACCCCATACGTCTTGTACTAGAGTCAGTAGGGAGTTGGACAGTATAAAACCCTGAGCCACAAAGAAAATATTGCGACTCAAGGCCTTATGACATTACCGGTGGTGATGGACAGAATTTAACCATCACCACCGGAAGCCATCAGTGCTTTGGCCAGAGGGCGATTGCGGGAATATCTCTCGCATGATGCAACACTCTTGCCACGACAAGCCCTTGCTCATTTGGGAAATAGAACAGGATGTATGGCGTCGATGTCGGCCAGCTCCGCATATCTGACGACAGCTCGTTTCTCTCCCGGCCCATCAGCGGTTGATCCAACAACCGGATGGCTTCTGCTTCTATCTGGTCAAGCATACGATCCGCCGCAGTGACGCTATCTTCGGCAACGTATAGCCAAGCCTCCAGCAAGTCATTTTCGGCACTAGCTGTATAGAACACTCCCCTCATCAGACCGTCTTTGGTGATGCCAGGATTGCCCTGCCGCGCTCCTTGATGCTCGACATACTCACCTCACGCACGCGACCGGCATTTATATCGGCAACACCTTGGGCAATATCAACCTTGAGTGCAGCCAAATTGGCGGCCTGAACACCTTGATAAGCTTCAAACAAGCGCAGCGCCTCCCTGATGACTTCACTGGCAGAGCTGTAGAGTCCTGACTCGACATGCTGGCGAACACGGCTTTCAAGTTCCGGCGGCAACGATACATTTAGGGACATGGCAAGCTCCAAGGTTACGTCAGACATTGCCATTTTATGCCACTGTTGCAAAAAGGCCAGAACAAACCGAACTGCCACCTTCCATGTGTTCATGCAGACATTTCAGCACGGAACAATGATTTTCAAATTTGCTCCGCGCAAACGACAAGGCAGGGTAAAGATTTGTGGTAATTGGTAGGCCACGAAGCCCTCGCAAAACGCTGCCCCATGAGTACAGTGAAACACTGAGTTGTGACGGCGCCAGTTCGGAGGGCGTAAACGGAAAAACCCGCTGACGAATCAACGGGCTTTCGGCATTACTGGTGGTGATGGGCAGAATCGAACTGCCGACCTATGGGTTATGAATCCATCGCTCTAACCGACTGAGCTACATCACCACACTACGAGGGCGCGGATTATAGATTGGGATGCTTATTCGGTCAACGAATTTATGCTCGGTTATAATGTGCGACTGTTTTTCGATTGACTTCCCATCGCCCACCGGCGACTCACGATTCCCGTAAAGTAGTTACCCATGCCAAAGAAATTGTTCATCCGCACCTTTGGGTGCCAGATGAATGAGTACGATTCGGACAAGATGGCCGACGTGCTCAATGCCTCCGAAGGTATTGTCAAAACCGACAACCCGGAAGAAGCCGACATCATCCTGTTCAACACCTGCTCGGTGCGCGAGAAAGCGCAGGAGAAGGTTTTCCACGACCTCGGCCGGGTGCGCCACCTGAAGCAGCAAAACCCGAACCTGGTGATTGGCGTCGGTGGTTGCGTTGCCAGCCAGGAGGGCGAAGCGATTGTCGCCCGTGCGCCTTATGTGGACGTGGTGTTTGGCCCGCAAACCCTGCATCGCTTGCCACAGTTGATTGCCGAGCGCAAAGCCAAGGGCAAGGCTGCGGTCGACGTTTCATTTCCGGAAATCGAGAAATTCGATTCGATGCCGCCGGCAGAAGTCAAAGGTGCTTCGGCATTCGTCTCGATCATGGAAGGCTGCTCCAAGTTCTGTACCTTCTGTATCGTCCCCTACACCCGCGGCGGAGAGGTTTCCCGTCCGTTCGACGACATCCTGACCGAAGTGGCCGGCCTGGCCGCCAACGGGGTCGGCGAAGTCACCTTGCTCGGCCAGAACGTCAATGCCTATCGCGGCGACATGGCCGAAACGGAAGAGAAGGCTGATCTGGCGCTGCTGATCGAATACATCGCCGAAATTCCCGGCATCGAGCGTATTCGCTACACCACGTCGCATCCGCGCGAAATGAGCGATCGCCTGATCGAAACCTATCGCAACGTACCCAAGCTCGTTTCGCACCTGCACCTGCCGGTCCAGTCCGGATCGGACCGTGTGCTGGCAGCCATGAAGCGCGGCTACATGAGCATCGAATACAAATCGGTCATCCGCAAGCTGCGCGCGGCGCGGCCGGACATTTCGCTGTCTTCCGACTTCATCGTCGGTTTCCCCGGCGAGACGGACGAGGATTTCGAGAAGACGATGAAGCTGATCGACGATGTCGGTTTCGACAGCTCGTTCTCCTTCATTTACAGCCCGCGCCCCGGCACCCCGGCGGTCGAGATGGAAGATTCGACGCCAGCGGAGGTCAAGTCGGCCCGCCTGCTGCGCTTGCAGAAACGCATCGACGAACAGGCCCAGGTAATCAGCCAGGCCATGGTCGGCACGATTCAGCGCGTGCTGGTCGAAGGCACTTCGAAGAAGGATGTGCACGAACTGGCCGGACGGACGGACAACAACCGCATCGTCAATTTCGCCGGCAATGCCCGCCTGATCAACACCTTCGTCGATGTCCGCATCACGTCGGCGCTGCCGCACAGCCTGAGAGGCGAAATTGTCATCCGAGAAGGCTAAGCCGGCACCGAAGAGCAAGCCGGTCAGCCTGGCGCTTGCCCCGGTCGACAATACTTTGCTGGCCAATTTGTGCGGCCCGCTCGACGAGAACATCCGCCAGATCGAAACCGGCTTCGATGTCAGCATCAAGCGGCGCAACGAACGCTTTTCCATTTCGGGGGAAAAGGCGGCGTTGACCGCGGAAGCCATTCGTCACTTCTACGGTATGGCACGCCAGCCGCTCTCGGTCGACGAAATCCAGCTCGGCCTGATCGAACTGACCAACGCGCCAGTCCGGCGCGTCAGCCGCAAGGCCGAAGGCCCGGTCGATGGCCCGCAACTGGTCACCCGCAAGACTGAACTGCACGGCCGCACGCCACGCCAGGTGGCTTACCTGAATGCGATCCAGGAACACGACATCACCTTCGGCATCGGCCCGGCCGGCACCGGCAAGACCTATCTTGCTGTCGCCAGTGCGGTCGACGCCTTCGAGCGCGACCTGGTCGAACGCATCATCCTGACCCGCCCGGCGGTTGAAGCCGGCGAGCGCCTCGGCTTCCTGCCCGGCGATCTGACCCAAAAAATTGATCCTTACCTGCGCCCGCTGTACGACGCACTGTACGACCTGATGGGCCATGACCGGGTCAGCAAGCTCTACGAAAAGCGCGCCATCGAGATCGCCCCGCTCGCCTTCATGCGCGGCCGGACGCTGAACCACGCCTTCATCATTCTCGACGAGGCGCAGAACACCACGCCGGAACAGATGAAGATGTTCCTGACCCGCATCGGCATCGGCGCCAAGGCGGTCGTCACCGGCGATATCACCCAGATCGACCTGCCCAAGGGGCAAAAGAGCGGCCTGCGCGAAGCACGCGACATCCTCAAGGGGGTACGCGGCCTGGCTTTTACCGAATTTCAAAAGGAAGATGTCGTGCGCCACCCGCTGGTCGCGCGCATCGTTGCCGCCTATGAATCCCACAGCAAGCAAACGTCTTAACCTCTCCGTGCAATATGCCTGTAACCGTGAGGGCTTACCCTTGCGGGCGGATTTTGTCCGCTGGGCCCGCGCTGCACTGGTTGGCGGCGGTGAAATCACCATCCGCCTGGTCGACGCCGACGAAGGCCAGGAACTGAACAAGGAATACCGCGGCAAGGATTACGCGACCAACGTGCTGTCCTTTCCGTACGATACCGAACCGCTGGTCATGGGCGATCTGGTCATTTGCCCGAGCGTCGTGGCACGCGAGGCGACGGAGCAGAACAAGCCGCTGGCGGCGCATTACGCGCACCTGACGGTGCATGGTATGCTGCATTTACAGGGTTGGGACCACGAAGAAGACGAGGCTGCCCAGGCCATGGAAAACGAAGAAACGGAGATTCTCGCCGCGATGGGTTATCCAGACCCGTATGCGGTTTAAAAATTATGGACAGTGACAGTAAACCGAGCTTTATCGAACGACTGACTTCCCTGCTGCTGCGCGAACCCGAAGATCGCGAGCAACTGCTTGAAATCCTGCACTCGGCCTACGAGCGCAACCTGATGGACGCCGATGCGCTGACCATCATCGAAGGCGCGCTCGCCGCCTCCGACACCCGTGTTTCCGACGTCATGATTCCACGCGCCCAGATGGATGCGATCGACGTCGATGACCCGATGGACGAAATCATCCCCATCGTCATCGAAGCGGCGCACTCGCGCTTCCCGGTGGTCGATGGTGACCGCGACAAGGTGCTCGGCATCCTGCTCGCCAAGGATCTGCTGCGTATCCACACCGAAAAGGACTTCGACCTGCGCGACTGGCTGCGCCCGGCGGTTTTCATCCCGGAATCCAAACGCCTCAATGTGCTGCTCCGCGAATTCCGCGTTTCACGCAATCACATGGCCATCGTGGTCAACGAGTACGGCGGCGTCGCCGGCCTGGTGACCATCGAAGACGTGCTCGAACAGATCGTCGGCGACATCGAGGACGAATACGACTTCGACGAAGCGCACGACAACATCCGCCTCGACGCCTCCGGCATGTATCGCGTCAAGGCGCGGACGGAAATCGAAGATTTCAACGCCGCCTTCAATACCCGCTTCTCCGACGAAGAGTTCGATACCGTCGGCGGGCTGGTTCTGCGCCACATTGGTCGCGTCCCGAAACGCAATGAAGTGATCGACATCGATGGCATGCGCGTCCAGGTTCTGCGCGCCGACAGCCGTCGTCTGTACACCCTGCTGATCACCCCGCCGCCCAAATCCGAAGCCGGTGCTGAAGACTTTACTGGCTAGATTCCCGCTTGCGCCGTATGCCTTTGCTGCCACCACCGGTGCGGCCGGCGTGCTGTGCTTTGCGCCGTTCGGCCTGTTCTGGCTGGCCCCGTTTGTCTGGCTCGGACTGTTCTTCACATTGCGCCAAGCCGGTACGCCGCGCCAGGCGGCACTGACCGGCTTCTGCTTTGGGCTCGGTTTTTTCCTCGGCGGCGTGTCATGGATTTACGTCAGCCTGTCAGTCTTCGGCGGCATGCCGATCTGGCTTGCCGCTCCGGCGACTTTCCTGTTCTGCGCATTCATGGCGCTCTATCCAGCCCTCGCCGGTTGGGCTTTCAAGCGCTGGCCGGCGCACGGTTTCTGGCGTGAAGCGATTTATTTCGCCAGCCTGATTGCCACGGTCGACTGGCTGCGCAGCTGGGTTTTCACCGGATTCCCCTGGCTGGCGGTCGGCTATTCGCAAGCGTCACCCAGCCCACTCGCCGGCTTCGCACCGCTGATCGGCGTACACGGCCTGAGCCTGCTGATCGCACTGAGTGGTGCACTGCTGCTGCGCTGGCGCGTTGGCGCACTGGCACTGGCACTGCTTGCCCTCAGCGGTTTCGGGCTGCGCCAGATTGCGTGGACCACGCCGGTTGGCGCGCCAATCAGCGTGGCTCTGATCCAGGGCAACATCCCACAGGAGATGAAGTTCCGGCCGGAAGCCTTCTTTCGCACGCTCGAAACCTATCGCGAACTGATCGAAGCCCATCCGGCCCAACTCACCATCCTACCGGAAACCGCCATTCCCGCCTTTTTCGACCAGTTGCCACCGACCTACGTCGATTCGCTCAAGGCGACCGCGCAGGCCAACCAGGGTGACCTGATCATCGGCACGCTGAGTGGCGATGGCGAACACTACTGGAACAGTGCAATCAGCCTGGGTTCATCGCCGCTGCAAAGTTACCGCAAGACGCACCTGGTCCCGTTTGGCGAAACCATTCCGGCCGGATTTTCATGGTTCATGAGCCTGGCCAACATCCCGATGTCGTCCTTCACCCGCGGCCCGGCAGAACAAACGCCATTGGCCATCGCCGGCCGCCATGTCGCGGTCAACATCTGCTACGAGGATGTTTTCGGCGAAGAAATCATTCGCGCCCTGCCCGCAGCCGGAATCCTGGCCAACCTGTCGAATACCGCATGGTTCGGTCGCTCGCTGGCACAGCCGCAACATCTGCAGATCGCCCAGATGCGCGCCAGCGAAACAGGCCGGCCGATGCTGCGCTCGACCAACACTGGGATGACCGCCATCGTCGGCCCCGACGGCGTCGTTCAAGCCGCCCTGGCGCCCTTTACGCAAGGCGTGCTGCATGGCGAAGTGCGTGCCTACGAAGGCCTGACGCCGTTTGCCAGAATCGGCAACTTCGGCTTTCTGGCTGCTGCGGCAATCCTGCTCCTGCTCAGCCGCCGTCGCCGCTAAGCGGCACGTTCAGGTCGAACGCCAGCGCTGGGCCGCCAATTCAAGGCGCTGACGCTCGGCCAGCACCCGCGTCGCGTAACGCCTGGCCGGATCCTTGGTCGCTCCGCCGAACTGTTGCAACCCGTCTTCCAGGCCGCCATTGCGTCGAATCGACTCTTTCAGTACGCGAGCCCCGACCTGAACATTGGTCAGCGGATCGAAAAATGGCAGGCTGCCTGCATCGCTCGGTAATTTATCCTGATGAAAACGCGGCACCACCTGCATCAAGCCCTGCGCGCCGACCACACTTTGCGAGAGGGGATTGAAGCCGGACTCAACGCCGATCACCGCAACGATCAACAGGGGATCGAGGTGCAAATCACGCGCGACCTCTTCGGCCGTAGCGAAAATCGGCTGAAGTGCCTCGGTCGACACGTGATAACGCATCGAAACGTAGGCCAGCGCAGCGCGCATGCGAGGCGTCAGCAGCACAGAGGGAACATCGCCCAAGGCTTCGGCCGGCTCATCGGTTTCGAGTTCATCGCCAAGCAGCGCCTCTTTCGGCAGGACCGAACGGATACCGTCGACAAAGGCCGCATGGCCGTTATGCGCCCCGACCAGAGCGACCAGCAGGGCCAGGCCAAAAACGACAAGAAATTTCTGGAGTACTGCAAACACGGCAGACGTCAAACGTGACATCACCGGCGGGAAAAGAGACGTAGCGAACACGCGACCTCCTTCACTGTTGCCACTGCGGAAAACAACGCCGTCAGCGAACGGTTACAGGGGGTACGACACCCGCTCGCAGACCTCATGACGAGGATTCAGATGCCCGAAAACACAGGGGCGAGCCGATGTTGCACCGCAACATAATTTGCAGTCTATTGATTATATTGAATATTGTCAATTCTAAAGACTAAAACCAGGAGTCAGCATGTTGCACGACAACAACAAAACCCAACGAGCATTCGGCTGAATTGCAGTCTCCAGAGACCGTCCGGACCTGACACGGCAAGGCTTTGCAGCGGAGCCGGCGCAGACCTGCCGAAGCGGGGTAAAACCTAGTAAAATCCAAGGCTTTCCGTCTTTCCGAGTGCGTCCGATGACGACCAGCAACACATCCCCGAAGAAACCCACATTCCAGGAAATCATCCTGCGCCTGCAACAATACTGGAGCGCCCAGGGCTGCGCCCTGCTCCAGCCGTACGACATGGAAGTCGGCGCCGGTACCAGCCACACCGCCACCTTCCTGCGCGCCATCGGCCCGGAGCCGTGGAAGGCCGCCTACGTGCAACCTTCGCGCCGCCCGAAAGACGGTCGTTACGGCGAGAACCCGAACCGGATGCAGCACTACTACCAGTTCCAGGTGGTCTTGAAGCCGGCGCCGGACAATATTCTTGAGCTCTATCTCGGCTCGCTCGAAGCGCTCGGTTTCGACCTCAAGAAGAACGACGTGCGCTTCGTCGAGGACGACTGGGAAAACCCGACGCTGGGCGCCTGGGGTCTCGGCTGGGAAGTATGGATGAACGGCATGGAAGTGACGCAGTTCACCTACTTCCAGCAGGTCGGCGGCATCGACTGCAAGCCGATCACCGGCGAAATTACCTACGGTATCGAACGCCTGGCCATGTACCTGCAAGGCGTCGAAAACGTCTATGACCTGACCTGGACGGAAGGCCTGACCTACGGCGACGTCTATCACCAGAACGAAGTCGAGCAATCGACCTACAACTTCGAGCATTCCGACGTCGATTTCCTGTTCCACGCCTTCGGTGCGCACGAGAAGCAGGCGCAGCACCTGATGGGCGCCCAGCTCGCGCTGCCGGCCTACGAGCAAGTACTCAAGGCGGCCCACACTTTCAACCTGCTCGACGCACGCGGTGCCATCTCGGTGACCGAACGTGCCGCCTACATCGGCCGCATCCGCAACCTGGCCCGCGCCGTGGCGCAAGCCTACCTCGACTCGCGCGCCCGCCTCGGCTTCCCGATGGCTCCGAAGGAATGGGCGGCTGAAGTGCTGGCCCAGATTGAAAAGAAAGTTGCCTGAACATGACCGTCCAAAATCTGCTCGTTGAACTGTTCGTTGAAGAACTGCCGCCCAAGGCACTGAAAAAGCTGGGTGAAGTGTTCGCCCAGACACTGGCCAACTCGTTAAAAAATGCCGGTCTGACTGCGTCGACCGCAGCAGTCACCGCTTTCGCCTCGCCGCGCCGCCTGGCTGCGCACGTCACTGATGTCGCCGCTGTCGCCGCCGACAAGCCGGTCGTCCAGAAGCTGATGCCGGTCGCCGTTGGCCTCGATGCGACTGGCAATGCCACACCCGCCCTGCTCAAGAAGCTGGCCGCGCTGGGTGCTGATGCCTCTGCTGTTGCCGGCCTGCGCCGCGAAAACGACGGCAAGGCCGACATCCTGTTCTACGACAGCATGGCCAAGGGCGCCACGCTGGCCGAAGGCCTGCAAAAGGCGCTGGAAGCGGCGCTGTCTGCGCTGCCGATTCCGAAAGTGATGACTTACCAGCTGCAGGACGGCTGGAGCAGCGTCAATTTCGTCCGCCCGGCGCACGGCCTCGTCGCCCTGCACGGCACCGATGTCGTCGGACTCAACATCCTCGGCCTGACGTCCGGTCGTCAAACGCACGGCCACCGTTTTGAAGCGGCGGTCGATCCGGTTGTTTTCAACAACGCCGACGAATACGCTGCCAAGCTGGCGGCCGATGGCGCCGTAATCGCCTCGTTCGAAGCCCGCCGTGCCGAAATCGCCCGTCAGTTGCAGGCTGCCGCTGCCAAGGCTGGCCCCCACCTGAAGCCGATCGACGATGACGCGCTGCTCGACGAAGTCACCGCGCTGGTCGAACGTCCGAACGTGCTGATCGGCCAGTTTGAAGAGGAATTCCTCGCCGTGCCGCAGGAATGCCTGATTCTGACCATGAAGGCCAACCAGAAATACTTCCCGCTGCTCGACGCGGCCGGCAAGCTGACCAACAAGTTCCTCGTCGTCAGCAACATCTCGCCGGAAGATGCTTCCGCCGTGATCGGCGGCAACGAGCGCGTCGTGCGCCCGCGTCTGGCCGATGCCAAGTTCTTCTTCGACCAGGATCGCAAGAAATCGCTGGAAAGCCGCGTCGCCGGCCTCGGCAAGGTTGTTTACCACAACAAGCTGGGCACCCAGGGCGAGCGCGTTCAGCGTGTTGCCGCGATTGCCCGCGCCATCGCCGATCAGCTTGGCGGCGGTGCGCTGACGCAGCAAGCCGAACAGGCTGCCGTGCTGGCCAAGGCTGACCTGCTGACCGACATGGTCGGCGAATTCCCCGAACTGCAAGGCATCATGGGCCGCTACTACGCGCTGCACGACGGCCTCGCTGGCGAAGTGGCCGATGCGGTCGAAGATCACTACAAGCCACGCTTTGCCGGCGACAGCCTGCCGCGCGGCCAAGTCGGCACCATCGTCGCGCTGGCCGACAAGCTGGAAACCCTGGTCGGCATGTTTGGTATCGGCCAGATCCCGACCGGTGACCGCGACCCGTTCGCGCTGCGCCGTCACGCGCTGGGCATTATCCGCATGCTCAGCGAAGGTGACCTGAATTTGCCGCTCAACGCGCTGTTGACCGCAACAAGCCAAGCTTTTGCCGCGGTCGACGGCTTCAAGGCGGCCGATTCGGCGCTGGCCGACTTCATCTACGACCGTCTGGCCGGCAGCCTGCGCGACCAAGGCTACACCGCGCAGGAGGTCGATGCCGTGGTCAGCCAGCGTCCGCAACGTCTGGGTGACATTCCGAAACGCCTCGCCGCCGTACGCAGTTTCTCGGCGCTGCCGGAAGCTGCAGCCCTGGCGGCGGCCAACAAGCGGGTCGGCAACATCCTGAAAAAGGTGGATGGCACGGTCGACGCCAAAATCGACGTCAATCTGCTCAAGGAAGCCCCGGAAATCGCGCTGAATGCCGCGCTGGCCAGCGTCCGTCCGCAAGCCGACGCGGCTTTCGGCAAAGGCGACTACACGGCCTCGCTGCAGGCACTGGCCGCTTTGCGCGCCCCGGTAGACAACTTTTTCAACGATGTCATGGTCAACGCAGAAGATGCCGCCCTGCGTGCCAACCGTCTCGGCCTGCTCGCCACGCTCCATCTGGCGATGAACCAGGTCGCCGACATTTCCAAGCTGTCCACCTGAGTAGCGGAACGCCATGCCCACGAAACTTGTCATCCTCGATCGCGACGGCGTGATCAACTTCGATTCGGCCCAGTTCATCAAGAGCCCGGCCGAATGGAAACCGATCCCCGGCAGTCTGGAAGCCATTGCCCGCCTCAATCAGGCCGGCTACCGCGTGGTCGTGGCGACCAATCAATCCGGCGTCGGACGCAGCCTGTTCGACATGGACACGCTGAACAGCATCCACGAAAAGATGCACAAGGCGCTGTTCACTGTCGGCGGCCGGATCGATGCCATTTTCTTCTGCCCGCACACCGCCGATTCGGCCTGCGATTGCCGCAAGCCGAAACCCGGCATGTTCAAGCGCATCTCGGAAACTCTCAATGCCGACTTGAAGGGCGTGCCGGCCATCGGCGACTCGCTGCGCGACCTGCAAGCCTGCGCAGCGCTGGGTTGCCAGCCGATCTTGGTGCATACCGGCAAGGGTGAAAAAACCAAGGCCGAAGGCAATCTGCCTGAAGGGACGCTGGAGTTCACCGATCTGTCAGCCGCCGTCGACCATATCCTGAACGGGAGAAAATGATGAACGCACTGCGCTCCACCGTTTTCATGACCTGGGCGATCGCATGGTCGATCCTGACTGCACCGCTGGTCGTTATCGGCGCCTTGTTGCTGCGCGGCCTGTGGGGTTATCGCCTGGGCAAGTTGTGGCGGCTCGGCATCCAGTTCGGGGTCGAAAACATGCTCGGCATCCGCCCCCGCGTCATCGGCCTCGAAAACATGCCGGACGAACCCTGCGTCATCCTGGCCAAGCACCAGTCGGCCTGGGAAACCATGACGCTGCAGGACTATGTACCAAATGGTGCTTACTGCGTCTTCGTGCTCAAGAAGGAATTGCTGCGCGTCCCGCTGGTCGGCTGGGGACTGGCCGCCATGAAAATGATTTCAATCGACCGCAACGCGGGCAAGGATGCGCTCGATCAGGTTGTCGTCCAGGGCCGCGAACGTCTGCAACAAGGGTTTTACGTCATCATTTTCCCGGAAGGCACGCGCGTTGCCCCAGGCCACAAGAAACGCTACAAGGCAGGCGGCGCCTATCTCGCCACCCGCGTTGGCTGCAAAGTCGTGCCGATTGCCCACGATGCCGGCGAACTTTGGCCACGCCAGGCTTTCCTCAAGAAACCGGGCACCGTCACGGTCAGCATCGGCCCGGCTTTCGACGCAACCGGCCTGAGCGAACTTGAGGTCAACCGGCAAGCCGAAGCCTGGATCGAGGAAGAGATGCACCGCATCTCGCCGCACCGCTACGCGGATGCCCAGCACAACGCCACCTGAAACCAGCCATCGCATTGCCCTCGGTGATGCGCAAATCGCCTATCTGTTGCGACGCAGCCGCCGGCGAACCATCGGCCTGAGCATCGACCAGCGCGGTCTGCGCATCGCCGCGCCTTTGCGCGCCCGGCTCGGCGACATTGAGCAGCTGATTCAGGAACACGCCGGCTGGGTCCTCGACAAACTAACCCAGTGGCGCGAACGTCCGCCCCCCGAAAGACTGGCCATCGTCGATGGCACCCGCATTTCCCTGCTCGGCGAAACGTGGACCGTGGCATTCAGCGACATTGGCCGGCAACGCTGGCAATTTGCCGGAGGCACGCTTTATCTCAAGACGGCTGCCACGGTCGACGCCGCAAAATTGCTCGAAATGGCCCTGCGCGAAAAAGCACGCACGGTTTTCACCGAACAACTCAATTTTCATGCCGCCCGGCTGGGTGTCGATACGCCACCGCTGCGCCTGTCCTCCGCCCGGACGCGCTGGGGCAGTTGCGCCCATCATGGCGGCATCTCGCTCAACTGGCGACTGATCTTCATGCCGCTGGACATCATCGACTATGTCGTCTGCCACGAACTGGCCCACCTCAAGGAAATGAACCACAGCCCGCGTTTCTGGTCTGTCGTCGAACAACTTTGTCCGGACTGGCGCAGCCGGCGCCTCGAACTGCGTCAACTCGGCCGGCAAATCCCCCAATTCTGATCAGCAAGGACATTCACATGCGCATTCTTCACACCATGATCCGCGTCGGCAACCTCGATCGCTCCATCGCCTTCTACACCGAAATCCTCGGCATGCAGTTGCTGCGCCGCAGCGACTTCCCCGAAGGCCGCTTCACGCTGGCCTTTGTCGGCTACGGCCCGGAAGAGCAAGGCGCCGTACTCGAACTGACGCACAACTGGGACACGCCAAGCTACGAGCTGGGCAACGGCTACGGCCACATTGCACTGGCCGTGCCCGACGCGGCCGCTGCCTGTGCCGAAATCAAAAAGCGCGGCGGCAAGGTAGTGCGCGAAGCCGGGCCGATGAAGCACGGCACGACGATCATCGCGTTTGTCGACGACCCTGACGGCTATAAGATCGAACTGATCCAGCGCGGCTGACCGAGATCAAGGCCACGACCGTCAAGCCTGCGCATACTGCCTGGCCAAGGAGATCGAGATGGCCTTTCCCGACTATTTTTCACGCATTCCGACAATCACCGTGCGCGACCCGCTGGCCGACGTGCTGGGGGCCGCAAACGGCGGTTTGATCGAATACAGCTTCGCCGATGCCGTCAAACTCTGCGGTCACGCCTGCCCGACCGTGGCCGGCGCCTGGCTGATCGGCGTTAACGCGCTACGCGCACTTTACGGGGCTGAAACACCGGTCCGCGGAGAGATTGATGTTGCCCTGCCAGAAGCTGAAGAGAGCGGCGTTGCCGGCGTAACTGCCAGCGTTCTCACGCTGCTCACCGGTGCCGCCGGAATCGGTGGATTCAAGGGCTTGGCCGGGCAGTTCCGGCGCAACCGGCGCCTCTCGTTCGCCACACCGGCCATCTCGGGCATCCGCCTGACCCGCCGCGATACGGGGCAGAGCGTCGAATGCCAGCTCGACCTGAGCCACGTCCCCGGCGATCCTCGCTGCGGCCCCTTGCTCGGCAACATTCTGGCGGGACAAGCCAGCGAGGCCGAGCGCAATCTGTTCGCTCAGCTATGGCAGCAACGGGTTGAACGTATTTTGCTCGACCAGACCTGCCTGCCTGATCTGCTGGAACTCGAATAAGCCATCGAGAACCAGCCAATCTCGTCTCAGGCAGGGCAAATCAGCCCAGCACCGGAGGATCCCATCGCCTCACGGGCCACCGATTCAAAACGCTCAACCACACTCGCCCAGTTCCGCGGCATGATACTCAGCCGCGCAGCTGCGGCCAGTTCGCTCAACAAGAGAGGACCGGCTCGCGCCAGATCGAGTGCGGACTCAAGGTACTGCGTCTCGTCTCCCGGTGAGACAAGACGACCGTTCAACCCGTCACGAATCAGCTCGGCAGCAGCTGCACTGCGATAAGCAAGTACAGGCAAGCCGCTGGCCATTGCTTCGGCGACCACATTGCCGTAAGTCTCGCTCAAGCTGGGAAAGAGGAAAAAATCGGCACTGGCGTAGTGGGTTGCCAGCGACTCTCCTAAACGTACACCGGCGAAACAATGATCGTCATGACGCAGGCGCAGGGCAGCAGCAGCGGGGCCATCCCCAACCCAGATCAAGCGGGCATCCGGTCGAACCGACTGAATTGCAGCAAAGCTTTTTTCAACCAGCGCCAGGTTTTTTTCTGCTGCCATCCGGCCGACATAGAGACAAGCCAGGCCTCCTTCAGGAACCCCCCACGCCTGACGCAACAATGCCGAGCGGCGAGTCGGATCGAACAATTGCGTATCGACCCCGCGCCCCACCACACGCACACCACTCAACCCTTCGCCAGCCAAGTCGGCCGCCAGTGCTTCTGTTGGCACCATGGTTGCCTGAGTCCGCCGATGCAGTGTCCGCAGATAGGCAGCCACCGCCGGACGCAACCAGCCGACACCGTAATGGACGCTATAACGATCAAAATTGGTGTGAAACCCCGAGGTCACAGGAATACCGAGACGACGCGCCGTACTGACGGCAGACCACCCCAAAGGTCCTTCGGTTACAACGTGCACCAGATCGGGCCGCCGCAAGCGCCACTGGCGTGCCAGCATTCTCCCGGCCGGCAAACCAAATCGCAGGCCGGGATACCCCGGCAGCGGCAAGCCGGATACAGGCTGCTCAAATTCGCTACCGGTATCAGCAGCCCCCTGACGCGGCCGGATGACACTTACCCGGTGCCCGCGCTGACGCATGCCATCCACCAGGCGCCCGACCGTCATGGCGACTCCATTGACTTCGGGAGGAAATGTTTCGGTCACGAAAACAATATCCAGACTCATCGCAGAAACTCCACGAGAACGCAGGACCAGACGACCAGGACATTAACCAGGGAGACGAGTACCGCCGCACTGCCGATATCCTTGGCGCGCTTGGCCAGGCGATGGTTCTCCAGACTGACGCGGTCGACCACGGCCTCGATGGCCGAATTGAGCAACTCGATGACCAGGACAAAAAGGACGCTCGCCAGCATCAAGCCACGCCCCAGCCATGAAACAGGAAGCAGCAAGGCGAGCGGGATGAGCAATACCGCCAGGCGAACCTCCTGACGGAAGGCATCCTCGCAAAGATACGCGGCCTTGAGGCCGGCGATTGAATAATTAAAGGCATTCCACACCCGGCGCAAGCCAGTTTTGCCCTTGAATGGCGACTCATTGGCGGGATCGAGGCCAAGCTCGGAAGACGCAGGATCGTGCATGACACCTCCGGATAAAACATCAAGGTAATCAGCCGCTGCTAAGCTTTGATGACAAACGTTGTCATCAAACTGTCACAATGCCGCCCTACCATTGTTCTTTGCTCCATTCCCTGATCGTCATGCTCAAAATCAGCCTGTTTATCGTCGCATTTGCCATCTTGCCCAGTGCCTGGGCGGCCCGACCGATGGTTACCGACGATGCCCGCCTGACTGATGCCCAGGCCTGCCAGACGGAAAGCTGGATGCACCTCGGTCGCCAGCGCAATGAACTATGGTCGCTCCCGGCATGCAACCCGGGAGGCAATTTCGAACTGACCGTCGGCGGTGCATTGGCGCGCACAAGCGGCCAGATGGATAGCGGCGCACTGGTCGTCCAAGGCAAAACACTATTCAGGCCACTCACCACCAACAACTACGGCATGGGCCTCGCAGCGGGGTATACAACTGCGCCGGGCAACGGCCAGTCGGGCGCCACCTATTTCTATATACCGACCAGCCTCTCACTGGCCGACGACAGAATTTTTCTGCACACCAACCTCGGTGCCATCCGCTCACGCGAAGATCGAGAAACACGCCTCATCTGGGGAATCGGCAGCGAAATCCAGACGACCGAACGACTATATGCCATTGCGGAGAGTTACGGCCAGGACAAGGGCAGTGCCTTCGTCCAACTGGGCCTGCGTTACTGGATCGTCCCGAATCACATCCAGGTCGACACTACGTGGGGCAGCCAACTAGGTCACATCCGCGACGAACGCTGGCTATCGATCGGCCTGCGCCTGATTACGCCACCTTTTTTCTAAGGGCGACCAAGGACAGGCAAGCGGCGCAGGTTACTGCGCCCTTTTTCATGCTGCCGCGGTCAACGGGTCTTCAAGGCCGATTTCCGCCCTGACCAACTGGCGATAAAGTGCCGCCAATCGTGCCGCCATCGCGCTGTCCGACCACTCTTCGGCATACATGGGCGCTTCCTGGCGCAGATGCGACCAAGTCGATGGGCTATTCAGGTAGTGACCCAGAACCTCGCCAAAAGCCTTCGGCTCCGGCGGCGGCGACAGCGCGCCCCGCCCCGGCGCAAGAATATCGATGGTTCCCATATCGGCCAGCGCAATGACCGGCACGCCCGCCGCCATCGCTTCGAGCAGAACCAGCCCTTGCGTTTCGGTTCGCGAAGCAAAAACGAAGGCATCGGCGGCTGCGTAGCAATCCGGCAAGGCTTGCGCCCGGTCGAGATAACCGATGAAGCGAACCGAGTCGCGCAAACCAAGCGACTTGACCCTGGCTTTGAGATCCTCCATCGCCGGACCTTCGCCGGCAATGACCAGCAAGATGTCTGGCCGCAGGGCACGGGCATGAACCAGCGCATCGAGCAGAAAACCGATATTTTTCTCATGCGCCACGCGCCCGACGAAAAGCGCCATCGGCCGGGTCGACAAGATCCCGTACTTGTAGCGGAAAGCTGCGCCATCCCCTTGGGCAAACTGGCCGGTCGGAATACCGGTCGGCAGCACTTGCAAGGGCACGGTCACGCCGTATTCCTGCAAGCGCTGCTGCATCGCCGTCGATGGCACGACGACGCTGTCCAGCGCATTGCACTGGCGACGCGAGAAAGCTCGTGCCTGGCGGCGCAACCAGCCGGCCGGCAGGAAAGGCGCATAGTGCTGGAGATATTCCTCGAACAGCGTGTGATAGGTTGCCACGACCGGCAAACCAAGCTGGCGCGCGGCTTTCAGGCCGGCATAGTGGGCAACGAAGGGCGTCTGGATATGGATCAGGTCACAATCCACCGCCGCTTCAAGTACGCTGCGATGCATCGCCCGCCAGCCGACCAGCCGATCCTCCCGGTCACCGGGAATCGAACGACCGGCGACGCGGATGATTCCTTCCTGTTCGGCCTCATCGCCATAGCGCGGCACGACCAGGCGAACATCGACACCCAGCCCGTGCAATGTACGGCGAAAGGTTTCGATCGAGGTCGATACCCCGTTAACCCGCGGAAAATAGACATCGGACACCATCAGGACACGCATTCAAACCTCCACCACATCTGCCGCCGGAGCAGCCAGGGCCGGGAGATGACTGCGCATGCCCCAGGCCACGAGTTCTAGGCGACCATCGAAATGCTCGACGATAGCCGTACAAGAATCGACCCAGTCGCCGCAATTGACGTAACTCAGGCCGCCAATGTCGCGGATCGTCGCCCAGTGGATATGGCCGCAGATCACGCCATCCAGCCCGCGCTCGCGGGCATGGTGGATAGCCGACTCTTCAAAATCGAAAATAAAATTGAGCGCCGTCTTGACCTTGCGCTTGGCGTAGCCGGCCAGCGACCAGTAACCGGCCAGCCCAAGCTTGCGGCGCCCCCAGGACAGCCAGTGATTGAGCCGGACGAGCAGGTCGTAGGCCTTGTCGCCAAGCACCGCGACCCAGCGATGATGCCGCGTCACCTGGTCGAAGATGTCGCCGTGAATCAGCAGGAAGCGGCGACCGTCGGCCGTTTCATGGACCAGCTCACTGACCACCTCGATCTCGCCGAAAACGATGCCGCAGTAATCGCGCAGGGCTTCGTCGTGATTGCCGGGAATGAAGACGACGCGCTCGCCATGACGCGCCCGGCGGAGCAGTTTCTGGACCACGGTATTTTGCGGCTGCGTCCAGTGGATACTGCGGCTCATCGCCCAGAAATCGATGATGTCACCGATCAGGAAGGTCTGTTCGGCCGAATACTCGCGCAGGAAATCGAGCAGTTGATCCGCCTGGCACGCCCGCGTGCCGAGATGGATGTCAGACAGGAAGATGGATCTAACCTTGGGCATGTGGCGACGATAGCGAGGCGAGATGAAGCGCCAGTGACAACATCGTTTCAGCCAGATGACAGGAATCGTTGACGCTGCCGCGGTCGACGCTTAGATTCACCCGTTTTTACCGTTCCGGAGCAAACCAATGAAAATCGGCACCCCGCTTTCCCCCAGCGCCCTGCGCGTCATGCTGCTCGGCTCGGGCGAGCTCGGTAAGGAAGTGATCATTGCGCTGCAGCGACTGGGCGTTGAAGTCATCGCCGTCGACCGTTACGAAAATGCCCCCGGCCACCAGGTTGCGCATCGCGCCCATGTCATTTCGATGACCGATAGTGCCGCGCTGCGCCGCCTGGTCGAACAGGAAAAGCCGCACCTCATCGTGCCGGAAATCGAAGCCATCGCCACCGACATGCTGGTTCAAATTGAAAGCGAAGGCCTGGCTGAAATCATCCCGACTGCCCGCGCCGCCAAGCTGACGATGAACCGCGAAGGCATCCGCCGGCTGGCTGCCGAAGAACTCGGCCTGGCCACCTCGCCTTACCAGTTCGCCGATTCGCTGGCCGAGTTGCAGGCGGCGATCGATGGCGGCATCGGCTACCCGTGCATCGTCAAGCCGGTGATGTCCTCGTCCGGCAAGGGCCAGTCGCTGCTGCGCGGCCCGGCCGATGTGCAGACCGCCTGGGACTACGCGGCGAGCGGCGGGCGGGTCAATTCCGGCCGGGTCATCGTCGAAGGCTTTATCGACTTCGACTACGAAATCACCTTGCTTACCGTGCGAGCCTGCGACACAGCAGGCCAGGTACAGACATACTTTTGCGAGCCGATCGGCCATATCCAGGTAGCCGGCGATTACGTCGAATCGTGGCAACCGCAGCCAATGACACCCGCCGCCTTGCAGCGCGCCCAGGCAATTGCCGCCGCCGTCACCGGCAATCTCGGCGGGCGCGGCCTGTTCGGCGTCGAACTTTTCGTCAAGGGCGACATGGTGTGGTTCTCGGAAGTCAGCCCACGGCCGCACGACACCGGGCTGGTGACGCTCTGCTCGCAGCGCTTCTCGGAATTCGAACTGCACGCCCGCGCCATCCTCGGCCTGCCGGTCGATACCGCACTGTCAGAAGCCGGCGCCTCGGCCGTGATCTACGGCGGCATGGAAGCAACGGGCATCGCCTTTGAGGGGCTGGCCGAGGCGCTCAGCGTACCGCGCAGCGATCTGCGTCTGTTCGGCAAACCCGAAGCCTTCAAGAAGCGCCGGATGGGCGTCGCCGTGGCGAACGGACAAGATACCGATGAAGCCCGTCAGCGCGCCAAACTGGCGGCCAGCAAGGTCAAGCCGATTACGGCCTGATTTCGGCGTTAACCGCGGCAGTGCTGCGGTCAACCTGCCCTAGATGAACTTTTGCCACAAGCCGGCTTCGGGTGGCTGACCGAAGATCAAACCGGAGCGGGCGGCCAGTTCCGGCGTCGAAATCTCCTTGCGAACCTGCAGCAACAAGGGCAGATCGCGCTGAAAGGCGCGAATGATCTCCGGATCGAAACGACTCCCGCTACCGGAAACAACCATTTCGGCAGCCTTCTGGGGCAAGTACGCCGGTCGATAAGGACGCTCGGAACACAAGGCATCAAAGGCATCGATCACCGCCACGATCCGGCCACCCAAGGGAATATCCTCACCGCCCAGGCGTAGCGGATAGCCGGAACCATCAAAGTTTTCATGGTGCGACAGGGCGATTTCACCGGCCAGGCGCAGCTCGACAAACCTCGCTCCGTCAAGCAACTGGCTGCCCACCTGGCAATGCGCCTGCATCAAGCCCCGGTCGGCATCGTTCAACTCGGGGACTTGCCGCAAATGATCCGGCCAGCTGATTTCGCCGATGTCGAGCAAGGGAGCGGCGAGTTGCATGGCATCGCAGTACTCCAGTTCGTAACCCATCGACACGGTGAGCAAGGCCGACAGCACACCCATGCGGGCAATTTTGGCGGCACCGTCGCCGGCCCGGTATTCAGCCATCAGCGCCAGACGGTAAAGCGCATCGGCATGCACCTGCCCAACCTCGCGTCGGCTGCCTTCCCGCTGGTATTTGAGCAGGGCGATGTCCGCCACCATCCGGTGCATCTGGCTGTAGGCGCTGAGTTTTTCATTTTCGAGACGGTTCAGCGTTTCCAGCATGCCGGGGCGAGACTGCACCGGTGGAATATGAAGCAAGGAACTGTCATCAATGACGAATTCCGCATCAAACGGCAAGGCCACATTGTTCTGTTTAACGGCAGTCATCGAAAAGCTCCTTTATTGTGCGGGTTCAACCGGTGCGTCGTCCTGCCAGAGAGTCAGTTCGCCGTAAGCCTTGGGTTGCTTGGTTGAAACCTCCTGAACCGGGGCAACCGCGCTGTCGAGCGGCAACCACAGGGCAATCGTCGTACCCTGCCCGAACTGGCTGTCTACGCTGACCGAACCATGCAGGGCATCCATGATTTCCTTGACCAGCGACATCCCCAGGCCGGTGCCGGGAATATTGCCCGACGGATCGGCCCGGAAAAACCGTTCGAACAGGCGGTCGGACTGTTCCGGCGTCATGCCCATCCCATGGTCGCGCACCACCACACCGATCTGCTCGCCCCCACCCTGAGTGCGCCGGCTGACCGAAATTTCGATCGGCCCGCCATTCGGCGAATATTTGTATGCATTCGACAGGATGTTGATAATCGCCTGTTGCAGTTTGGCCGGATCGATCGGCACGACAGGCTGCAAAGCCGGTTCGACAAACTGCATGCGACCGCGGTCGCCATCCACATTCAGCGCCGCAATCGCATCATTGATCACCGGCACCAGCGGGTACGGCGTAATCTTGAAATCCTTGCCGGCCCTGGCCTCGATGCGCGCCAGATCGAGCAGTTCATTGATCAGGTCAGTCAGTCGCTTGGCCTGGCGATTGATGGTCCCCAGCATGTCGCGCGTCCGCTCCGGCCCGAAATCGCGCAACATGAGCAGTTCGGCGAATCCCATGATGCTGGCCATCGGTGTGCGCAACTCATGGGCGGCGGTCGACAAGAACTCGCTCTTCATGCGGTCGACTTCGGTTTCACGCGTCACATCGCGCAGATAGACGACAACCGAACTTCCTTCGCTCGGGCTATGCCAGCTGACCTGCAAGACACGCTGCCGGGGCTGCTGGATATGGATCAGATGCCGCTCCTCACCCGTCTCATGGTGGAGATTAAGCAGATCGGGAAAGCCCTGGGCAGGATCGACGCGCGACCGTAACAACGCGATGAAGTCGCGCGAAGACAAGCCGGAAGCTTCACCCGCCTTGATGCCAGTGAGTTGTTCGAAGGCACGATTGATGAATGAAACGACACCGTCGTTGTTGAAATAGGCGATGCCATCCGGCGTCAGCGTCAGGATGACATCGAGCTGCCCCATCAAGGCGATGATCCGATCGGATGCCTCGACCCGCTGTGTCACATCGACAATACTGCCGACCATGCGCAAGGGCTGCCCACCCGCGCCACGTTCGACCACGCGGCCATGGCTGGTCACCCAAATGCGCCGACCGTCACCCCGGATCATTTCATGCTCCAGCTCGTAATCCTCGGCCTCGCCGTCAATGTGGCGCCGGATCGCGGCAAACAGGCGATCGTGCCACTCATCCGGCAAATGGTCGGTAAACGAACTCAAGGGGTGCGCCCCGACATAATCGGCAGGATCCAGCCCGAGCACTGCAGCCCAGCTGGGGCTGGTGATCAGGCTGTCGTTGACCATGTTCCAGTCCCAGATGCCTTCATGCAGCGCATCGATGGTCAGGGCCAGGCGGTTTTCACTTTCGACCAGCGCCTGCGTGCCCTCGATACTGGCTGAAATATCGTTCTGAATCCCGATGTAGTGCGTGATCCGCCCACTGTCGTCGAGCAGCGGAGAAAGCTGCAGCTCATTCCAGAACATCTGGCCATTTTTCCGATAATTGCGCAGAACGACCTTGCAACTCTCGCCGTTGCGGATGGCCTGGCGCATCTGTCCCAAGGCAAAGCCCTGATCCTCATGGCGTCCTCCCTGCAACATGCCGCAATTCTTGCCAATCACCTCGGCGGCGCTGTAGCCGGTAATCCGCTCGAAAGCATCATTGACATAAAGGATGGGCTGATGCGCGTACAACATATCGACGATGACTACCCCGCAGGAGCTAGACGCCAGCGCCCGCTCGCGCAAACGCAACGATGCCTCCGCCTCGACGGTCGAGGTCACGTCCTGAATCACACCGGCGACACCGCTCGGCGAACCATTGGCATCCATGACCTGATGGAAACGATCAAGTACCCAGCGTTCGGCACCATCGGGACGAACGATGCGATAACGCAGTTCGGTTTCGCCTTCGGCCGACAGATTGTGTCTGGCCTCAAGCAGCCGTTCGACATCCGCCAGGCTGACCTGCTGCTCGAAAAACCCCGGATTTTCAAGAAAAGCCGAAGGCGGATGGCCGAATATCTTGGTCGAAGCCGGACTGATATAGCTGACCAGCGAAAAATCGATCGGCATCGAATAGATCACGTCATCGATGTTGGCCAGCACACTGGCCAGCCGTGCCTGCGTGCTGGCCAGCTCCTCGGTGCGCAACAGGACCGTGGCCTCCTGATTCTCGTAAATCTGGCGCAATGAAAAGACCATCTCGTTGAATGCCGTTCCCATCCAGCCGATTTCATCACGCCGCGTCACCGGCAGCTGGCTCAAGCCGGATGGGCCGGCCCCGGCAATTTCCATGGCGTGATGACTCATCTCGCTGAGCGGACGCACCACGCTTTCGGATATCTGGCGGCTCAGGTAAAGCGCAATCAGCAAGGTCACCAGCGCCACCACCGCCGCAACCATTTTCATTTTGAGCAAGGGGGCGTAGGCCACGTTTTTCGGCAATCTGACGGTCAACTTCAGCGGAAAGCCTTTTTCCGCAAGAACCCCATGCAAAATCTGTTCAACCATCAGCCAGTCGCCATCGCCGGCCGGTGCATTCGAAAATATCTGGCGACCGCCGGCATCCTGCAAAACAACAACCAGCGGCAAGCTTTCCGGGTTGTGCATGGTATTGATCACCCGTCCGGCAAGCTGTGACAGATCGACCTCCATGGCCAACGCCCCCTCGGTAAATCCGGTCGCCTGATAACGCACCGGATAAGCACCGTGCAGGACAACCCGATTCCCCTCGGACATCAGCTCGAACACCGCTTTTTCATGGCTCATTACGCTCTGCAACGCATTCTTTGCCACCGGCGGGCGCTGTTCGGCAGAGGCAACCACCTGCCCCAGCGCATCCAGGAGTTGCAGGGAAAGCAACTCGGGAAAGCCCTGACGATGCTCCAGCAGATAAGGGCGCAGATAGACCTGGCTCCCGACCGAGTCCGCCAGACCGTTGGCGACCAGGGTCCGGTGCGACAGTTTTTCGGTTTCGATCAGCAAACGGTCCAGATCGGATTCGATGCGCTGGGAAGTCAGGATGGCCATTGCCTCAAGACGCTGGCTGGCCGATTCCTGAACCAGCGAAAAGAGCTGCGGATAAGTCAGTGTGGCAAAGCCGATCAACAACATGGTCACCAGCAACTGGGTTTTCAGCTTGACACGATTGGCCAGACTGCCTTCATACCAATCGAAAAATCGGGCGCTGCTTTGCAGTAATTTGGCAACGACAGGGGTGTTCATCGTCGCACCCCACTCAGTTCTTTTCTATCCGCGACAATCGACCATCGGGCAGATAACGCGAGAAAAACAGATCGCGCTCGCGCAGGGCTTCATGGTTGTCGGCCGTGAATGGTTTCTCGTAGCGTTTGACCACCCCCTCAAATCGCCCCAACTGTTCCAGCGCCGACCGCACGGCCGCGCGATCGGCCGTGCCGGCCTTCTTGATGGCCAAGGCCAGCAAATGAGTCAAATCGTAGGCATGGGCTATGCCGACAGGCGATGGAATGGTATCCGGATGGCTCACCCCGAATGCTTTCTGGGCGGCCCGCGCCAGCGCCTTGCCGGACTCATTGCGCGCCGTGCCAAAGCTGTAGGTCTGGACAAGGACAAAATCAATTTTTTGCAGGCTGTCGCCACACAATTTGGGGAAATCCCCGCCGCTCACTCCCCAATGACTGATCACGGGCAGCTTCTGCGCATCCGGCAATTCAGCCAAGCCACGCACCAGCTGGGAACCTTCGCGCTCGTTGGCCACCAGAAAAATGGCCTGCGCCCCGGACTGGCGCAACGCCAGGTAACGCTCGATCAGGGTCGGATCGCCGCCCCAGTTGTACCACTCGGTCCCGCTAATCTCGATGCCGGCAGTATTGGCCTGCGTCTTGAGCGCCTGTGCCGTACTGCGGCCCCACGAAATATTCGGCAGCAAGACGCCCAGGCGCGTCAAGCCACGGTTGCGCGCCTGGCGCAACACCGCCGAGACGGCCATGCTGTCCGACAAGGAAAGACGAAAGGCCCAGTTGGGCGATTGCCCGTTCTGGGTCACGCCATCGGCCGCCGCCCAGGGATCGAGCAACACGATCTTGAGAGCAGGCAACTCCTTGACCTGCTCCAGCGCCACGGGGCTGAATTTTCCGGTCATCACGGCAACGACATCCGGCATGGCGGCAAAAGTCCGCAGGTTTTCAACACCACGGGCCGGCACCGAACGATTGTCCCGAACCAGCACCTCCAGCGGACGACCATTCAGCACCCCGCCGCGCTGATTGATTTCCGCCACGGCCTGAGTGACCCCAAGGCGCACGGCTTCATCGGAGGTGCTACTTAGATCGCCAACCTCAAGATCGAGGCCGATCTGTACCGGTTCGTTGGCCGCATGGACAGTACCGGCCAGCATCAGAAAGGCTGCGGCGGCAAGACGGCGCAATGCACGGCGGCTTTTCATGATTACACCGGCTGACGGTTGGATTTATCGAGCAAACCATCGACCGTATCAATCAACTCCAGCGGACTGAAAGGTTTGGTCAGGTAAGCATCGGCACCGGCCTGGTGGCCCATGTCAAAATCGGATTGCTGGCCGCGTGCCGTGAGCAAAACGACCGCGGTCTGCCGCAGGGCAGGGTCCTGCTTGATTTTCTGGCAGACCTGGTAACCGTCCAGACTGCCCGGCATCATCACATCGAGCAGGACCAGATGCGGACGCAGCGCCTTGACCATATGCCAGCCATTTTCGCCGTTGTCCGCCTCGTGAACCTCGCTGTTGCCAAGTTCCATGGTCATCTTGATCAACTTTCGGATATCGGCCTGATCCTCGACGATCAGAATGATTTTACGTTCGCTCATGCTGCTCTCCCGATTACTCTTCTCTTAGTTGCTATCTGTATTGGTGCGCTGACGCTGCATCAGGCGCATCAAATCTTGGGCGTAACGCCGGGCCTGCTCGGCATCCAGGTTGGGCACCACCGCATCACCCGGTGCGCCGGCCGGTAATTCAAGAACAAAGGCCGTAATCTCGTCGTCTTCTTCGGTCAGCTTCAGGCTGCCGTGGTGCAATTCGACAATCTGCTTGCACAGGGCCATGCCCAAGCCAAGACTCTGCAAAGGCTGCCCACCGGAAGCGCCTTTGGCTTGCTGGGAAAATGGCAGGTGACTGCGTGAGGCAGCCTGGAGCGGCAAACCACGCCCGTGATTGCGGATTTGCAAGCTGAGAAAATTGCCGTAGGGACGAGCGACCAGTTCAAGATCGGAACGAACCCGGCAATGCTTCAGCATGTATTCGATGTAGCCATAAAGCGCCTCGACCAGCCAGTCACGGCTGCCGTAAATCACGGGGAGCTCCTGGTTGACGCCGTTCATGTTGAATTTGATGTTGCGCTCATCGAGTAGCGGGCGCAGCCGCCGAATCAGTGCAGAAACAAGATCGAGCACCTGAATCCGCTCGGCGGCAACAACCGGCGACTTGGCAAAGACTTCGGCAAATGAAGCCAGCTGGATCACACGCGAAGCGATTTCCTCGCCCTGGCCGAGAACCTTGCGCACCTCTTCGGACAAGGCATAACGCGCATCAAGATCAGGCACGGTTGTAACCAGCAAAGCCCCAAGATTCTCCGAGAAGCGGCGCATCGGCTGAGCCAGTTCGACCGACATCAGATTGGCCAGATTGGTAATGATTGTGTCGAAGCGCGTCGCTTCGCTGACATTGCGCGCCACCAGCAGGTAGCCACCACCGACAGGAGATTCAAGCACCTTCAGCTTGAGCCGGTCGCCCTGGCAGGTCTTGCCCGGCGCCTCGATTTCGAACTCCAGCGGCAATTTGACGTAGCCACGACCAAGCGCCGCAAGCTGGACCTGAACGCCTTCGATCCCGAGCGGTTTGCCAAGCGTCAGATTGAAGAGCGATGTCGCGGCCACATTCGAAAAACGCACCACGCCATCAGGCGACAGAATCAGCAAGCCCTGGTCGATGCTATCGAAAAGAATTTGCAAATTGGCCGACATGGAAGAACCTCGCTACGCAGATGTTTATGACAAACTATTCGTATTTTACATTTTTGTCAATTTTGTTTTTTATTAATGAACAACTCATTTTTGTTGTTTTGTTATGTAGACCGCAACAATCCCCTGTCTGACATTCTTCCTCGTGATGAACGAAAAAAAGCCGATGGAAAAACCATCGGCTTCAGTTGGCCCGGGTTGAAAGTATTCAGCGCCGCTTGAGCAGCAACCCGGACTCCAGATGATGCGTATAAGGAAACTGGTCGAACACCGCCGAGGCGACGATCTGGTGCGTGGCCTGCAAGGCTGCGACGTTTTCCTGCAAGGTTTGCGGATTGCAGGAAATGTAAAGAATATGCTCGAAACCGGCAGCCAGCGCCAGCGTCGTTTCATCCAGCCCGCTGCGCGGCGGATCGACAAAAATGGTCGAGAACCGATAGCTGTCCAGGTCGACATCCTTCATCCGCGTGAAGACTTCCTTGCCGGTCAGCGCGTTGCTGATTTCATCGCTCGACATGCGAACCATCGCGGTGTTTTCAATCGCGTTGGCTTCAAGGTTGTACTGCGCGGCATAGACCGACGACTTGCTGACCTCGGTCGCCAGCACACGCGCGTACAACGGCGCCAGCGCCACCGTGAAATTGCCGTTGCCGCAATATAGTTCGAGCAGGTCGCCGCCCAGCCCGGCCGCTTGCTTGCAGGCCCAGGCAAGCATCTGGCGATTGACCCCGCCATTCGGCTGGGTGAAGCTGCCTTCGATCTGCTTGTAGCGCAGCTGTCGGCCGTTCAGTTCAAACGCTTCGAGCACCCAGTCGCGGTCGACGACGATTTTCTGGCCACGGCTGCGGCCGATCAACTGGATGTTCAATTCTGCGGCCAAGGCACGCGCCGCCGCTTCCCATTCGTCGTCCAGCTTGCGGTGATAAATCAGCGTGACGAGCAACTCGCCGCTCAGCGTCGACAGGAAATCGATCTGGAACAAGCGATGCTTCAAGGTCTCGCTGGCGATCAGGCGATCGCGCAGGATCGGCATCATCGTGCAGATCGTTTCGCTAGCCACCGGAAAGGTATCGAGAATCACCGGCTGCTTCGGCCGCTCGGCATCGAACATCGCGTAATCGACCCGTGCGTCCTGATGCCACATGCGGAATTCGGCACGCATCCGGTAATGCTGCGGCGCCGAGCAGAAAACCTCGGGCTCGGGCAAACCATAGGGAGCGAATGACTGCTTGAAGAGATCAAGCTTGGCGGCCAGTTGAGCCGCGTACTGAGTGGGGTCGATGCCGGGAAGTGCCATGATGTCCGGGGAGGAAATGGGGAACCCAAAAAGCAAAATGGCCAGCAAATTTGCCGGCCGCTTCTCGCTTGTTTCCCTGACGAATCTGGCAATTAAGCCAGCAAAATTAATTGGTTGCGGGAGCAGGACTTGAACCTGCGACCTTCGGGTTATGAGCCCGACGAGCTGCCAACTGCTCCATCCCGCGTCCGTCAGAGGTGCGCACTATCCAGCATGCGGAACCTTACGTCAAGCTTAATCGTAAAATATATTATTCGACGACATGCCATCCGTTTAAAACAACTCAGACGCCGACCACCCGACTGGCTGGAAAACGTGCGGCAAAGCGACTGCCAACGCCCGGCGTGCTTTTGATATCGAGCTGTGCCTGATGGCGATTGAGCGAATGCTTGACGATGGCCAACCCCAGCCCGGTGCCGCCGGCATCACGCGATCTGCCGCGGTCGACGCGATAAAACCGCTCGGTCAGCCGTGGGATGTGCTTGGCGTCGATCCCGATCCCGGTATCCTGCACCGCAAACTCGGCGCTCTGGGTATTGGCTCGCCAGCTGATCCGCACCGTTCCGCCGGTTGGCGTATAGCGGACGGCATTCGCCACCAGGTTGCCGAAAGCACTGACCAGCTCAGGCTCGGAGCCACGCAGGTCACCCTGGCCATCCGTTTCGATCACGATGCTGTGCCGCCCGGCCGAAAGTGCCTCGGCATCGCGCCGCAGTTTGTCGACGATATTAGCCATATCGACGATTTCACTCTCCGGTGGCGGCGCCGACTCGATCGAGGAAAGCGTCAGCAAATCCTGGACGATCGATTCCATGCGGCGTGACTGGTCAATCATCATGCCGAGATAACGTGCCTGCTCGTCGCGGTCGACCTCGATTTCCTGCAAGGTTTCAAGGAAACCGGCCAGCACGGTGAGCGGGGTACGCAATTCATGCGAAACGTTGGCCACGAAATCGCGCCGCATGCGATCCAGCAAATCGGTCTGCGTCACATCCTTGATCTGCATCAGCCGGCGGTCGCCGGCGTAGGGGATGACGAAAATCGAGAGGACGCGATCCTCGCTCCGTTCGGTCCTCAAAGTCAGCGGTCGCGAGAAATCGTTGCTGCCGAGATAATTGACGAACTCCGGCTGGCGCACCAGATTGACGACAGGCTGCCCCCGATCCGTACGAATCACCAGGCCAAGCTGCATTTCTGCCGTCGTATTGCAAAACAGAATCAGATTGTTGGCATCCAGCAGGACGACCCCGTCGGTCAATGCCTGTCCGGCCGCAATCAGCATGCTGATTTCGTGATCGCGCTGGGCCAGCTTGGTGCGCAAATCCTTCTCGTGGCGATAGAGACGACCGAAAACACCATCCCAGGCACCTTCGCCTTCCAGGCTGCTATCGACGACCGGCGACCGCGACCAGCGTTCCAGACGGGCGAAGTTGCGAAAGTGGAAAGCCAGTTGCAGCCCCAGGCCACAGCAAAAGACGGCCCAGCCAGCCCAATGGGCCACGAAATAGCCAACGGGCAGCGCCAGAAGCGCCGCCAGCAAAGCCAGCAAAACTGCCCGAATCAGTTGTGACGACACCCGGCTCAAGCTCCCCGGAAGCGGTAACCGGTACCGCGCACCGTTTCGACCCGCTCATGATGCCCGGAGGATTCAAGCGCGGCACGCAAACGACGAATGTGCACATCGACCGTACGTTCTTCGATGAAAACGTGATCACCCCAGACTTCGTCAAGCAACTGCGCACGGGTATAAACCCGCTCGGCATGTGTCATGAAGAAGAAGAGCAGACGAAACTCCGTCGGACCGAGTTCAATCGGCTGACCACCGGCCAGCACGCGATGCGTTGCCGGATTGAGCGCCAGGTCGCCGACTTCGATCGCCTCGCCGGCCAGATGCGGCGCCCGGCGGCGCAGCACGGCACGCACCCGGGCAACCAGTTCCTTGGGCGAGAACGGCTTGGTCACATAATCGTCGGCACCGGCTTCGAGGCCCTGCACCTTGTCTTCTTCATGGACACGCGCCGTCAGCATGATGATCGGCAACTCGCGGGTTCGCTCATCGGCACGGATTTTCTTGGCCAGCGCCACGCCGGACTGACCGGGCAGCATCCAGTCGAGCACGACCAGATCCGGCAAGGCTGCGCGAATGGCGGACTCGGCCTCTTCGGCGCTACCGGCGCGAACGACGAGAAATCCGGCATGCTTCAGATTGATGACGACAAGTTCCTGAATGGCCGGCTCGTCCTCGACAACCAGAATGGTCGGTGTCACTTGGTGGACTCCTTGCCGGTATGGCGGATGTCACGACCTTCGACGACGAATACGACCTGCTCGGAAATATTCTTGGCGTGATCGCCGATCCGCTCGATGGCGCGGGCAATCGTGATGATGTCGATCGACGTGGTGATGGTGCGCGGATCTTCCATCATGTGGGTAATCAACTGGCGGATGATCGACTTGAATTCGGTATCGACATCGGAGTCGGCCCGGATGACATTGGTCGCCAGCGGCGTATCGAGGCGGGCAAAGGCATCCAGCGCCTGACGCACCATGATCAGCGCCGCTTCCGCCAGGTGACGGATACCGACACCGTATTGCGAAGGCATGTGGCCACCTTCATAAATACGGCGCACGCCCTTGGCGATCTTCTTGGCTTCGTCACCGGCCCGCTCGAGGTCGGTAACGATCTTGCTGATGCCGAGCACCAGACGCAGATCGGAGGCAGCCGGCTGACGCTTGGCAATGATGTGGGCGCAATCGTCATCGATCGCTTTTTCCAGTTCATTGACCTTGCGATCGGTTTCGACAATCGTCTTGACGCTGGCGATTTCACCCGTCGTGTAGGCATCAATCGCGGCAGAAACCTGGGTTTCGACCAAGCCGCCCATTTGCAGCACATGCGTGCGCAGACGGCTCAGATCTTCATCGAACTGGCTGGAAAGGTGTTGGCTTTCGTTCATTGTTGTCTCCTGATTAACCCATGCGACCGGTGATGTAGTCTTCAGTCCGCTTGTCTTGCGGCTTGATGAAGATTTCGTCGGTCTTGCCGAATTCGATCATTTCACCCAGGAACATGTAGGCCGTGTAATCGGAAACACGGGCTGCCTGCTGCATGTTGTGCGTAACGATCAGGATGGTGACGCGCTTTTTCAGCTCATGCACCAGCTCTTCAATGGCTGCCGTGGCAATCGGGTCGAGTGCCGAAGTCGGCTCGTCGAACAGCAGCAATTCCGGCTCGGTGGCCAATGCGCGGGCGATACACAGACGCTGCTGCTGACCACCGGAGAGATTGGACGCCAGATCCTGCAAACGGTCCTTCACTTCATCCCAGATCGCGGCGCCTTTGAGGGCATGCTCGACCTTGTCATCGAGTACGCGCTTGTTGTTCTCGCCACGCACGCGCAGGCCGTAAGCCACATTTTCGTAGATCGATTTAGGAAAGGGATTCGGCTTCTGGAAAACCATGCCGACGCGCATGCGGACTTCGATCGGATCAACTTCCGGCGACAGCAGGTTGGTGTTGTCCGGATAGAAACGGATCTCACCTTCGTAGCGATTGCCCGGATAGAGGTCGTGCATGCGGTTGAAACTGCGCAGGTAGGTCGACTTGCCACAACCGGAAGGACCGATCAGTGCGGTGACCTTCTTGTCGTAGATCGGCATGTTGATGCCCTTGAGCGCCTTGGCCTCGCCATAGTAGAAGTTGAGGTTACGGGCTTCGGCCTTGAGTGCCGGGGTGTCGTGAATCTGCATCTGAGACTCCAGTTCGATATTCATTTTTTTGGTTTTCAGCAGGTCGACCGCGGCAATGCCCCGGTCGACACCTTGTTGGTGGTTACCACTTGATGTTCTTGCGCATCTTGTAGCGCAGGTAGATCGCCACGGCATTCATCGACAGCACCATGGCCATCAGCACGAAACCGGCAGCAGCGGCGTTCACTTCGAAGGCCGGATCGGGGCGCGAGGTCCAGTTGAAGATCTGGATCGGCATCACCGTGAAAGGCGCCAACACCCAATCGAACAGACCGGCAGCCGGTTCGCCCATGAACGGCGCAGGCGGCAGGAAGGCGATGAAGGTCAGCGCACCGATCGTGATAATTGGTGCCGTTTCGCCGATGGCACGAGCCAAGCCGATGATCACACCAGTCAGGATGCCGGGCATGGCATACGGAATGATGTGGTAGCGGCAGGTCTGCCAGCGCGTCGCGCCGACCGCCATCGAGCCTTCGCGGATCATCGCCGGAATGGCGCGGATCGCTTCGCGGGTCGAGACGATGATGATCGGCAGGATGAGTAGCGCCAGCGTCAGACCGGCCGACAGAATGCTCTGGCCGAAACCGAACTGGTACACAAAGATGCCAAGGGCGAGCAGGCCATAGACAATCGACGGCACGGCGGCCAGATTGCTGATGTTGATCTCGATGACATTGGTGATCCAGTTACGCTTGGCGTATTCCTCCAGGTACAGGCCGGCAGCAACACCGAGCGGCACAGCGGCGAGCGCAGTGACCAGCATGACCAGCAGCGAACCAACCCAGGCCGAGAGAATGCCGGCCTGCGTCGCACGCCGTGAGGCGAAGTTAAGGAAGAAGTCGAGCGTGAACCGATCGGCCCCCTTGATCACCATGTCGGCAATCAGCGCAACGATCACCAGCAAGGCCAGGGCCAGACAGAAAATACCGGTCGCCTTGAACAGGCTGTCACGGAACTTGCCGCGCGCAATGACGGCGCGAATTTCTTCAGTAGTCAGCGGTTTCATTAGTAGCTCTCCCGGAATTTGGCACGCAGCCACTGGCCAAGGATGTTGAAGACCAGCGTGATCAGCAGCAGCGTCAGGCCGGCGGCAAAGATGGTCTGGTAACCGATCGAGCCATGCGGCAGATCGCCCAGCGCCACTTGCACGATGTACGAAGTGATGGTCGCGGCCGGCTCCATCGGATTCCAGGTCAGGTTCGGCTGCATGCCGGCGGCAACCGCCAGAATCATCGTTTCACCGACGGCCCGCGAAATGGCCAGAATGTAGGACGCGGCCAGACCGGACATGGCGGCCGGAACGACCACATGGATCGCGGTATAGAGCCGGGTCGAACCCAAGGCATACGCACCTTCGCGCATGCTCATCGGCACGGCGCGCATCGCATCTTCAGAGAGTGACGCAATGTAGGGAACAATCATGATGCCCATCACCAGACCGGCCGACAGCAGGGAGAAGCCCGGCAACTGCGGAAAGATGAACTGCAGGATGGGGGTCACGACGAGCAGGGCAAAGTAACCGAAAACGATGGTCGGGATACCGCCGAGCAATTCGAGAATCGGCTTGGCAACCTCGCGGACTTTGGCATTGGCAAATTCCGAGAGATAGATCGCGATGATCGTCCCCATCGGAATGGCAACCAGCAGCGCGACCAGCGACGAGACAAGGGTGCCGGAGATCAGCACCATGATGCCGAAGTGGGCATCATCAAAAAGCGGCGTCCATTGCGTATCGGTCAGGAAGTCGACGATGCTGACATTGGAAAAAAACTGGATCGATTCGGAGACGAGGACATAAACGATACCGAGGGTCGTCAGGACGGAAATCGCTGCAGCACCAAGCAGCAGCCCCTCGATGAGGCGTTCTTTCCAGTGGCGCACGGCGCTGAAAGCCAGGCGATCACTGGTCCGGGGCAACTCTGAGGCATTGTTTGCAGACATAGCGTTTGAATTCACTTCAAGAATTCCATGATCAGGAAAGCCGGCCCCGAACGGAGCCGGCTTTCAACTACAGGCGAAAAAATCGCCGGGGCGAACATTACATTTTTGCTTCGCGCTTCATCAGCTCTTCGATCGTGATACCGACTTCGTTCTTGCCGCCGAACACAGTACCCATCTTCTTCTTGGCTACATGATCCAGATTGCCAGTGTAAGCAGAAGCCGGCAGCGGAACATACTTCACTTCCTTGGTCAGCTTGGCGGCATTTTTCATGTAGAACTCGACAAACTCCCGAACCTCCGGCTTCTCGAGCGACTTGACCTTGACATAAACAAAGATCGGACGCGACAAAGGTGCGTAAGTACCATTTTCAACGTTGGCCGCAGACGGCTCGACAGCCTTACCGGTCTTCGGATTGACGATTGGCAGTGCCTTCAGCTTGGCCGTATTCTCGGCGTAGTAGGCATAACCGAAATAACCAATGGCATTGACATCGCGCGAAACGCCCTGAACCAGGACATTGTCGTCTTCAGAAGCGGTGTAGTCACCGCGCGAGGATTTGGCTTTACCAACCGTAGCTTCGGTAAAGTATTCGAAGGTACCAGAATCGGCACCAGCACCGAACAACTTGACCGGCGCGTCAGGCCAGGCCGGGTTAACCTGGTTCCACTTCATGATCTTGCCCTGGGCAGCCGGTTCCCACAGGGTCTTCATTTCTTCGACCGTGGCCTGCTTCAGGAAAGTGTTCTTCGGATTGATGACGACGGTCAACGCATCAAAGGCGACCGGCATTTCAATGTACTGAACGCCAGCTTCCTTGCAAGCGGCCATTTCCTTTTCTGTAATCGGACGGGATGCATTGGAAAAGTCAGTCTCATCGCGACAGAATTTCTTGAAGCCGCCACCGGTACCGGAAATACCGACCGTCACCTTGATGGCGTTTTTCTTGGCCTTCTGAAACTCTTCGGCCACAGCTTCGGTAATCGGATAAACCGTCGAAGAGCCATCAATCTTGACGACCTGAGCCTGGGCAGCCTGGGCACCGAACAACGCGACACCGGCGGCAGCCATGAATGAAACAAAGGTGGATTGCTTGAACATTGGGACTCCTGCACATAGTTGGAATAAACAACATTGCTCAGGTTAGTCACCAATTATTACAACCGGATGACAGTTTGTAACAATAAATGCCTGCCGTGCTGCAAGCGCTAAAATCCGGACAAGAAAAACGGGGCCGAAGCCCCGTTGACCGCAGCAAACCGAAGCGGCAAAAATTTCTGGTTACTTGGCCGGACGCCCTGTCTTGATGCGCTCGACCCGCCCCATCACAGCCTTGAGTTCGGCATCATTCAGCGCCACCAGCAGGGCGATACCGGCCCGCAGCAATTCGCTCTTCTTGGCCTCGCCCCCCAGCCCGGCCAGACGTTTCTTGAGCACGGCAATCTGGGCATACTCGGTTTCCGGCATGGCATAACTGTCGCGCACCAGACGCGTCTTTTTGACCTTGGCTGGCTTGCCGGCTTTCTGGACCTTGGCCACTTCCGGCTGACCAACGGTGATCGGCTGCTCGTAACTGATCGCCTGGGCCTTGACCAGCGCCTCGGCCAACACCTTCTGGTGCTTGGCGACCGTTTCATCAACGGCAGAAGGCTTGCGGACCGGCTTCGGACGCGCCTTGGCTGCCGCCGCCGTGGCGCTCGGCATGGCAACTTCTGCTTGCGTGGCCGGCGCGACGACCTCCGGTACAACCGTCTGAGCCGGCTCGATCGGCTCAGCCTTGGGCGCCGGACGCGGGATCAGTTTTTTCGGCGGTTTTGCGGCGGCGACCGGCTTGGCGGCCGGGGTGGTTTTCTTTTGTGTGGTCATGCTGCTCTCCTGAAAAACGGTATAGACAGTTTATAGATTTCGCCGAGACGCAAAGTTAAACTTTTTTGACAGGTTAAAATGCCGGCAAAACTCATCAGGAGCAGCCGCATGACCCAGGACGAACTCAAACAGGCCGTCGCCCAGGCCGCCGCCGACTACGTTGCCGAACACGCGCCGGAAGGCAGCATCATCGGTGTCGGCACCGGCTCGACCGCCAATTTTTTCATCGACGCACTGGCACCGCTCAAAGCGCGCTACAAGGGCGCCGTGGCCAGTTCGGAAGCAACGCGCAAACGCCTTGAAGGCCATGGCATCACGGTGCTCGACCTGAACGACGTTGAGTTCATCCCGGTCTACGTCGATGGCGCCGACGAAATCGATGCCGGTCTGAACATGATCAAGGGCGGCGGCGGCGCCCTGACCCGTGAAAAGATCGTCGCCGCTGTGGCCGGCACTTTCGTCTGCATCTGCGATGGCTCCAAGCTGGTCGACACGATGGGCAAATTTCCGCTGCCGGTCGAGGTCATCCCGATGGCCAAGGCGCACGTTGCGCGGGAATTGGTCAAATTGGGCGGTCGACCGCAGGAACGCGCCGGTTTCGTCACCGATAACGGCAACATCATTCTTGATGTCCACGGTTTGTCGATCACCGACCCGAAAGGGCTGGAAGCGCAGATCAACCAGATCACCGGCGTGGTCACCAACGGCCTGTTTGCGATCCGGCCGGCCAATGTGCTGCTGCTCGGCACGGCCGAAGGCGTCAAGACACTGGCCTGATTCATCGTTCTGTCACATCGGGGCACTAAGCTGGGGGCTCTCGACGCCCTTGGGAGTGCCCCATGTTTTTGACACAACAAGACATCAGCCAGACCCGGGAACACAGCCTGAACAACCTGCTCGGCCTGTCCTCCGCCTGCCTTGAGGCCAGCCAGCACTTCTCCGAACTTTTCGCCGCAGCAGGGCGCGATGCACTGTACGGCAGCAGCAAACACTGGGCCGGTTTCGGCCATGGACAACTGGAGTCGCTGGTTCACTTTCCCGTTGCCCTGTGGCTTGAACAAAGCACGCGCAACAGCAAGCTGCTCAATGCCGCTTACGAGATACTCGGCGCCACCCATAAATCGTTGATCCAGACCGCCGAGTCGCAGGTTCGAACCTTCGACCATCTTGTTTTCGCCAGCCTGAATCGGGCCAGCCGAAGCAGCCCGTGGGAATTTGAAATCGCGCTGCAAGCCATGAAAACAACGCTGAAAAGCGCTGAAACCACCCTCCACGAAATGAGTGCCGCCGCAATCGAAAGCGTCGAACTGGCCAGCCCGGAGGCACATCGGCCCAACGAAGCCATGACCGACACCTTGCCGCCCCCGGAAAAACCGCCTGTCCGCACGCGCAGCCGGACTCGCTAATTTTCCACTGCAGTCATACCGACTCTCTTTGGCCCGGCCCTGCCGGGCTTTTTTTATCGCGCCACCCGCGCAGCAAGCTGATTTGACGCAGGCACGGCCTTATCCCAGACTGCCGATTCAACGCTGCCCAAGCATCAGGAGGGAGAACCGATGAAATCCACCGCCCGGCCACGCCGGATCAACCTTGCCCTGCAAGGCGGTGGCGCCCATGGCGCCTTTACCTGGGGCGTACTCGACTATCTGCTTGAAACCGGAGAACTCGACTTCGAGGGCGTCAGCGGCACCAGTGCGGGCGCCATGAACGCGGCCTGCCTGGCGCAGGGCCTGATGAGCGGCGGCCACGATGGGGCACGCAGCGCCCTGGAGCGCTTCTGGACAGCCGTTGCAGAGAGCGCGCCATTCCAGCCAAGCAGCAGCGGCGAAGCACCGACCATGTCTGCCGCGATGAAAATGATGCTGCAATGGACCGAGCATTTTTCGCCAGAGCAACTGAACCCATTCGATTTGAATCCGCTGCGCGACATCCTCTCCGAACAGATCGACTGTGCCGGACTGCGGCGCTGCAGTCCGATCAAGCTGTTCATCGCCGCCACACACGCCAATTCGGGCAAATTGCGTATTTTCGAAAACCACGAACTCTCGCTCGAAGCCTTGCTTGCCTCGGCTTGCCTGCCGACCATTCACCGGACCATCGTGATTGATGGCGAGCCTTACTGGGACGGCGGCTACAGCGCCAACCCGGCAATTTTCCCGCTCTACTACGATTGCACTGCAGCCGACATCCTGTTGGTTTTACTGACCCCGCTGCACTACGCCGAGACGCCGGACTCAGCCCAGGAGATTCGGCAACGCCTGCGCGAGCTTGCCTTTGGCGCAACCTTCCTGCGCGAAATGCGCATGTTCGCCCACTTGCACGAACGCACCGGCCAATCCCGCCTGCCCGACTGGCTGACAAAATGGCTACCGGCCGGACAATTGACCCAACGCATTCGCCAGGTGCGCTTCCATGCCATCCCGGCGGACGCCTTGATGAACGAACTGCCGGCCGACAGCAAACTGGCGGTCAGCCTGCCGTTTTTCCTGCGCCTGCGCGACAACGGGCGGGAGCATGCCAAGCAATGGCTGAACGAGCATCGGGCCGCCCTGGGCAAACGCGCCACCCTGAGTCTCGGGCAGCTCTTTTACTGACGGCTGAAAACCGGTTTCAGTGGTTTCCGGACCGTCGACCGCAGCACCCTCAGTTCAACATCCGGCCCATCGCCAGGGCTGGCTCGCCCTGACCGGCACGCCGTCGTTCGATGAAGACACTGCCACCGAACGGATCGTCTCCGGCCTTGCTTTTCTTTTTGGCCTGTTTCTTGGCTGCCGAAGCAGCAGCTGCCACCTCGCGGTGCGACTCGCACTCGCCGGCCCCGACACGAACAGCGCCGATCGACAAAGTTGGCAAAGGCTGGAAGCCAATTTCGCCCCGCCGGTTTTCAGCCATATAGCCACCATGCGCCCGTTCTTCGGTCCCCAGCATGGCATCGACGGCCTCGGCGAAGCTGCGGACCAGCGACCAGCAGCGCATTTCCCAGTCGCTGCTCTGGAAGATGACGAAGAAATCGTCGCCCCCGATATGGCCGACAAAATCCTGCGCTTGATCGGCCGTCTCGCAAACCAGCCGGCCCAGCGCCTGGATCACGTCATCGCCGCGGCGATAGCCGAAAGTATCGTTATAGGGTTTGAAATTATCGATATCGATATAGGCCGCGACAAAGCTGCTGCCGGCGGCCAGCATGCGGTCGATGTGCTCATTGATCGGCACATTGCCCGGCAGCTGGGTCAGCGGATTGGCGTAGCGGGCGGCGCTGATCTGCATTTCGGTGATGGTCACCATCAAATCGTGGCTGCTGCCAACCCCCAGGTAATTGCCTTCGCCGGTCACGATGAATCCATCGAACAGGTAATGTTTGGGCGCCAGGGCAATCATCAGGGCCAGCTCCTGGATGGTCGCATGCTGATCAACGACCAGCGGCGCATGATCCATGAACAGGTCGCAACTCTTGCGCCCGAAAAGCTCCTTGCGAAAAGGACGGGCAAAACGATCGATCATGCTGTGCCGATTGATCATGCCCACCGGGTTGGTGCCGTGCACAACCGGCAGGACGTCCAGATCCGGGTCAGCTTCGAAACGCTCGATCACGGTTGCATTGCTGGCGTGCAGCAAGACCGGCTCAATCGGCTTGAGCAAGGTTTTCGCGGTCGGCATCTTGCCGACACCGCCCGCCATCGGCGATAGTGAGACACGCTGATGACCGATGGCAGCCAGCACCTTGCCCGGCATCTGACGCACCGGCGCGCAATCCGGACGCGCAATGAAAAACCCCTGGCCGCAGGCAATCCCCATGTCGCGAATGCAGGTGAAATCCTCCGGGCGCTCAATCCCCTCGGCAATCAGCGAGGCATTGCAGATTTCAGCCAGATCCTGCATCGCCCGGACAAAGTGGTATTTGATCCGGTCATCGGCAATGCCATGGACAAAATGCTTGTCGATCTTGACGTACTCCGGACGCAGCTCCGACCACATGCGCAAATTGGCAAAACCTTCGCCAAGGTCGTCAATTGCGATCTGGAAGCCCCGCCCGCGATAATGCAGCAAGGCCTCCTGGATGCCGGGCATGTCGGTGATTTGCTGGTTTTCGGTCAGTTCGATGACGATGCGGTTGGGCGCGATGCCCAATTCGCTCAACAACTCCCGCGTCTGGCCATTCATCATCTTGTGATCAAGCAGGCAACCCGGCGTGACATTGATGAACAGTCGGCCGGCGAGATTGAGACCGGCAAAGGCGCGCAAACTGGCTTCGCGACAAGCATGCTCCAGCTCCAGTGAGCGACCGGCCCGACGTGCAGCGGCAAACAGCATGTCGGGACGATGCAGCTCGCTCCCTTCCGGGCCGCGGATCAGTGCTTCATAACCGAGAATGCTGCGCATGCGGAAATCGATGATCGGCTGGAATACGGGATAGAGCAGACCGCCAGCCATGACCCGTGCCAACTCGGCGGTATCGTCATCCATCAGAACAATCATCATGTTTCGCTTCAAAATCGATTACAGAATAGCCAGTTTAGGAATCGCCTGTTTCAGACAGATGACAGGCTTATTGCAACAAGCACTGCATTAAGCTGTCATCGCGCGGCAATATTGGCCTATCATGCTGACAGCCACGACCCTTTTTGCGACGAGGTTGCCATGTCGGAAATGCTCTTTTGTTACTGCTGTCGGGTGCATCACCCCAAAGACCAGATGCGCCTCTTCCCCACCAAGCTCGGCAAGCGCTGGCGCTGCATCCGCAGCATCGAGGCTGCCGCTTGCGAACGCCTGGAACGCGATGCCTTCGGCCGTCGCCAGACCGAAATCAACCGTGAAGAAGCACGGCACATGGCGGAGCGCCTGAGCCTGCTGCGGCACGAACAAGTCACCTGAACTGCATGGCCCCACCATGGGCCATAACCATGGATTTTTGCCGGTTGACCGCAGCAACCAGCCGGCAAGCTGCCTTTATCGCGGCGCCCAGCCCCAAGCTCTCCGAACTACGTCCAACACCGCCAGGATTCATTTTTCTGCAACATTGCCCGGCGATAGTGGTGTCCATCACGCCCCAGGACTTCGGAGATCAACATGGAAAGAAATACCCGTAGCGATATTGCCGCCTTTCCCGAACTGTTTGGCGACATGGACCAATTCATTGAGGAAGTTGGTCTGGGCATCCGCCGTACCGGCCTGAAACTGGCAATTGCCGCCATCCCCGGCAGCGCGCTGCTCATCTTTGCGCTAGGCAAGGTTGCCTGAAAACAAAAACCCGCCGAATGGCGGGTTCAGACTGCTGACAAAGCCTCCAAGCGATTGGGGGCTTTATTTTTTATAATGCAGGCATGCTCAAGCCTGTCTACCCCGCCCAAACGGAACTGGAGATGGTGACGTTGGAGCAATTGGTCCCGAAAGACCACTTGCTCCGGCTGCTCGACCAGCACATCCGGTTTGATTTCATTCGTGAAGCGACCCAGCACCTGTATTGCGAGAACAATGGCCGACCAGCGATTGATCCGGTGGTGTTGTTCAAGATGTTGTTCATTGGCTACTTGTTCGGGATTCGCTCCGAGCGACGGCTGGTGAAGGAAATAGAGGTCAATGTGGCTTACCGCTGGTTTCTCGGCTTTCGACTGACGGACAAAGTGCCGGATGCCTCGACGCTGTCGCAGAATCGCCGTCGCCGCTTTGTCGGGACGGACATTGAGCAACGCATCTTTGACGGGATTGTCGAGCAAGCCATTGAGCACAAGCTGATTGGCGGGCGGGTGCTGTACACCGACAGTACCCACCTGAAGGCGAACGCGAACAAGCGGCACTTTGAAGTGCATCAGGTTGAGCAAACCCCTGCGGCCTACCTGGCCGAACTGGATGCAGCCATCGAAACGGACCGAGCCGCCGCGGGCAAGAAGTCGCTCAAGCGTGATGACGATGATTCGACACCGCCGATGAAGGAGGTCAAGGTCAGCACGGTCGATCCCGACGCAGGTTTCATGGCCCGCGACAACAAGCCGACCGGCTTCTTTTATCTGGATCACCGGACTGTCGATGGCGTGCATGCTTTGATCGTCGATACCCATGTCACGCCGGGCAATGTCCATGACAGCCAGCCCTACCTTGCCCGCCTGGATCGGGTCATGGAGCGCTTTGATCTGGCCGTGGGCGCCGTCGGGCTGGATGCCGGGTATTTCACCCCGCAAGTCTGCAAGGGCATTCTCGAGCGGGCACTGTTCGGGGTGATGGGCTACAAGCGACCCACACACCGCGATGGCTATTTCTACAAACGGGACTATCTCTACGATGCGGTCCAGGACTGCTACCGCTGCCCGGCCGGGGAGGTTCTACCGTACCGGACGACCAACCGGCTGGGTTATCGCGAATACGCCTCGAACCCGGCGCAGTGCGCTGACTGTGCCCACAGAGCGCAATGCACGCAGAGCCGGAACCATCAGAAGCTCGTGACCCGGCATCTCTGGGAAGGTTTCAAGGAAGCGATCAACGCCAATCGCCTGAGCGACCTGGGCAAACGGCTGTACGCCCGGCGCAAGGAAATGGTGGAGCGCAGCTTTGCCGATGCCAAGGAGTTGCATGGCCACCGTTACGCCCGCTTCCGCGGCTTGGCCAAGGTGCAAGCGCAGTGCCTGCTCTCGGCGGCCTGTCAGAACATGAAGAAGATGGCCCTGTTGCTGGCCCGCAAGGCGGCAGCCTTATTGGCCAAAATCCTCGCACGAACCCGTTTTGCCGCCCCATTCGCCCGCTATTACCTGCCGATGGCGCTCCACCACGAAAACTCCAGACTCCGCCTTGTTTCGGCCTGAATCCGAAAAACGCCCGAATTCCCAAACAGAAAAACAAACCCCCCGAAAAACCGGGGGTTCGTCAGCAGTCTGAACCCGCCGAATGGCGGGTTTTTATTGGTCGGGCGTCTGGAATCAGGCGGCCGGTGGGACAAAGCCCTGAATCTGATCGGCACCTTCGCCGAAGAAATGCTTTTCGACCTGCTCGGCCAGGTATTTACGGTGACGGGCCTCAACCAGATTGAGACGGTTTTCGTTGATGATCATCGTCTGCAGCTTGATCCACTGTTGCCAGGCTTCCTTCGAAACATGCTCGAAAATGCGCTGACCCAGAGCGCCGGGATACGGCGGGAGATCGAGGCCTTCAGCTTCGCGGCCCAGCTTGATGCAATTGACGGTACGTGCCATTTAAACAAACTCCATGGGTGTTGATGGGGCGAATTATAAGGTCTTGAACAGCACCTTGGAGCGCCGCTGATAGTTGTACATGTCGCGCTTCTTGGCAGGCAGGTCGTCGACTGTCCCCAGCTTGAAGCCGCGCTCGACGAACCAGTGCTCGGTTCGCGTGGTCAGAACCAGCAGGCGTTTGACACCGAGGCGCTTGGCGCGTTTCTCGATGCGCGTCATCAACTGTTCGCCGTAGCCCCATTCTCGGTGGTCGGGATTGACAGCCAGGCAGGCAAGCTCGGCCTCTTCCTCGGAATGGCGGTAGAGCGCAGCACACCCCACGATGATGCCGTCGTGCAGCATGATCGAGAAATGTTCGATTTCGCGCTCCAGCAACTCACGCGGCCGATGTACAAGAATGCCTTCCTCTTCCATCGGTTCGATCAGGGCGATCAGGGCTGCAATGTCGTCCGGCTTGGCTTCGCGGATATTTTCCAGCGACTCGCGGGTAATCACCGTGCCGACACCATCGTGCGTAAACAATTCGCGCAACAGGGCACCATCCTGTTCATAGCTGATCAGGTGCACCCGGCCGACACCAGTGCGTGTCGCCCGCACCGAACAGGGCAGATAGCGGCGGATATCGGGCGACAGCCAGTCGCCCCCCTTGAGCATTTCGGCAACCTCGTCCGCTGTCATCGCATCCAGCATTTCACCGGTCTGATCGGTCACCCCCAGGCTATCGGTCAGATAGACCAGCTTGTCGGCGCGAATGGCCACGGCGACAGCCTCGGCCGCCTCTTCCATCTGCAGGTTGAAGATTTCACCCGTCGGCGACGGGCCTTCGCAGTTGAGCAGCACGATGTTGCCCAAGCCAAGCTGGGCATTGATTCCTTCGGCATCGACCTTGCGCACCTTGCCGGCATACTGCATGTCGATGCCGTCGAGCACACCGATCGGCTGGCCGGTAATGAAGTTACCGCCGATGACGCGAATCCGGCTATTGGCCATCGGGGTATTCGGCAAGCCCTGCGACAGCATCGCCTCGATTTCGAGATAAACGCTGCCGACCGCATCCAGCACGCAATCCAGCGCCTGCGCATCGGTAACCCGATAACCGCGGTGGTAGATCGATTCGAGATTCTTCTCTCGCAACTCTTCCTCGATCTGCGGTCGCGCACCGTGCACCAGCACCAGTCGAATGCCCAGGCTGACCAGCAGATTGACGTCGTAAGCCAGCGTTTTGGCAAACTCGCTCTCCACCGCCTTGCCACCGAAGGCAATGACGAAGGTCTTGCCGCGAAAGGCATTGATGTAAGGCGTGACCGCCCGAAACCAGGAGACGAAGTTCTCGTCGTAAGGGGTATCGCTCATCGTTGACTGTTACTTCCCGTTGTCTTTCAGCGCCGCTTCGAGACGCTCGCAAATGGTTTTCAGGACTTTCACCCGGGCAAAATTCTTGTCATTGGCTTCGACCAGCGTCCACGGCGCCTGACCGGTCGAGGTGCGGTCGACCATATCGCAGACGGCAGAGACATATTCATCCCATTTCTCGCGGTTGCGCCAGTCTTCGTCGGTAATCTTGAAACGCTTGAACTCGGTGTCCTGGCGCTCCTTGAAGCGACGTAACTGCTCGTCGGCACTGATCTGCAGCCAGAACTTGATGACCACGGCGCCGGCATCGACCATCTGGTGCTCGAAATCGTTGATCTCGGCATAGGCGCGCAGCCAGTCAGCTTCGGCACAGAAGCCCTCGACCCGCTCGACCAGCACCCGGCCATACCAGGAACGGTCGAAAATCGCCGCCCGGCCGGTGCGCGGCAAGTGGCGCCAGAAGCGCCAGAGATAGGGCTGGGCACGCTCTTCCTCGGTCGGCGCGGCAATCGGAATGATCTGGTACTGACGGGCATCCATCGACGCACCAACCCGGCGAATGCTGCCGCCCTTACCCGCCGCGTCGGATCCTTCAAAGACGAGGACCAGCGAACGCTTGCCGACAAAACGCGGATCGCGAACCAGCTCGGAAAGACGCGCCTGATATTTGGCCAGGTCGCGCTCGTAATCCTTCTTGGCCAGCTTTTGTGTCAGGTCGAGTTCGCTGAGCACATTTTTCTGGTCAATGGTGTGCACGATCGGCGGCGCCACCGGAACCATGCGCCGTCCCTCTTGCTGCAAGCGCTGCTTGATGGCGTCGAGTACGATATGGCCGACCGTCAGGGAACGGTATTCATCATCGGTCCCTTCGACGATGATCCACGGCGCATGCGCCGTGTTGCTGACGCGCAGCACGTGGCCGGCAACCTCCTGCAGCTTGCTGTAGGTTTTCAGGCGGTCATAGCTTTCCTGAGTGACGCGCCAGGCCGTGCGAGGATCTTTTTCCAGGGCCTTGAGGCGCTGCTTCTGGCCGTCTTTCGATAGATGGAACCAGAACTTGAGGACCAGCGCCCCTTCATTGACCAGCATGGCCTCGAAACGGTTGATATCGTCGAGGCGTTCATCCATCTCGGAACGGCGCATCTCGCCATTGATCCGGTCGGTGATCGGCTGCGAATACCAGGAACCGGCAAAGATGCCGACCTTGCCCTTGGGCGGCAAGGCACGCCAGTAGCGCCACATGGTCGGACGCGAGGACTCTTCGTCGCTCGGTGCAGAAAAAGCCAGCGTACTGATATGGCGCGGATCCATCCACGAATACAGCAGGTTGATCGTTTCGCCCTTACCGCTGCCGTCGACCCCGGAAATCAGGATAACGACCGGAAATTCTTTCTTCTGGAGCATGTCGTACTGCACATCGAGCAAGGCGGCGCGCAACTTCGGCACCTCCTTCTTGAAAGTTTCCTTGTCGATCTTGTGACCCAACTCAGCTGATTCGAACATGTTTCAATCCCCCCTGAAATCGCCCCACAAAGCCTGCATCGCAGCCAATGCCGCCAATGCAGCCGTTTCCGTACGCAATACGCGCGGCCCCAACCGGACCGCCTGAAAGCCAGCCTGCTGTGCCGCCTTGATTTCCTGCGGATCAAGCCCCCCTTCGGCCCCAATCAGCATTTGCACCTGACGGGCAGGCGGCAAATCGGCCAGCGCAAACTCGGCATCCGGCGCCAAGATCAGACGCAAACCCTCGTTCGGCGCACGAGCCAGCCACGGCTCCAGCTTATCCAGCGGAGCCACCTGCGGAACACGATTACGGCCGCATTGCTCGCAAGCTGACTCGGCAACCCCTTGCCAATGCGCCACGCGTTTTTCTGCACGCTCGCCACTCAGCCGGATCACGCTACGCCGGCTATCAACCGGCACGATCCCGGCCACGCCCAGTTCAACGGCTTTCTGGATCGTGAAATCCATCTTGTCACCGGACTGCACGGCCTGAATCAGCGTCACGGCCAAGGCAGACTCGCACTCGATGTCCTGCCATGCGCCCAATGAGGCGGCGACACGGTTTTTTTCCACCTGTTCGATCCGCGCCTCGTACTGTCCGCCCTGCCCGTCGAACAAGACAATCGACGCGCCAGGCTGCAGGCGCAAAACCCTCACCGCATGGCGCGCCACGGGTTCGGGCAAATTGATCAGCGCCCCCGCAGAGAGCGCTTCCGGACAGTAAAAACGGGGCAGATTCATCGGTGCTATTATGCGGCGAAACAGGCTTGCAAAGGGACTTTCATGGCTGCACTCAACCCGCCGGTATGTGATTTCGGTCTGCCGGCCATCGATTTTGCGCTGCCCGACATCACCGGCCAATACCGCACACTGGCAGATTGCCGGGGAGAAAACGGGCTGCTGGTCATGTTCATTTGCAACCACTGCCCCTACGTCAAAGCGATCATCGAACGCCTGATCAGGGACTGCAAGGAACTGGCCACGCATGGCATCGGCAGCGTCGCGATCATGAGCAACGATGTCCAGACCTACCCGGAGGACGCCCCGGGCCGGATGCATACCTGGGCGACCGAACTTGCCTTCCCGTTCCCGTATCTGTTCGACAGCCAGCAGAGCGTTGCCCGCGCCTACGGCGCCGTCTGCACACCGGACTTTTTCGGCTATAACGCGCGCCTTGAACTGCAGTACCGCGGTCGACTCGATGCCTCAGGCAAAAATGCCGCACCGCCGGAGTCACGCCGTGAACTGTTTGAAGCAATGCGCCAGATCGCCCGCGAAGGAAAAGGGCCGACCGAACAAACAGCCTCGATCGGCTGCTCCATCAAATGGCGTGCCGGATAAGCCCCCGCAAGACAAGAAATATGCGTTAACGCATGGTTGTCCCCACAGGCTTGGGCTATGATTTATCGAATTTAACTGCATAGTCGCTTAGTGGACCCAAACCCGCTTCTCTCGCCGATTGCTGCCGAAGCCAAGCGCAAGCACGCCTACCTCCAGGCGGTCATGTCGAACATGCCGCAGGGGATCAGTGTTTTCGATGAAACTTTGCGCCTGCGCGTCTGGAATCAAGGGTTTCTCGACGTCCTGAACCTGCCGGCCGAATCGGTGTACGACGGTGTCCCGTTTGCCGACCTGATCCGCATTCCGGCGACACGCGGCGAATACGGCCCGGGCGACATCGAGGCACACGTTCAGCGCATCACCGCCCTGGCGCTGCAATTTGAAGCGCATCGCTTCGAACGCACCCGCCCCAGCGGGCGCACCCATCTGGTCCAGGGCGAACCATTGTTCATCGACCAACAGTTGGCCGGGTTCATCACGACCTACACCGACATTACGGAGCGCAAGCAAGCTGAGGAAAAGCTGCGCATGCAGCATGACCTGCTGAAAACCGTGATCGACAGCATTCCAAGTGCCGTCAGCCTGTTCAACAAGGAACAGACACTGGCGCTGTACAACAACGAATTTGCCCGCCTGCTCGAACTGCCGGCCAGCCTGTTGCAACAGGAAAAGATTACGCTCGAGTCGCTGTTCCGCTTCAATGCTGAGCGCGGCGAATACGGTCCGGGCGATACGGAAGCGATTGTCCGGGCGCTGCTGAGCCGGGCAAAAACATCGGAGCCCCATCAGTTCGAAAGAACCCGCCCGAACGGCAAGACGCTCGACATTCGCGGCGTTCCGCTGAGCGACGGCAGCTTTGTCACCATCTACACCGACATTTCGGAGCGCCGGGCCAGCGCTGAACGCGAACAGCTCGCCGAAAAAGTATTCACCCATAACCCTGCCGGCATCATCTTTACCGATGAAGCGCACCGCATTCTCTCGATCAATCCGGCCACCACGCTGATGACCGGTTACGAACCCTTCGAACTGCTCGGGCACACGGTTTTTGGCGTGATCAATCTTGACCGGGATGAAACCCCGGAGAGTTTCCAGGACAAGATTGCACAACGAGGTGCCTGGAACGGAGAGCTCGAAGTCACGCAAAAGAGCGGCGTCGATTTTTCGGCCGGCATTCGTGTCAGCCGGGTGGATGACCCGCACAGCGGCTTGCCGGCCCACTACATCTGGATTCTGGCCGACATCACCGAGCGCAAGCAGGCCGAAGAGCGCATGCGGCACATCGCCCAGCATGACGCCCTGACCGGCCTGCCCAACCGCCTGGCGCTGCTCATGCGCCTCGGCCAGTTGTTGCCGGAAGCCAGGCGGCACCAATGGAAGATCGCGATCATGTTTCTCGATCTCGACCGTTTCAAGATCATCAACGACACGCTTGGCCACCAGGTCGGCGACGAGTTGTTGCGCGAAGTGGCCTGCCGCCTTTCGTCGGTCATTCGGGAAACCGATTTCGTCGCCCGATTGGGTGGCGACGAGTTTGTCGTCATTCTGCCGGGTATCAATTCACCGGCCGATGCGGCCCTGGTCTCGACCAAGATCATTGGCGCCCTCTCGACCTCGATCGAGGCAGAAGGCCATGAACTGCACACCAGCCCGTCAATTGGCATCAGCATCTTCCCGGACGACGGCCCGGATGGCGATACCATCCTGAAACATGCCGACACGGCGATGTATCACGCCAAAGCCAGCGGAAGAAACAATTACCAGTTCTACGCTGCCGAAATGAACAAGGCGAGCGCCGAGCGCCTCGACATCGAGCGCAAACTGCGCCACGCCATCAGTCGCAACGAGCTTTCCCTGTGCTTCCAGCCGCAGATGAAAGCCGATGGCTCATACCCGACCGGCGTCGAGGCGCTGGTCCGCTGGCATCACCCGACCGATGGCATGATCTCGCCAATACGCTTCATTCCGGTCGCCGAAGAAACCGGCATCATTGTCGAGATCGGCGAATGGGTGCTGATCAACGCCTGCCGTACCTTGAAGCACTGGATCGACGCCGGCCTGAAACCGCTGCGTATCGCGGTCAACGTCTCGGCCCGGCAACTTCGCCGGCGTGATTTCTGCGAAACCGTCGCCGGCGCACTGGTCGACTCGGGTCTCCCGGCCGAACTGCTCGAACTGGAAATCACCGAAAGCTCGGTGATGGAAAACCCGGAAGAGGCCATCCAGATTCTCGAACGCCTCGGGCGCATGGGCGTCACGCTGGCAATCGACGACTTCGGAACCGGCTATTCGTCACTGGCTTACCTCAAGCTGTTCCCGATCGACCACCTGAAAATCGACCGTTCCTTCGTGCGCGACATCGAGCACGACCTGAACGACCGGGCCATTGCTTTCGGCACCATCGCACTGGCCCACTCGCTCGGCCTGAACGTCATCGCCGAAGGCGTCGAAACCGAAGACCAGCTCGAATTGCTGCGCGCCAACGGCTGCGACGAAGTACAGGGCTACTTCTTCAGCAAGCCGCTCAACAGCGCTGCAGCCTTCGCCTTTCTGCACGCCCGGGCCGGCAAAGAGTAAAATCCCGCCTTTCGTCATTGACGCAGGGAGTCAACATGGGACAGCGCACGCTGGCACGCTACCTCACCGAGGAACAACGCAACAAAGGCATCATCACCGGCGATCTGAAATTCCTGATCGAAATCGTTTCGCGTGCCTGCCAGGCCATTTCGATTGCCATCGGCAAAGGCGGCCTCGGCGGCGTACTCGGCGAAGCCGGCAGCGACAACGTTCAGGGCGAGGCCCAGAAAAAACTTGATGTCCTGTCCAACGATATCCTGCTCGACGCCAACGAATGGGGCGGCCACCTTGCCGCCATGGCTTCCGAAGAAATGGATCTGCCGCACTTGGTGCCGAACCGTTATCCGCAGGGCGAATACCTGTTGATGTTCGATCCGCTCGACGGCTCATCAAACATCGACGTCAATGTTTCGATCGGCACCATCTTCTCGGTCCTGAAATGCCCGGAAGGCGCCGACCTCAGCACCCCCGAAGCGGCCGAAAAAGCCTTCCTGCAGGCCGGTACGGAGCAGGTTGCCGCCGGTTATGCCGTCTATGGCCCGACCACTTTGCTCGTCTTGACCGTGGGCGATGGCGTGGCCGTGTTCACGCTTGACCGCGAACAAGGCAGTTTCATCCTGACCCAGGAAAATGTGCAGATTCCGGCCGACACCAAGGAATTCGCCATCAACATGTCGAACCAGCGTTTCTGGGAAGCACCGGTCCAGCGTTATGTCGCCGAAATGCAGGCCGGCAAGACCGGTCCGCTCGGCAAGGACTACAACATGCGTTGGGTTGCTTCGATGGTGGCCGACGTGCATCGCATCATGACGCGCGGCGGCATCTTCATGTACCCGATGGACAGCAAGATGCAGGACAAGGGCGGCAAACTGCGCCTGATGTACGAAGCCAATCCAATGGCCATGCTGGTCGAGCAGGCCGGCGGCGCCGCCACGACCGGTCGCCAGCGTATTCTCGACATCGTGCCGAATCAGTTGCACCAGCGCGTGCCGGTCATTTTGGGCTCGAAAAACGAGGTCGACCGCGTCACCGGCTATCACGCCAACTAACTTCGTCCGGCAATAAAAAAAGGGGCCAACCGGCCTAATGCCGTTCACTTAGGTGAGCGGCATTTTTCATTTTGGGGCTTGTGGACAGTTCGCCGAATGGTTAACGTGGCGAACGATGTTGTCCAGCCAGCTCTCCATTACGACAGATGTCATGCCGACGATCGGATTCGATCGTCTGGCGGCTCATTTGCCGTATGAGTGGATTGAGCAGGCGCTCAGCGCGCATGGGGTGGCGAGTGTTCGCCGCCGTCGTTTGCCGGCGGAGCAAGTGGTCTGGCTGGTGATCGCCCTGGCGTTGTTTCGTCGCCAGTCGATGGAAGAAGTACTCAGCACCCTGGATCTGGCCTTGCCCGACACCCGAATCGAGGCGGTCTGCAAGAGTGCGATCACGCAGGCGCGGGCTCGCCTTGGCCAAGCCCCGCTGCAATGGTTGTTCGAGCAAACGGCCCAAGCCTGGTGCGCACAGGAGAAGGTCGCGAATCAGTGGAAGGGACTTTCGCTATGGGCGGTCGATGGCACCACCTTTCGGGTGCCGGACAGCCCCGAGAACCGCGAATTCTTTGGTGCCCAACGCTACGCCAGCGGCAAAGTGGCCTCCTATCCTCAGGTGCGTGCCGTCAGCCTGACGGCACTGCCCACCCATCTGGTCTCGGCCATCGAGTTTGGCCAATACGGCCAGAACGAAATGCTTTACGCCAAGGCGCTGATCGGTCGGATCGAGGACCATTCCCTGACCGTCTTCGACAAGGGCTTTGTTTCTGCGGAAATATTGTTGGGCTTGAGTGCTGCGGGCACCGAGCGGCATTACCTGATCCCCGCCAAGTCCAACACGCAATACGAAGTCCTGTCGGGAACGCCCGAGGATTGTCGGGTTCGTTTGCGTATATCTCCTCAAGCGCGCGTCAAGGCCCCTGATCTGCCCGAGGCCTGGGAGGCCCGTGCCATTCGAGTCGAGTCGGCCAATGGTCAAAGCCGGGTACTGCTGACCTCATTGTTCGATCGCCGCCGCTTCAAAGCGCAGGATCTGGCGGACTGCTATCGCCGGCGCTGGGAAATTGAAACCAGCTACCGCGAGCTCAAGCAATCGATGCTGGGCGAAGCGCTGACCTTGCGCTCGCGTTTGCCCGAAGGGGTCAATCAGGAAATCTGGGGGGCCTTAATTGCCTACAACCTGATCAGACTTGAAATCGCCAAGGCGGCCACTGAAGCGCGCGTCGCTCCGACCGATCTGAGCTTCCTGCGCGCACTGCACATCATCCAGCACGAACTGATCTGGGCGGCGGGAATGAGTCCGGGGAAACTGCCGTCCCATCTGGCGCGCCTGCGTTTGCAGTTGCAGATGGCTATCGTGGAAAAACGACGGGGGCGAAAATGCCCCCGTGTCGTCAAAGCCAGACCGGCTCGTTACGCCGTTCGTCACCTAAAAGAGCCTTAACTGAACTGCATTAGGGCCAACCGGCCCCCTTTTTTACTTTCTGGAAAACGCCGTGCTTAGCGATAGCCGCCTTCATTGGCGTTATGAATGATCCAGGTCAGGTAATGACCGCTGCCGAAACCCGCCTGATTTGAAAAAATCAAACGGCCTTGGCCTTTGAAAACCATTTCCCAGCGCGTCTTATCGCTACCGAAATAAAACGGAATGAACGCCTTGCCGGTGACATAGGCCCCCTGATCGGTCGGCTGCCCGACAATATCGGTCGCCTGCTGCTGCGACATGCCGATTTTCAGTTTGGTGAAACGGCTGTTGGCCGCCGGCACGCCGCTGATTTCACCCTGCCAGTCGTTCAAGCCTTTAACCATCGTGCCCTGACCGGCTTCGGCCTTGGTCGAGTCGGTCACCGGCTTGTTCTTGGACAAATCGTAATTACCCGATGCCGATTGCGGCGGAGCCGCTTCGACAGGCGCCGCCGCCGGCGCTGCGACACTCCCGGCCGGAAAGCAATCGGCCGGCGCATCAGCCACCTTCGCCTTGGTCTTGCTGGTTTTGCTCTTGGCCTTGCTCTTGGTGCTGTCGGCCTTGCAGACCGGCTTGCTTTCAACCGGCTTGGCGGCCAGTTCCGGGGCTTTCTCGGCTGCTTTTGCAGAAGCTGCATCGGACTCCGGCTTGCTCTGATTCGAACCGCAGGCCGAAAGCGCGGCGACCAGCAGCGACGCGAGCAGCAGCGAAGATACGGACGGGGATTTTCCGGATGAGTTTTTCATGGGCAGACTCTCTGAAATGCAATGTTCGGGCAAATCAGCCCGCGGAGCACGCAGTATATCGGGATAAGGAGCCGACGGCATCAGGACACCCTGCGTGGCTTGCCGAGAACAAAACGCCTACCCAAAAAAAGGGTTTTCCCCGATAATTTAGCCTTTTCAGCAGGCTGGATTTCCGGATCATGAGCGTCGTTAACGCCCCAAAGTTTTCTCCCCTGACCGGCGCAATCCGCGCCTTGGCCATGGATGCCGTCCAACAGGCCAACTCCGGGCACCCCGGTGCCCCGATGGGTATGGCAGAAATCGCCGAAGTGCTGTGGCGTCGTCACATGCGCCACAATCCGGCCAATCCGCAGTGGCCTGACCGCGACCGCTTTGTTCTTTCCAACGGCCACGGTTCGATGCTGATCTACGCATTGCTTCACCTGACCGGCTACGACCTGTCGGTCGACGACCTCAAGAACTTCCGCCAGTTGCACGCCCGCACCCCGGGCCACCCGGAATACGGTTACACCGCTGGCGTTGAAACCACCACCGGCCCGCTCGGCCAGGGCATCACCAACGCCGTCGGCTTCGCGCTGGCCGAAAAGGTGCTGGCTGCCGAGTTCAACAAACCCGGTCACGAAATCGTCAATCACCACACCTACGCCTTCCTCGGCGACGGCTGCCTGATGGAAGGCGTTTCGCACGAAGCCTGCTCCCTGGCCGGCACGCTGGGTCTCGGCAAGCTGATCGCCTTCTGGGACGATAACGGCATTTCGATCGACGGCCACGTCGAAGGCTGGTTCACCGACAACACCCCGGCACGTTTCGAGTCCTACGGCTGGCACGTGATTCCTGCGGTCGACGGCCACAATGCCGATGAAATCGAAAAAGCCCTGCTCGCTGCCAAGGCCGTCACCGACAAGCCCAGCCTGATCTGCTGCAAGACGACCATCGGCATGGGCTCGCCGAACAAGCAAGGTTCGCACGATTGCCACGGTGCACCGCTCGGCAAGGACGAAATCGCCGCTGCCCGCGAATACATCGGCTGGAACCATGCGCCGTTCGAAATCCCGGCTGACGTCTATGCCGCCTGGAACCGCAAGCCGGCTGGCGCTGCTTTCGAAGAAAACTGGGGCAACCGTTTCAAGGCTTACCAGGCCGCCTTCCCGGCCGAAGCCGCCGAATTCGAACGTCGCGTCATGAAGCGCGAACTGCCAGCCTCCTGGGAAGCCACCAAAGCCGCCTACATTGCGACCTGCCGCGACAAGGCCGAGAACATCGCCACCCGCAAGGCCTCGCAGAACGCCATCGCCGCGCTGGTCCCGGCCGTACCGGAAATTTTCGGCGGCTCAGCCGACCTGGCCGGTTCCAACCTGACCTTCGTCAAGGGCAGCAAGGGCGTCACCCGGACCGAAGGCGGCAATTACTGCTACTACGGCGTGCGCGAATTCGCCATGACCGCCATCGCCAACGGCATCGCGCTGCACGGCGGTCTGGTGCCCTACACCGCGACCTTCCTGGTCTTCTCGGACTACGCTCGCAACGCCATCCGCATGGCCGCGTTGATGAAGCAGCGCCAGATCATGGTTTATACCCATGACTCCATCGGCCTCGGCGAAGACGGTCCGACTCACCAGCCGGTCGAGCACATCCCGTCGATGCGCATCATTCCGAACCTCGACGTCTGGCGCCCGGCCGACGCGACCGAAACGGCCATCGCCTGGACTGCTGCGGTCGACCGTGCCGACGGCCCGAGTTTGCTCGCCCTGTCACGCCAGAACCTGCCGACCGTGACGCAGAAGATTGCCGACGCCGACATCCGCAAGGGCGGCTACGTGCTGTCCGACATGGCCGACGTCAAGGCCGTGCTGATCGCCACCGGCTCCGAAGTCAAGCTGGCGCTCGATGCCCAGGCCGCACTGGCCGCCGAAGGTATTGCCACCCGCGTCGTCTCGATGCCTTGCACCAATGTCTTCGACCGCCAGGACAAGGCTTACCGCATGTCCGTCCTCGGCGCTCACGTACCGCGCGTCGCCATCGAAGCGGCCCACCCGGACTTCTGGCACAAATATGTCGGCCTGCATGGCGCCGTGATCGGCATCAACCGTTTCGGCGAATCCGCCCCGGCTGGCCAGCTGTTCGAAATGTTCGGATTCACCGTCGCCAACGTCGTCAGCACGACCAAAGCGCTGCTGTCCTGATTACTGATTAATTACAGAGGAGAAGCTTCAATGGCTATCAAGGTTGCAATCAACGGTTTTGGTCGTATCGGTCGCTGCACACTGCGCGCGATCTATGAGCAGGGTCTGCAGAACGAATTCGACGTCGTCGCCATCAACGCCTCCGGCGACCTGGCGACCAACTCGCACCTGCTGAAGTACGACACCACCCACGGCCGTTTCCGCACCTCCGTCGAAACCGATGGTGAAAACTGCATCATCATCGACGGCAAGCGCATCGCTTTCTACAACACCAAGAACCCGAAGGACATCAACTGGGCCGACCACGGCGTTGATCTTCTGCTCGAATGTACCGGTGCCTACACCACCAAGGCCAAGGCCCAGGCCCTGCTCGAGCAAGGCGCCAAGCGCGTGCTGATCTCCGCTCCGGGCGGTGACGACGTCGACACCACCATCGTCGTCGGCGTTAACGAAGGCGCGCTGAAGGCCGACATGACCGTCGTCTCCAACGCTTCCTGCACGACCAACTGCCTGGCCCCGGTCGCCAAGATCCTGTCTGACGCCATCGGCATCAAGCAGGGCCTGATGACCACCATCCACGCCTACACCAACGACCAGGTCACCGTCGACGTCCGCCACAAGGACCTGCGTCGCGCCCGTGCCGCCGCAGCCAACATCATCCCGACCAAGACCGGCGCCGCCAAGGCTGTCGGCCTGGTGCTGCCGCAACTGGTCGGCAAGGTTGACGGTTTCGCCCTGCGCGTCCCGACCATCAACGTTTCGCTGGTCGACCTGACCTTCACCGCCGACCGCGCCACCACCAAGGAAGAAATCAACGCCTTGATGACCGCCGCCGCGAATGGTCCGCTCAAGGGCATCATGGATGTGAACAACGAGCCGCTGGTCTCCTCCGACTTCAACCACACCACCGTTTCCTCCACCTTCGATGCGACGCAAACGCGTGTCATCAAGGGTGAAGACGGTTCCGTGCTGGTCAAAGTGCTGGCCTGGTACGACAACGAGTGGGGTTACTCCTGCCGCATGCTCGACGCCGCTCGCGCCTGGATGGCCGCCAAGTAAGACGAGGCGCCAGCCCAAACAAAAACCGCCGGTTTCCCCGGCGGTTTTTTTATGTCGCTCCGGCAAACAGCCGAACCGGAATCAGGCGGCCTTGGCCATATCCAGCGGCAAGCCCGAAGGCGACAAGATACTGAGAATTCCGTTTGCCATGTTGGCGCCCGACAGCGCACCAGCCTGGTCGCCGGCCTCAGGTTTGATCAATCGGGCCGAGGCCGATTCATCATCAGGCTCCGCCTTGCGTCCCAGCAGTTTTTCGCGAACGCGCTCATTGATCGTTGCCTCCATCGCCATCCGCTTATCCGGCGGCATGGCATCAAGATCGGCTTCGGTCAGCCCAAGCTCCTTCAACACGGCATCGCGTATGTGCTCCGCCGGGGTTTTTTTCATGTAGTCGTTCAGTTCGGCCACGACGGCCTTGTAGGCCGCCTGAATCGCTTCTTCCTTTTCGCGCTGAATCTGGCTCGCCGACTTTTCAACCTTGGCGGCTTTCGCCTTGTCCGTAGTGCTCACCACTTTCTTGAATACATCGGCAAAGGTTTCGGCGCTTGATCGCTCGGCCGTACGAACGGAGCTTGCCGACAGACTGCCGGCAGACAGGTCGCTGGTAATTTGCATGATTCCATCCTCAAAAGATACAACGACACCAAGCAAATAATGCACCAGCATAAATCGGGGCTTTTGCGGCACAAAATTGCCTCTGCGCCGCACATCGCCTTTCCGCGACGGCAGAAGTTGCCGGTCGACACGGCCGTTTCGTCGCAAGAGCACTCGGTTTTATGACCACAACCTTGTAAAATCACAGGCTTCGATCACTTCGGATTGGCCCGCGTGCCCGGCACCCCTCGCCCCCTTCGTCTCGCCATCAACGGTTACGGCCGTATCGGACGTTGCTTTTTGCGTGCCCTGCTGGCGTCGACCGCAGCAAAGCGCATGCAGGTCGTCGCCATCAACGAACCAGCCAATCTCGACAGCATGGCCTACCTGACGCGCTACGATTCGACGCACGGCCGCTTTCCCGGCGAGGTCGAACTGGCGGACAACAGCCTGCTGGTCGATGGACAGAAAATCAGCGTCAGCCATGTCCGCCAACCGGATGCCGTGGATTGGTCGTCACTGGATATCGACCTGCTCGTCGAAGCCTCCGGTTGCTACGGTCAACGGGCCGAACTGAGCCGTTTTCTCGATGCCGGCTGCCCGCGCCTGCTGCTCTCGCACCCCGGCCAGAGTGCCGACGATGTCGATGCGACCATCGTTCCCGGCATCAATACCGAGTCGCTGAACGGCAGCGAACGGCTGGTCTCGGCCGCCTCCTGCACGACCAACGCCATCGTCCCGATTCTGGCGCTGCTCGACCGTGAAATCGGCATCGAACAGGTGATGCTGACGACGCTGCATTCGGTGATGAACGATCAGCCGCTGATCGACGGCTACCACCACGAAGACCTGCGCCGCACACGCTCGGCGATGCAATCGATCATTCCGGTGTCAACCGGACTGGCGCGCGGCGTCGAGCGCCTGCTGCCGGGACTGACCAGCAAGGTCAGCGCCAAGGCCATCCGCGTCCCGACGCTGAATGTTTCGGCCATCGACCTAACGCTACACACGCAGCGTCCCGTTTCCGCCGGCGAGATCAATACCCTGCTGGCAGCCGCCGCCAAGGGGCCGCTCGCTGGCCTGCTGGCTTATTCCGAGGCAGCGCACGCTTCAATCGACTTCAATCACGACCCGCATTCGGCCATCGTCGACGGCAGCCAGACCCGCACCGCCGGGAAGCACCTGGTCAATCTGTTCGTCTGGTTCGACAACGAATGGGGCTTTGCCAACCGCATGCTGGAGGTGGCCGATCACTGGTCGCGCCTCTGGCCCACCGCACACGACTAACCTTCTCCAGGAGAGCAGCATGAACGTTACGAAACTCACCGACCTCGACGTTTCCGGCAAGCGCGTCTTCATCCGCGCCGACTTGAACGTGCCGCAGGACGAAGCCGGCAACATCACCGAAGACACCCGCATCCGCGCCTCGCTGCCGTCGATCAAGTACTGCCTGGAAAAAGGCGCCGCCGTGATGGTCACCTCGCACCTCGGCCGGCCGACCGAAGGCGAACTGAACCACGAAGACAGCCTGATGCCGGTTGCCGTGCGTCTCGGCCAGATGCTGCACACCTCGGTGCGCCTGATCCAGAACTGGGTCGATGGCGATTTCACGGTCAAGCCGGGCGAAGTCGTACTGCTCGAAAACTGCCGCGTCAACAAGGGCGAGAAGAAGAACAACGACGAACTGGCCCAGAAGATGGCCAAGCTGTGCGACGTCTACGTCAATGACGCCTTCGGCACCGCGCACCGCGCCGAAGCAACCACGCACGGCATTGCCAAGTACGCCCCGGTCGCTTGCGCCGGCATCCTGATGGGCGCCGAAATTGACGCACTGGGCAAGGCCCTGCATGAGCCGAAGCGTCCGCTGGTCGCCATCGTTGGCGGCTCGAAGGTATCTTCCAAGCTGACCATTCTCAAGTCGCTGGCCAGCAAGGTCGACCAGTTGATCGTCGGCGGCGGCATCGCCAACACCTTCCTGCTCGCCTCCGGCAAGCGCATCGGCGACTCGCTGGCCGAAGCCGACCTGGTCAAGGAAGCCCACGCCATCATGGACATCATGAAAGAACGCGGCGCCGAAGTGCCGCTGCCGGTCGATGTCGTCGTCGCCGACGAAGTCTCCGCGCTGGCCCGCGCCAACAAGATTTCGGTTGATGACGTGCATGTCCACGACCGCATTCTCGACGTCGGCCCGAAGACCGCCGCCATGCTGTCGCAGATCATCGCCAATGCCGGCACCATCGTCTGGAACGGCCCGGTTGGCGTCTTCGAACTGCCGCAGTTTGCCGGCGGCACCAAGATGTTGTCCTCGGCCATCGCCCACTCCGAAGCCTTCTCGATCGCCGGCGGCGGCGACACGCTGGCCGCCATCGCCAAGTTCCACATCCACGACGACGTCGGCTACATCTCGACCGGCGGCGGCGCCTTCCTGGAATTCCTCGAAGGCAAGACCTTGCCGGCCATCGCCGTGCTCGAAGAACGTGCGGCAAAATAAGCGTTGAACCACGGTTGACCGCAGCAAAGCCCCAAGCAAGCGCTGCGCGCGGTCGACCGGCCGGAAACGGCCAAAATCAAAACAATCGCAGGGAGAGAGAAGACATGTCACGCCACACCAAGATAGTCGCCACGCTGGGCCCCGCCTCATCCACCCCGGAAGTTCTCGAACGCATGGTGCAAGCCGGCATCGACGTGGTGCGCATGAACTTCTCGCACGGCACAGCCGATGACCACAAGGCCCGCGCCATCGGCATTCGCGCTGCTGCCGCCAAATATGGCCGCACCGTCGGCATTCTTGGCGATCTGCAGGGTCCGAAAATCCGGGTCGGCAAATTCGAATCGGGCAAGATCACGCTGGTGATCGGTGAAAACTTCATCCTCGATGCGCAATGCACGCTCGGCAACCAGGAACGCGTCGGCCTCGATTACAAGGATCTGCCGAAAGACGTCGTCTTCGGCGACATCCTGCTGCTCGACGATGGTCGCCTCAAGCTCGAAGTGACCGGCGTGCGCGGCCATGAAATCCACACCCGCGTCATCGTCGGCGGCGAGCTCTCCAACAACAAGGGGATCAATCGCCAGGGCGGCGGACTGACTGCGCCGGCGCTGACCGCCAAGGACATGGACGACATCAAGACGGCCGCCCAGATCGGTGTCGATTTCGTCGCCGTCTCCTTCCCGAAAAGCGCCGCCGACATGTACATGGCGCGCCAGTTGCTGCGCGCCGCCGGCAGCCAGGCCGTGCTGATCGCCAAGATCGAACGGGTTGAAGCCGTCGCCAATCTAGCCGAAATTCTTGATGCTTCGGATGGCGTCATGGTCGCCCGTGGCGATCTGGCCGTCGAAGTTGGCGACGCCGCCGTGCCGGCGCTGCAGAAAAAAATGATCCGCATGGCGCGCGATATGAACAAACTGACCATCACTGCAACGCAGATGATGGAATCGATGATTTCCTCGCCAGTACCGACCCGCGCCGAAGTCTCCGACGTGGCCAATGCCGTGCTCGACGGCACCGACGCCGTGATGCTTTCGGCCGAAACAGCGAGCGGCAAGTACCCGGTCGAAACCGTCGAATCGATGGCCCGTATCTGTGTCGAAGCCGAGCGTTCGGCCGAAGTCACGCTCGACCGAGAATTCCTCGACCGCGTGTTCACGCGCATCGACCAGTCGATCGCCATGGCGGCGATCTGGACGGCGCATCACCTCAAGGTCAAGGCCATCGCCGCACTCACCCAGTCCGGTTCGACCGCACTGTGGATGAGCCGCCTGAACTGCGGCGTGCCGATCTACGCGCTGACGCCAGATGCCGAATCGGTTGCCCGGATGGTGCTTTACCGCGAAGTTTACCCGCTGCTGATGACCCAGCAGCACAGCGACCGCGACCTGCTGCTGGCCGAGGCCGAGCAACTGCTGATCGACCGCGGCGTGGTCGAAAAGGGCGATCTCATCGTACTGACCATCGGCGAGCCGATCGGCACCACCGGCGGCACCAACACCCTGAAGATCGTCCGGGTCGGCGAGCACCAAATCGCCTAGCCCTGTAAAATAGTCAGATTAATTAATTCAGTTATACAGAGGAGTCCCCATGCCGCTCGTTTCCATGCGCCAACTGCTCGACCACGCTGCCGAAAACGGCTACGGTCTGCCCGCCTTCAACGTCAACAACATGGAACAGGTCTGGGCGATCTGCGAAGCCGCCAGCCAGATCGACGCCCCGGTCATCATGCAAGCCTCGGCCGGCGCCCGCAAATACGCCGGCGAAGCCTTCCTGCGCCACCAGATCCTGGCCGCGCTCGAAGCCTACCCGCACCTGCCCATCGTCATGCACCAGGACCACGGCCAGAGCCCGGCCGTCTGCATGGCTGCGATCAAGTCCGGCTTCACCTCGGTGATGATGGACGGCTCGCTCGAAGCCGACGGCAAGACCACCGCCTCCTACGAATACAACGTCGCCGTCTCCAAAGAAGTCGTCAAGTTCTCGCATTCGATCGGCGTTTCGGTTGAAGCCGAACTCGGCGTGCTCGGCTCGCTCGAAACGATGCAGGGCGACAAGGAAGACGGCCACGGCGCCGAAGGCCTGATGACCCGCGAACAGCTGCTGACCGATGTCGAGCAGGCGGCCGACTTCGTCAAGCAAACCAACTGCGACGCACTGGCCATCGCCATCGGCACCAGCCACGGCGCCTACAAGTTCACCAAGCGCCCGACCGGCGACATCCTCGCGATCGACCGCATCGCTGAAATCCACGCCCGAATCCCGAATACCCACCTGGTGATGCACGGTTCGTCTTCCGTACCGCAGGAACTGCTCGCCGAAATCCGCGAATTCGGCGGCGACATGAAGGAAACCTACGGCGTGCCGGTCGAAGAGATCGTCAAGGGCATCAAGCACGGCGTGCGCAAGGTCAATATCGATACCGACATCCGTCTTGCGATGACCGGTGCCGTTCGTCGCTACATGGCCGAAAACCCGTCCAAGTTCGACCCGCGCGACTTCCTCAAGCCGGCCCGCGAAGCCGCCAAGAAGATCTGTCTGGCCCGCTACGAAGCCTTCGGTTGTGCCGGTCAGGCGAGCAAGATCAAGCCGATGTCGCTGGAAAAGATGGCCGAGCGTTACGCCAAGGGCGAACTGAACCAGATCGTCAAATAATCACCGTTTTGCGGTAAATTCGAGGGCCGCCTGATGCGGCCCTTAATTTTTTGAGTCAGACCCGTGGAATTACGCACCCATCCGCTCCGCCAGCGCCTCAATGACGAGGTTCACACCCGCCCGCCGATTCCGCTCGAAGCGCCGGCACTGATCAGCTACCTGGCTTTCGTCCATGACGAAAATGGCCCGGCCGGCGAGCGCGCCCATATCGGCACGCTCTACGAACGCATGGGTCTGCCGATCGAGCCCAGCGCCGAAGCCGCGCACCTGATCATCGACGGCGGCAATTTCAAGCTGAAATGGGAACAGCACGGCGAATTCTCGACCTACACCTTTTTCATCCAACCGAAACAGCCCCCCTTGTCAGGTGAAACAGCACTGGGTGCTGTCCCGGTCGACTGGGTTCAGGGCATTCCCGGCCAGGTGATTGCAGCGACCCACATCGAACTGCTGGCTGCCGGCTCGGTCGATCCGGAGGAAATGCTCGCCTCGCTGCCGGCCAAAAGCGACACCAACATCGTCTCGCTGATTGCCGGCCAGGCTGCCTGGGTATTTACCGACTTCCGTATCCAGCAAGGCTTTTCACGCTTCACGCTGATCGATGAAAGCATGGGCAAGCTGCGGACCGGCCGGATCATCCAGCGTCTGCTCGAAATCGAGACCTATCGCGTCATGGCGCTGCTCGCCTTCCCGGTGGCCAAATCGGTCAGCCGCTTGCTCAACCGAGCAGAAGCCGAGCTGGCCGCCCTGATCGACCGCATGGTCACCGCCGCGTCGCCGCACGACGAACGGACCGTGCTGGCCGACCTGACCCGTCTGGCAGCCGAAGTCGAACACTCGGTCGCCAGTACCAACTTCCGTTTCGGCGCCTCGGCGGCTTATTACCGACTGGTCCAGCAACGCATTGTCGAACTCAAGGAAACCCGCGTTTCAGGCTACCCAACGATCAAGGGCTTCATGGAGCGGCGGCTGGCCCCGGCGCTGAATACCTGCGGCGCGATTTCGACCCGCCAGGAAGATCTGTCGGCGCGCATCGCCCGGACCAGCCAGTTGTTGCGCACGCGCGTCGATATCGAACTAGAGCGCCAGAACCAGGAGGTTCTCGCCCAGATGAACCGCCGCGCCAAGCTGCAACTGCGCCTGCAGGAAACCGTCGAAGGCCTGTCGGTCGTCGTGCTGACCTACTATGGCTCGCAACTGGTCCAGTATCTCGCCAAGGGCACCAAGGAACTACATCACCTCAACAGCGATGTGATTACCGCGATTTCGATCCCGGTCATCGCCGGCGTCGTTGCCTGGGGAACTCGTCAAATGCGCAAGAAGCTCGCCGCCGAAGAAGGCGAAGGCGCGCATTAATTTATAATTCTGTTTTTGCTTTCGGGAACATGACCGTGACCGCACCCCTTTTCGAATCCACCATCACCAGCCTGCCGCTGATCAATAAAGGCAAGGTCCGCGACATTTACGCGGTCGACGCCGACAAGCTGCTGATTATCACCACCGACCGCCTGTCGGCCTTCGACGTCATCCTGCCGGACCCGATTCCGCGCAAGGGCGAAGTGCTGCAAGCCGTGGCCAACTTCTGGTTCGAGAAACTCGGCCACATCGTACCGAACCAGCTGACCGGCATCGATCCCGAATCCGTCGTCGCCGAGAACGAACGCGACCAGGTGCGCGGCCGTGCCGTCGTCGTCAAGCGCCTCAAGCCGCTGCCGATCGAAGCCGTCGTGCGCGGCTACGTCATCGGTTCCGGCTGGAAGGATTACCAGGAAACCGGCGCGATCTGCGGCATCGCGCTGCCGGCCGGCCTGAAAATGGCCCAGAAGCTGCCCTCCCCGATCTTCACGCCGGCCACCAAGGCTGCCGTTGGCGATCATGACGAAAACGTCTCCTTCGCCACCGCCCAGGCCCATTGCGGTGCTGACCTGGCCGAAGCACTGGCCGGCACCGGCAAGAACGGCGCACAACTGGCCGACGAAGCCCGCCTCGCCGCTATCCGCCTCTACGAAGAAGCCTGCGCCTACGCCAAGGGCCGCGGCATCATCATCGCCGACACCAAGTTCGAATTCGGCATCGACGCGGCCGGCACCCTGCACCTGATCGACGAAGCCCTGACCCCGGACTCCTCGCGCTTCTGGCCGGCCGACCAGTACGAAGAAGGCAAGAACCCGCCGTCCTACGACAAGCAGTACGTCCGCGACTACCTGGAAACGCTCGACTGGGGCAAGGTTGCCCCCGGCCCGAAACTGCCGGCCGATGTCATTGCGCGAACCAGCGCAAAATACATCGAGGCGTACGAACGCCTGACCGGAAAAACTCTCTAAAAACACATCGGGCGGCTATGACCGCCCTTTTTCATTGCCCCGACAAAAATGACTACGACCAATCCCCTGCTCGATTTCTCCGACCTGCCCCGTTTCGATCTGGTGCAGCCCGAACATGTCAAACCGGCCATCGAATCGCTGTTGACCGCGGGACGCGAGTTGATTGAACGCCTGACCAGCGACGCAACGCCGGCGACCTGGCGCGACTTCGCCGGTGCATTGTCCGACGGGCTGGAGCCATTTGGCCGTGCCTGGGGCGTTGTCGGTCATCTGCATTCGGTCAATGACGTGCCGGCCTGGCGCGAGGCTTACAACGAGATGCTGCCGGAAGTGTCGCGTTTCTACGCCGAACTCGGCCAGAACCTCAAGCTGTTCGACAAGTACAAGGCGCTGCGCAGCAGCCCGGAATACGCCACGCTGAGCATCGAGCAAAAGAAAGTGGTCGATAACGAAGTGCGCGATTTCCGCCTCAGCGGCGCCGAACTGCCGGAAGACCAGAAACCACGCTTCCAGGCGATCATGGAAGAGCTTTCACAGCTTTCCGCCAAGTTTTCCGAGAACGTCCTCGACGCGACCAATGCCTTTGCCGAAGTGATCACCGACCCAGCCCTGCTCGCCGGCCTGCCGGACGATGCGATCGAGGCGGCCAAGGCTGCGGCTGAAAAGGCCGGCGTCGAAGGCTGGCGTTTCAGTCTGCAGGCGCCGTCCTACGGCCCGGTCATGCAATACGCCGACAACCGCGAGCTGCGCGCCCGGCTGTATCGCGCCTCGGCCACCCGCGCCGCCGAATTCCACGATGGCAGCAGTAAGCCGGAATGGGACAACACGCCGGTCATCAACCGCATGCTGGCCCTGCGCCTCGAAGACGCGAAGATGCTTGGCTTCAATAATTTCGCCGAAGTCTCGCTGGCCCCGAAAATGGCCGACACGCCGGCCCAGGTGCTCGCCTTCCTGCGCGAGCTGGCAGCCAAGGCCAAGCCGTTTGCCGAGAAGGACATTGCCGAATTGAAGGCCTTTGCCAAGGACGAGCTGGGTCTGGACGACTTCCAGCCGTGGGATGCGGCCTACGTTTCAGAGAAGTTGCTGCAGGCGCGTTATGCCTTCTCCGAACACGAAGTGAAGCAGTACTTCACCGAGCCCAAGGTGCTCGGCGGCCTGTTCAACGTCATCGAAAGCCTGTTCAACGTCAAGGTCAAGCCGGATACGGCACCAGTCTGGCATGAGGACGTCAAATTCTTCCGTCTGGAGACGTCGACCGGGGAACTCGTCGGCCAGTTCTACCTCGACCTCTACGCCCGCGAAACCAAGCGCGGCGGCGCCTGGATGGACGAAGCCCGTTCGCGTCGCCGGACGACGACCGGCATCCAGAAGCCGATTGCCTATCTCAACTGCAACTTCCCGCGCCCGGTCGGCGACAAGCCGGCCACCTTCACGCACGACGACGTGATCACGCTGTTCCACGAAACCGGCCACGGCCTGCACCACCTGCTGACGCGCGGCGAAGAACTCGGTGTTTCCGGTATCCACGGCGTCGAATGGGATGCCGTCGAGCTGCCTTCGCAGTTCATGGAAAACTATTGCTGGGAATGGCAGGTCGTCGAAGGCATGACCGCCCACGTCGATACCGGTGCGACGCTGCCGCGCGCGCTGTTCGACAAGATGCTGGCCGCCAAGAATTTCCAGAGCGGCATGATGGCCGTGCGCCAGATCGAGTTCTCCTTGTTCGACATGCAACTGCATTCGGAATTCGACCCGCAGGGCACGTCGACCGTGATGGACCTGCTGCACGCCGTACGCGACGAAGTCGCCGTGCTTGTGCCGCCGGCCTGGCATCGTTTCCCGAATGCTTTCTCGCACATTTTTGGCGGCGGCTACGGAGCCGGCTATTTCAGCTACAAGTGGGCGGAAGTCCTCTCGGCCGATGCCTACGCGGCCTTCGAAGAAGCGGGCGATCCATTCGATGCCACCACCGGCAAGCGCTTTCTCGACGAAATCCTCTCGGCGGGCGGTTCGCGTCCGGCGATCGAATCCTTCAAGGCATTCCGCGGCCGTGAACCCAGTGTCGATGCCTTGCTGCGTCACAGCGGCATGGTTGCCGCCTGAGTATGGAGACCAGATTCATGCGCAAACTGTTGATCCTCTGCCTCATCCTCGGCGCAGCCGGTGCCAGCGCCCAGACTTACCGCTGGATCGATGCCAACGGCCGTACGGTTTTCAGCGACACGCCGCCGCCACGTACCGGCGCGCCGGTCGCCAAGACGGAGAAGGCCACGGCTGACGACGGCCTGCCATTTGCCGTCAAAAAAGCAGCCGAAGCTTTCCCGGTCACGCTGTTCACCACCCCGGAGTGTGTCGACGAATGCAAGCAGGCACGCGACCTGCTCAACAAGCGTGGCGTACCGTTCACCGAGCGCATGGTGGTCAAACAGGAAGATCACGCCGAACTGAAACAGTTGGTCGGCGATGCCTTCGTGCCTTCGTTGCGCGTCGGCAAACAACCGGTTCGCGGTTTCGAGGCTAACGCCTACAACAACCTGCTCGACCTGGCCGGCTACCCGAAAACCGCGCCCTACGGCGCCAAACCTGCGGCGGTACCCGGCCAATGAAAATCGCTGCCTGGAACGTCAATTCACTCAAGGTTCGCCTGCCCCATCTGCTCGACTGGCTCGCCTCGGCCCAGCCGGACGCGCTGTGCCTGCAGGAACTCAAGCTTGAAGACCACAATTTCCCGCGCGCCGAGATCGAGGCGGCCGGTTATCACGTCGCCTTTTCCGGGCAGAAGACCTACAACGGTGTCGCCCTGCTCGCCCGCCAGCCGATTGAAGACGTACTGATCGGCAATCCACACTTCCCGGACGAACAGAAACGCCTGATCACCGGCACGGTCGGCGGCGCACGCATCGTCTGCGCCTACATGCCGAATGGCCAGGCGGTCGGCAGCGACAAGTACGACTACAAACTGCGCTGGCTCGATGCGCTGGCGGTCTGGCTAGCCGAAGAACTGGCGGCGCATCCGCAACTGGCCCTGTGCGGCGATTACAACATTGCCCCGGACGACCGCGATGTGCACGACCCGGCACGCTGGGCCGACGGCATCCTCGTTTCGCCGCCCGAACGCGCCGCCTTCCAGCGCCTGCTCGATCTCGGCCTGAGCGACAGCTTCCGCCTCTTCGAACAACCGGAGAAAACCTTCTCATGGTGGGATTACCGCATGCTCGGTTTCCAGAAAAACCTCGGGCTGCGCATCGACCACATCCTGCTCTCGAAGCCTCTCGCCAAGCGCTGCACGGCAGCCGGTGTCGACCGCGCCCCACGCAAACTCGAACGCCCGTCCGACCACGCGCCGGTCTGGGCGACGCTCGGATGATTTTGCGATGAATGCCACGGTCGACCGCAGCAATGTGCTGAAACTCTACCCGGCACTGGCCGGGCTGCCCGCCGCCCGGCTCGACGAACTGATCCGTCCCGAAGCCGTCATGCAGTTGCCAGCCGGCACCCAGGTCTTTGCCGAACATCAGCCCTGCCAGGGCTTCCCGCTGCTGATCGATGGCAGCATCAAGGTCGTCAAGCTGGCCGCCAGCGGGCGCGAACTGATGCTCTATCGCGTCGTGCCGGGCGGCTCCTGCATCATCAGTTCAAGCTGCCTGCTCGGTCACAGCGACTACAACGCGCGCGGCATTGCCGAAACACCGCTCACCTTGCTCGCCTTGCCGGTGGCCAGCTTTGCCGCCTTGATGGTCGAACACGCGCCGTTCCGAGATTTTGTTTTCCACCTTTTTGCCGACCGCATTGGTGAACTGATGCAACTGGTCGAAGAAGTCGCCTTCTCGCGGCTCGACCAGCGCCTGGCCAAGCTGATCCTGGCGCGCAATGCCGATTCGCTGAGCGTCACCCACCAGCAACTGGCCGACGAGCTGGGCAGCGTTCGCGAAATCGTCAGCCGCCTGCTCAAGGGCTTTGCCGCACAAGGACTGGTTTCTCTGGCCCGCGAGCAGTTGACCGTCACCGACCGGGCCGGCCTGCAAAAACTGGCGACTCCGTGACCCAGGTTACATACTGCACCGGGATGCATCGCTAAAGTAGGCAGCGTACACACACAAACCTACTGGAGAACATCATGAAACCGAATGTTGGCGGCCTCGACAAAATCCTTCGTATCGCAGCCGGTGCCGGCCTGATCGGCGCTACCGTTGCCGGCCTGCTGCCGGCCTGGGGCTACATCGGCATCGTCCCGCTCGCCACCGGCCTGATCGGCTGGTGCCCGGCCTACCCGCTGCTCGGCATGAATTCCTGCCCGATGAAAAAAGACTGAGCTACGCAGCGATCAAGAAAAACCCGCCAGAGGCGGGTTTTTCAGACTGCTGACGAACCCCCGATTTTTCGGGGGTTTTGTTTTTCTGGTTGGAAATCAGGGAGACTCCTGGCTTCAAGCCGAAGCGAGGCGGATTCTGAAATTCAGGTTAGGAACCCCGATCTGCCAAAGATGGCGGGCGAATGGGGCGGCAAAACGGGTTCGTGCGAGGATTTTGGCCAATAAGGCTGCCGCCTTGCGGGCCAGCAACAGGGCCATCTTCTTCATGTTCTGACAGGCCGCCGAGAGCAGGCACTGCGCTTGCACCTTGGCCAAGCCACGGAAACGGGCGTAACGGTGGCCGTGCAACTCCTTGGCATCGGCAAAACTGCGCTCCACCGTTTCCTTGCGCCGGGCGTACAGCCGTTTGCCCAGGTCGCTCAGGCGATTGGCGTTGATCGCTTCCTTGAAACCTTCCCAGAGATGCCGGGTCACGAGCTTCTGATGGTTCCGGCTCTGCGTGCATTGCCCGCGCACGCCGCAATCGGCACACCGCGCCGGGTTCGAGGCGTATTCGCGATAACCCAGCCGGTTGGTCGTCCGGTACGGTAGAACCTCCCCGGCCGGGCAGCGGTAGCAGTCCTGGACCGCATCGTAGAGATAGTCCCGTTTGTAGAAATAGCCATCGCGGTGTGTGGGTCGCTTGTAGCCCATCACCCCGAACAGTGCCCGCTCGAGAATGCCCTTGCAGACTTGCGGGGTGAAATACCCGGCATCCAGCCCGACGGCGCCCACGGCCAGATCAAAGCGCTCCATGACCCGATCCAGGCGGGCAAGGTAGGGCTGGCTGTCATGGACATTGCCCGGCGTGACATGGGTATCGACGATCAAAGCATGCACGCCATCGACAGTCCGGTGATCCAGATAAAAGAAGCCGGTCGGCTTGTTGTCGCGGGCCATGAAACCTGCGTCGGGATCGACCGTGCTGACCTTGACCTCCTTCATCGGCGGTGTCGAATCATCGTCATCACGCTTGAGCGGCTTCTTGCCCGCGGCGGCTCGGTCCGTTTCGATGGCTGCATCCAGTTCGGCCAGGTAGGCCGCAGGGGTTTGCTCGACCTGATGCACCTCAAAATGCCGTTTGTTGGCATTCGCCTTCAGATGCGTGCTGTCCGTGTAAAGCACCCGCCCGCCAATCAGCTTATGCTCAATGGCTTGCTCGACAATCCCGTCGAAGATGCGTTGCTCAATGTCCGTCCCGACAAAGCGGCGACGCCGATTCTGCGACAGCGTCGAGGCATCCGGCACTTTGTCCGTCAGTCGAAAGCCGAGAAACCAGCGGTAAGCCACATTGACCTCTATTTCCTTCACCAGCCGTCGCTCGGAGCGAATCCCGAACAAGTAGCCAATGAACAACATCTTGAACAACACCACCGGATCAATCGCTGGTCGGCCATTGTTCTCGCAATACAGGTGCTGGGTCGCTTCACGAATGAAATCAAACCGGATGTGCTGGTCGAGCAGCCGGAGCAAGTGGTCTTTCGGGACCAATTGCTCCAACGTCACCATCTCCAGTTCCGTTTGGGCGGGGTAGACAGGCTTGAGCATGCCTGCATTATGACCCGTCCTAATCTAGGTTGACACCTGTTGCGACGGATTGGCCAGCTTAATTGCTGGCCTTCAAAGACGCCCGATGAACCTCATCGGGCGTCTTCAATTGTAGCGAGAAATGCGGTCTCTCCTGGTTGTAGATGGCGATGGATTGACTGACCATGCGGCGTGCCTGATCGAGATCGTCGGGCTGCTGGAGTAGAAACTCCTGCTTGAGAATGCCATTAACCCGCTCTGCCAAGGCGTTCTGATAGCAATCATAGCCGTCCGTCATTGAGCAGATCACCCCGTGTTTCTGATGAATAGCTTGGTACTCATTAGCGCAGTATTGGACTCCACGGTCTGAATGATGGATCAGCAGCCCATTTCCCTGACGCCCCTTTAACGCCATCTTCAAAGCCTGGCTTACCTCAGTCGTGTGCAGGCGGTCATGGACGTGGTAACCCACAATCTTGCGTGAATAGGCATCGGTAATCAGGCTCAGATAGGCACAGCGCTCACGGGTAGGCAAATAGGTGATATCGGCAACCCAAACCTGCTCGCTCGCCTCGGCGCTAACCTGATCCGGTCCCGCTTTCAGCAAATTGGGATGGCGCCGGAAATGGTGGTGGCTGTCGGTCGTCTTGTGATACGCCCGCTTGGTTGGCACCAACAGGCGATTCCAACGCAACAGATCGAACAAGGCATCGCCCTTCGGCCGCTAGCGTCGGGCCAAGCAGGTGATGTAGCTTGCGCGTCCCCAGTCTGGGCTGATGCAAGCGCTTGGCCTTTACCAACTCAAGAACCCGTTCGTACTTGACCTCATCGTGCACTCGACGCTGCTGCCACTGGTAATGTGCCTGCCGGCTGATGCCCATATAGCGGCAAGCCCTCGATACACTCAGTCCTTCGACGGACTTTTGCGCGAGGACTTGCCCACAGGCTTTTTTACCACGCGAACTCCATAGTCCTTCTTCAAAACGTCAATGACCGCTTCGAAGAATTGGGATTTCTCTCGGGCTTCCTTGAGTTGGACTTCCAGCTCCTTGATCCGCTGTTCCGGCGTCTGGCCCTGGCTGCTCGCTGATGTTCGGGTTGGCTCACTCATGCGGCCGTATGATGCCATCGGCCCCCAGTTCTGGCGACCATGCTTGCGTAACCAAACCAAGACCGTCGATCTGCCCTGGATACCGTAACGCTGCTGGGCTTGCTTGTAGCTCAGTTCGCCTTTTTCTACCTGCTCAACAACGGCCCGTTTAAAAGCCAGCGTGTAGTCTCGCTGTGTCCTCTTAACCCCTGACTCCATCTGACTGCCCCTTTCGTTCTAGAAAAGGTGTCAACTTCATTCAGGACGGGTCATTATAAAAAATAAAGCCCCCAATCGCTTGGAGGCTTTGTCAGCAGTCTGAAAAACCCGCCAGAGGCGGGTTTTTTTACGTCAGGTAATTGGCGATGCGCACGTAGTCATCGACCGAGAGGTCTTCCGGACGCCGGGTCGGATCGATCTCCAGCGCGGCAAAGCCGGCATCATCGAGCGTTCCCTTGAGCGTATTGCGCAGCATCTTGCGGCGCTGCGAGAAGGCGGCAAGCACAACATGCGAAAGCTTGGTGTGGCTCTTGGCATGCAATTCGGCCACATCCTTCGGAATCAGCCGAACGACGGCGGATTGCACCTTGGGCGGCGGATCGAAGCTTTCCGGCGGCACATCGATCAGCCATTCGAGATGGAAGCGATATTGCAGCATGACCGACATCCGGCCGAAATCGGACTCACCCGGCACAGCCACCATGCGCTCGACGACTTCCTTCTGGAGCATGAAATGCATGTCGTAGACGATCTCGGCATACTCGGCCAGATGGAAAAGCAGCGGCGTCGAGATGTTGTACGGCAGGTTGCCGACCAGATGCAACTTGGTGCCGATGCTGGCGAAATCGAAGGCCAGCGCATCGCCGGCATGGATCGTCATGCGCGCCGGCGGATACTGTTTTTTCAGGCGCGCGATCAGGTCGCGGTCGATTTCGACAACATGCAGATGGTCGATCCGGTCGAGCAGCGGCCGGGTAATCGCCCCCAGGCCGGGACCGATTTCGACCAGCGTATCGCCGCGTTGCGGATTCACCGCCGAGACAATGGCGCCAATAATCCCCTGGTCGACCAGGAAATTTTGCCCAAAACGCTTGCGCGCGACGTGTTCTTTCATTGTTTTACCGCCATTCTGGCCGCTTCGGCGACCGCTTCAAACAGACTACCGGGATCGGCCCGGCCGCTGCCGGCCAATTCAAGGGCTGTGCCGTGGTCGACCGAGGTACGGATAATCGGCAAACCCAGCGTGACATTGATGCCCTGGCCGAAGGTCGCGTATTTAAGCGCCGTCAGGCCCTGGTCGTGATACATCGCCAGCACGGCATCGCCCTGCGCCAGGATGGGCGGGGTGAACATCGTATCGGCCGGATAGGGGCCGCTCAGCGCCATGCCTTCAGCCTTCAGGCGCTCAAGCACCGGGCTGATCACATCGATTTCCTCGCGACCGAGATAGCCGCCTTCACCAGCATGCGGATTCAGGCCGGCGACGAGGATGCGCGGCCGGGCCAGAGCGTATTTGCGGCGCAGGTCGGCATCAAGGATGCGCAGCGTTTTTTCCAGAATGTCCGGCGTGATCGCCGCCGAAACATCCTTGAGCGGCAAGTGCGTCGTGACCAGCGCAACGCGCAGGGGCCCCCGCTCGGTATTGCCGGCCAGCATCATGACGACCAGCGGCGTCGCCGTCTTTTCGGCGAGATATTCGGTGTGACCGGTGAAATGCACGCCGGCCTCGTTGATCACGCCCTTGTGCACCGGCGCCGTCGCCATCGCGGCGAACTCGCCCGACTGGCAACCGGCCAGCGCCCGGTCGAGCAGGGCCAGCACGTAAGCGCCATTGGCCGCATCGAGCTGACCGGCAACCGATGGACGGGCCAGCGGCAGGTGCAGGACATCCAGCGTCGGCCGGCCGTTGACAATGGAGGTTTTGCTGCGGTCGACCGCGACACCGGGCTGAAAATCACGCAATTCGATCTCCAGACCAAGCGCCTGGGCGCGCGCTTCAAGCAAACTGCGGTCGCCGAGCACCACCGGATGTGCCTCACCGGCATAAGCGGCCAGCCGCAAACACAGTTCAGGCCCGATGCCCGCCGGTTCGCCGCTGGTCACCGCAATCAGCGGACGCATTACTTCTCTTCGAGCCGGTTTTCAACGTAGGCGCGGTCACGCAGCTGGCGCAGCCAATCCTGGAAAGCTTCGTCCAGCTTGCGCTCGCGCAGGGCTTGACGGGCCGCACCACGCTGACGCTCGGCCGAAACGTCGCGCTCGCGCCGTTCCAGGGGCTGAATCAGGTGCATGCCGAAAGGCGACTTGATGACCGGGCTGATTTCATTGATTTTCAGCGCATCCATCGCGCGCTCGAAATCCGGCACGGTGTCGCCTGGATTCAGCCAGCCAAGCTCACCGCCCTTGGCCGCCGAGCCATCCTGCGAATACAAGCGTGCCTGTTCGGCAAAATCAACGCCGTTCACAATGCGCTCGCGCACCGTTTCCAGCTTGCGACGGGCCTCCGACTCGGAAACAATCTCGTTGATCCGGATCAGGATGTGACGCGCCCGGGTCTGCTGCACCGAAGCCGGGGCGCTGCCGCCACGCTTGTTGAGCAGCTTGACGATATGAAAGCCGGCCGAGGAGCGCAGCAATTCGCTGACTTCACCGGGTTTCAGCTTGCTGGCAGTTTCGGCATACAGCGCCGGCATGCGGTCGAGCAAGCGCCAGCCAAGGTCGCCACCTTGCAGGGCATCCTGGGCATCGGAAAAAGCGGCGGTCAGCTCGGCAAAATTCTCGCCGGCACGCGCCCGCTTCAAAGCCTGTTCGCCGCGCAAACGCAGCTTTTGCAACTGTTCCGGACTGGCCGACTCGGGCGCCCGCAGCAGAATGTGCGCCAGCTGATATTCCTCGCTGCCGCCCGACGCTGCCTGGTTGGCCAGGTAGTTATCGATCTCGCCATCGGAAATGACCAGCTTGCTCTCGACTTCACGTTCACGCAGCCGGACCATGGTCATTTCGCTGCGAATTTCCTCGCGGAACTTGGCGTACTGGATGCCATCCTTTTCCAGCGCCTGACGGAACTGCTGCGGCGTCATCTTGTTATTGGCGGCAATCCGGCCAATCGCCTGGTCGAGCTGGGCATCATCGACCCGCATGCCCGATTCCTTGGCGAACTGGAGCTGGACACGATCCATGATCAGGCGCTCGAGCATCTGGCGTTCAAGCTCCTCCTGCGGCGGCAAGGGCGTGCCCTGCTTCTTGAGCTGCTTGAGGGCGGAATCAAGACGCGTGCGCAGGTCAAAGTAAGTGACGACTTCATCACCGACGACCGCCACGATGTGATCAGCTTCCTTGGGCTCTTCGGCCGCCGAGAGCGGCAAGGCCAGCAAGCTGCCCAGGCAAGTGATCAGGAGAAGCAGATGACGAATTGAATTGTGCATGATGGTCATTGAGAGGTAAGCAGACTGCCGCTGTTGGGCAGTTCGTTGGTTTTCCCGTAGCCGGGAATACTACGCCGCAGCAGCTGGATCGGATTCGAACCGACACTGCCGAAGTCGTTGAGTTCAAGTTGCAGGAAGAAGGTGGTATTGGGCGTGCCGGAGATGGCTTCGAGGCGCTGCACGACGGCACGCGTCGCCCAGCAGCCGGCGTTGTATTCCAGGCCGCCAATGGCCTCAAGCAACTGCTTGTCACGCAGCGAGTAGTTGTAGCGCCCGACAGCGTACCAGTTGGCGCTGAGCGGCCACTGGCCAGCTAGGTCGATCTGGTCGACCTGTGAAATGGCGGTCAGTGGGTCGCGGGTATAACGGTAGCTGGCGCTGAGCACCTTGCCCAGTTCGGGCTGGAAACGCATCCCCAGGGAGACCCGTTCGTTGGTTCCCTTGTTGTAGTTGTATTCCCAGGCAGCATCGGCATAGGTTTTGGGCAAGACCAGACCGTTGACCGCAGCAACCAGATTGGAGAAATCAGCCGTCCGGACCGACTCGGTCGGCAGAGTCACGCGCTGCTGCTTGAAGTAGTAACGCTGGCCCAGCATCGCCTTGAAACGTTCGACACCGGTATTGGCATCGAGCAGGCGCGTCGTCAATGCGGCCGTCAGCTGGTTTGCGTCATTGATCCGGTCAAAACCGCTGTAACGGTTTTCAGCAAACATCTGGGCAAAATTGAAGTCGGTCAGGCCGGAGTCAAAAACCGGAATCTTGCTCTGGTCCTTGTACGGAATGTTCAGATAGTAAAGGCGCGGTTCCAGCGTCTGGATGTAATCGCGGTCGAGCCAGTTGCTTTCACGTTCGAAAATGACCGACGAATCGAGCGACACAATCGGCAGTGTACGGCTCATGCTGGTCGGCTCGCCATTGACCTGATTACCCAGCGAATACTGGGTCGCATGCACGCCTATTTTCGGGGTGATCTGGAAGGCGGGATGGACAATCGGCAGGGAAACCTGCGGATAGAGCACCATGCGCTGTCCGTTGACCTTTTCCGGGTGGATGAAGTGTGAATACTGGCCGATCACGCTGAGGTCGGTTTTCAGCACATTGGCCTTGTAACCGACGAGATTCAGCTGCGGCTCAAGAAAGTAGGGACGCGCGATGATGTTGGTCGGATCCGTCTGCAAGGTCTGGTAACGCAAGACCTGCATGCTGGTACTCAACCAAGGTGCGGGCGAATAACCGATGGCAACCTGTTTGGCCAGTTGTGTCTGAGAAGTCTGCAGCAGACGGGAAGACATGTCTTCCCAGTAATGGTCGTCCGAGACGCCATTCCAGTTGATCGTCGATGTGAAGCCGCGCCCCAGATTGTGTTGATGCTGGATGTTGTAAGCGTAGCGTTCGCGTTTTTCAATCTCGTCGTGCGGCACATACTCCAGACGGGTCATCCCGTTGTAGTTGTAGTCGAGATAACGCGCTTCGGCCCCCAGTTGGAAACCGCGCTTGGTCATGTAGCGCGGATTCAGCGTGGCATCGTAATTGGGAGCGATGCTCCAGTAATACGGCGCCGTGACATCGAGGCCGTTTTTGGTCGACGTCGAGAAGAAGGGATGCAGGAACCCCGAATGACGACCATGATTCAACGAAAAAGAGGCCAGCGGAGCATAGAAAATCGGCACATCCTTGAACCAGACGGAGGCGTGGGTGGCATCGCCGACATCCCGGTCGTAATCGAGGAACATTTCCGAGGCGCGCAGGTACCAGTCCTGATCACCCGGCTTGCAGGTCGAATACGTCGTGTTCGTCAGGCGAATATGATTCTCGCCTTCGAAATCGGCCCGTTCGGCACGCCCGCTCGCCTCCGAAGGACGGCGGGTCGGCGCAGTCGTCGGCAAACCATAGCTGTTCGGCACATTGAGCATCATCGGCGCACCGGTCACCACCGTTGAATTGGCCGAAGCCACGGTGACGATCGTTTGCTGCGTCCGGTAGAAGCGGCTCGTCACTTCCTTGACGATGTGGTAATCGGCCTTTTCGGCAAAACCGATCTGTTCGGAAAGCTTCATCCGCAGATGCGGCGTATCGACTTCCATCCCTTCCTGCAGCAGGCGAACCTGCCCGGTGGCATCCACCTCATCCTCAAGCGGCCAGTAAATCACCTTGTCGGCAAATACTTCCGTTCCCGCCTTGCGCAGCACCACCTCGCCACTGGCATCGGTCACGTCATCGACCTGGCCTTCAATGTTGTCGGCCACGATAAAGAGCGGATAAGCATCGCCTTTTTTCAACTCAACCGGATGGTCGACCCCGATACCGGGCAGCAGCGGCGCCTTTTTCTTGCCCAGCACGTTGAACTTGCGCTCGACCCGCAAGCGGACCGGAGTGTCATTCGCCGCCAGCTCGATGACTGCGGTCGACGCAGCCGCAGGCAGCGAATTGCTCTCTCCCTTGACCGGCAGCGGCAAGCGCAGCGGGTCAGTGGCAGCGTGGCTCACCTGCATGCCGGCAAACAGGCAACAGACGATGACAGCGAGCGGGCGACGGGAAAATCCGGTCATTGAGTCGATCAGATGAGGGGCGATACCGGAAGACCCGGAACCCGAGTGTTAAAATCGTGGCATTTTACAACGAACCCACTCCCATCCGATGTCGCGCGATCAACTTGTTACAGACTGGGTCGCCAGTCGCTTCCCCGGCCAGACCGTCCAAATCACTCCGGCCTCTGCCGATGCCAGTTTCCGCCGCTATTTCCGGCTGATCTGGCCGGACGGCAGTACGCGCATCTTGATGGACGCCCCGCCCGAAAAAGAAGACTGCAAACCCTTCATCCATGTTGCCGGCCTGCTCGCCAAGGCCGAACTGGCCGCCCCGCGCATCCTCGACAAGGATCTCGACAACGGTTTCCTGGTCCTCACCGACCTCGGCCGCATCGGCTACCTCGACGCCCTGAATGCCGACCTGTCGATGGCCGACATGCTGATCCGCCCGGTCCTCGACGTGCTGGTCAAATGGCAGCTATCAAGCAAGGCCAGCACCCTGCCGCCCTACGACGCCACATTGTTGCGCCGCGAACTCGATCTCTTCCCGGAATGGTTCATCGGCCGCCACCTCGGCGTGCAGCTCGACGACAGCGAAAAGCTGATGCTCGACCGGACCTTCAAATTCCTGATCAACTCGGCGCTGGCTCAGCCGAAAGTTTTCGTGCACCGCGACTTCATGCCACGCAACCTGATGGTCGTCGAGAGCGAAGCCCGCCTGACGCCGGGCATTATCGATTTCCAGGATGCCGTAATGGGACCGATCAGCTACGACGTCGTCTCGCTGTTCCGCGACGCCTTCATCTCCTGGGAAGAAGAACAGGAAATCGACTGGGTTGTCCGCTACTGGGAAAAAGCCCGTGCCGCCGGCCTGCCGGTTCGTGCCGATTTCGGCGACTTCTGGCGCGACTACGAACTGATGGGCCTGCAGCGCCACCTCAAGGTGCTCGGCATCTTCTGCCGCCTGAAATATCGCGACGGCAAGGAAAAATACAGCGAAGACCTGCCGCGCTTCATGAACTATGCGCGCAAGACCGCCGGCCGTTACGTCGCTTTGAAGCCACTGCTCAACTTGCTCGACAAGCTGGAAGGCAATACCGACCAGATCGGCTATCGCCGCTAAGCGAGAAGCTGCCATGAAAGCCTTCATCCTGGCCGCCGGACGCGGCGAGCGCATGCGCCCGCTGACCGACCACACGCCCAAGCCATTGCTTCAGGCCGGCGGCAAGCCGCTCATCGTTTGGCATCTGGAACGACTTGCGGCAGCCGGTTTCAAGGAAGTCGTGATCAATCACGCCCATCTCGGCACGCAAATCGAGCAAACGCTGGGCGATGGTGCGCCATGGGGCCTGAACATCCAGTACTCGCCTGAACCGCCGGGTGCGCTGGAAACCGCCGGCGGCATCGCCACCGCCCTGCCACTGCTCGACGAGCAGCCTTTTCTGGTGGTCAATGGCGACGTTTATTGCGACTGGGATTTCAATCGCGCCAGGCAGTTGACCGCGAAAACTGCCCATCTGGTGATGGTGGCCAATCCGGCCCACCACACCGCCGGCGACTTCAGCCTGGACGGCGAACGCGTCATCTACGCCCATGGAGAGCAAACGCTCACCTACGCCGGCATTGCTGTTTTTTCGCCATCCTTCTTCGCGAGCATCCAACCTGGCACGGTGATGAAGCTACGCCCGCTGCTCGATGCCGCCATTGCCACCGGATCATTGACCGGGGAACGCCACACCGGTCGCTGGGTCGACGTAGGTACGCCGCAACGCCTTGCGGAACTGGATCAGGAACTCAAAAACGCATGACCCACGCTCACTTTCTCGCCCGCCGCAAGCGCCTGTTGAAAACCATCGGCGACGGCGTCGCCATCGTGCCGACCGCGCCGGAAGTCATCCGCAACCGCGACGCGCACCACCCCTTCCGTTTCGACAGCTACTTCTGGTATCTGACCGGTTTCCCGGAACCGGAAGCGGTCGTCGTGCTGATCGGCGGCAAGAAACCGAAGTCCATCCTGTTCTGCCGCGAAAAACATGAAGAGCGCGAAATCTGGGACGGCTACCGTTACGGTCCGAAGGCTGCCAAAGTCGCTTTCGGCTTCGACGCGGCCTATCCAATCGAACAGCTCGACAAAAAACTGGCCGAACTGCTCGTCGACCGCGACACGCTGTGGCACGCCGTCGGCCACGACGATGCCTGGGATGCACGCATCGCCAGGGCGCTGAATGCCGTGCGCGCCGAGAGCCGGGCCGGCAAGCGGGCACCGCGCGCGATCCACGACCTGCGTTTCGAACTCGACGCCATGCGCCTGATCAAGGATGCCGCCGAAGCCGAAATCCAGCAACGCTCGGCCGACATCGCCAGCGCCGGCCACGCCCGCGCCATGCGCGCCTGCCAGCCGGGCATGGCCGAGTACGAACTGGAAGCCGAACTGACTTACGAATTCAGGAAGCGCGGCGCCGACGCGCACGCCTACACGCCCATCGTCGCCGGCGGCGCCAACGCCTGCGTGCTGCATTACGTCGAGAACAACAAGATCCTCAACGACCACACGCTGGTGCTGATCGACGCCGGCTGTGAAGTCGAAGGCTACGCCGCCGACATCACCCGCACTTTTCCGGTCAATGGCCGGTTCAATGCGGCGCAGAAGGATGTGTACGAAATCGTCCTCGCCGCCCAGGGCGCCGCCTTTGCCGCCACCGCCCCCGGCCGTCATTTCATGGAAGGCCACGATGCTGCCGTGCGCGTGCTGACCCAGGGCCTGATCGACCTCAAGCTGCTCCAGGGCGATGTCGACAACCTGATCGAAAAAGGCGATTTCCGCCGCTTCTACATGCACCGCACCGGCCACTGGCTCGGCCTCGACGTGCACGACGCCGGCGAATACAAGGTCGGCGACGCCTGGACCACGCTGCAGCCGGGCATGACGCTGACCGTCGAGCCCGGCCTCTACATCCGCCCCGGCGCCGACATTCCGCCGGCGCTGGCCGGCATCGGCATTCGTATCGAGGACGATGTGCGTGTCACCGAAACCGGGTGCGACATCTTCACCACGGCACCGAAGACGGTGGCCGAAATCGAGGAAGTGATGCGCCATGACTGAAGCCATCGTTGAACAAGCCGACATCCTGATCGTCGGCGCCGGCCCGGTCGGCATGACGCTGCATCTGGCACTCGCCGCCGGGGGTCGAAAATCGCTGCTTCTGGACCGTCGACCGCACCCGGCAGGAAGTTCCCTTGGGGCGCAACACGCCCTGCCAAGCGACCCGCGCGCCCTCGCCCTGTCGCATGGCGCCCGCCAGTTGCTCGAACAGATCAACAGCTGGCCAAACCGCGCCGCGACGCCGATCGAAACCATTCACGTCTCGCAGAAGGACGGTTTTGGTCGCACGCTGATCGACCGCAGCGACTACGCCCTGCCGGCGCTCGGCTACGTCGTTCGCTACAGCGACCTGGCCAATGCGCTGGCCGCCAACCTGGCCAGCGACGCAGTGCTGGCCGAAGCTGAGATCCTCGACATCACACCCGGCGACAATCAAGTCACCGTCACGCTGCGCCACGCCGGGCAACTACGCATGATCCGCACCCGACTGCTGGTGCACGCCGAAGGCACACCGGGCGACGATCCGGCCGTCAAAGTCAGCGACTACGTCCAGCACGCTGTCATTTGTGAGGTCGCCCCGACGCCCGGCCACAACCGGCGCGCCTGGGAACGCTTCACGCCGGACGGCCCACTCGCCCTGCTGCCGTTGGGCAACGAATACTCCATCGTGTTCACCCTACCGCCCGACAAGGCTGATGCAGTAATGAACATGAACGACGCAGATTTCATCGCCGCCCTGCAGCAACAATTCGGCGCGCGCATGACATTCAGCCAGCCCGGCCGGCGCAGCCGCTTTCCGCTCGCCCTGCGCCTGCGCGATCCACTGGTCAAGGGCAACGAAATCTGGATCGGCAATGCCGCCCAGACGCTGCACCCGGTTTCCGGACAAGGGTTCAACCTGGGCATCCGCGACGCCTGGCAACTGGCTGAAATCCTGCTCAAAAACGGCGTCGACCGCGAAAAAGCCGAACCGGCGTCCGACTGGCGCCAAAGCCTGCAAGACTACGCCGCCCAGCGCCAACTCGACCGGCAAGGCAGCGCCTTCTTCACCGATCGGATCGTCCGCACCTTCTCGAATGATTTCGCGCCGCTCAAACTGGTCCGCGGCCTCGGCTTGCTGGCGCTCGACGTTTTCCCGCCGGCCCGCCACTTCGTCGCCAAGCGCATGATCTGGGGCGCCCGCGCCTGGCCTTGATCCAGCCCAAAGCCGGATATACCGGCCATCGCTTAAAGTGCCCGACCTGCCACCCGCCCCGCAAGACATGAAAACAAGCACCGCCTGGTTTCTCGCCTGCCGCCCGAAAACACTCTCCGTATCGTTGTCGCCGGTGCTGGTCGGGACGGCAATCGCCTGGCACGACACCGGTGTGCTGCTCTGGTTGCCACTGCTCGCCGCGGCATGCGGGGCAGCATTCATCCAGATTGGCACCAATCTGTTCAACGATGTTGGCGATTTCCTGCGCGGCACCGACACACCGGAACGCCTCGGTCCCAGACGCGCCACTGCGGAAGGCTGGCTGACAGCGGGCAAGGTCAAGGCCGGCGCCTGGCTCAGCTTTGCCCTGGCGTTCCTGTGCGGCATCTATCTGGTCATGCACGGTGGCTGGCCGATCATCGCCATCGGCCTGGCTTCGCTGGCGGCCGGCTGGGCCTACACCGGCGGACCGAAACCGATTGCCTACGGTCCACTCGGCGAAATCTTCGTTTTTGTCTTTTTTGGCCTGATTGCCGTTGGTGGCAGCTACTACCTGCAAACCATGAGCCTGAGCATGACCGCCCTGATTGCGGCCAGCCTGGTCGGGCTGCATGCGGCGGCGGTAATCACGGTGAACAACTATCGCGATCTCGACGGCGACGCCGGCAATGGCAAAAATACGCTGGCCGTGCACCTTGGTCGGCCGGCCACGCAGCAGGTTTATCTGGCTGAAATGCTGCTGCCTTATCTCCTGCTGCCGCTGCTCAGCCGGCCACTCGGCTGGCTGACACTCCTGCCGGCACTTTCCCTGCCGCTCGCGCTGCGGCTCGCCCAGCGTTTCCGCAGCGAGGCCCCCGGCCCGGTGTTCAACCAGATACTGGCCGCCAGTGCCGGACTCCAGCTGTTGTTTGCCCTGCTCCTGACCGCTGCTTTCTGTATTTAGCCATTCCCGAGCCAATACGACGACCGGCCAAGCGGCCCAACTCTTGGTAAAATTCGCCGCTTTCTCCGCGGAGCACCCCCCCATGCTTGAACGCCTGTTCCAGCTCAAGGCTCATGGCACCACGGTCCGTACCGAGCTACTCGCCGGCCTGACCACCTTCCTGACCATGGCTTACATCGTCTTCGTCAATCCGGACATCCTGTCCGCGGCCGGCATGCCGAAAGACGCCGTTTTTGTGGCCACCTGCCTGGCCGCCGCCATCGGCTCCGGGATCATGGGGCTGTACGCCAACTATCCGGTAGCCCTGGCACCGGCCATGGGACTGAACGCCTATTTTGCATTCACCGTGGTCCAAGGCATGGGCTACACCTGGCAGACCGCCCTGGGCGCGGTATTTATTTCCGGGATGCTGTTCATCACCATCAGCCTGTTCAAGGTTCGCGAATGGATCGTCAATGCCATTCCAACCTCGCTGAAATATTCGATTTCAGCCGGCATCGGCCTCTTCCTGGCGATCATCGGCCTGAAAAATGCCGGTCTGATCACGGCTCATCCGGCCACATTGCTCACCCTGGGCGATTTGCACACGCCGGGACCGCTGCTCGCCTCGGCCGGCTTCATGCTGATCGTTGCACTGGAGTACCGCAAGGTACCGGGCGCCATCATCATCGCCATTCTCACCGTCACCTCGGTATCCGCCGCCTTGGGCCTCAGCGAATTCCACGGGGTCGTCGCCGCGCCACCATCGCTGGCCCCGACTTTCCTGCAGATGGACCTGGCCGGCGCACTCAATGCCGGCCTGCTGGCGGTTGTCCTGACCTTCTTCATGGTCGAACTGTTCGATGCCTCCGGCACGCTGATCGGCGTTTGTCACCGGGCCGGCCTGCTCGACCAGAACGGTCGCCTGCCGCGCCTGAAAAAAGCCTTGCTCGCCGACTCGCTGGCGATCACCGCCGGCGCCTGCCTGGGCACTTCGTCCACCACCGCCTACATCGAATCGGCAGCGGGCACCGCAGCCGGTGGCCGCACCGGGTTGACCGCCGTCGTCGTCGCCCTGCTGTTCCTGGCCGCCGCCATCTTTGCCCCACTGGCCAGCACGGTCCCGGCCTACGCTACGGCCCCGGCGCTGTGCTATGTCGCCATCCTGATGTCGCGCGGACTGGCTGAAATCGAATGGGACGACCTGACCGAAGCCACGCCGGCCGTCGTCACCGCGATCACCATTCCCTTCACTTTCTCGATTGCCCACGGTATTGCGTTTGGCTTCATTTCCTACGTTGCCATCAAAGTACTCGCTGGCCGCAGACGTGATGTTTCACCGACGGTGGCGCTGATTGCCGCTGCCTTCATTGCCAAATTTGCGCTCCTCTAAGACCCACTTCATGCACACCGATCCCCTGTTCGACACCGCCTTCCTGCGCCAGCGCATCCGCACCGTGGCCGATTGGCCCAGCCCCGGCGTCCAGTTCCGCGACATCACCCCCTTGCTACAGGACCCACGCGCCTTTCGCGTTCTTGTCGAAGCCTTCGTACTGCGTTACATGAATGCCGATATCGACTTGGTCGCCGGCATCGACGCCCGCGGTTTCATTCTCGGCAGCGTCGTTGCCCACCAACTGAATCGCGGCTTCATTCCGGTCCGCAAGAAGGGCAAGCTGCCGTTCACCACCGTCTCCGAAGAATACGAACTCGAATACGGCAATGCGACGGTCGAAATTCATACCGATGCCGTCCAGCCTGGCCAGCGCGTCCTGTTGATCGACGACCTGATCGCCACCGGCGGCACGATGATGGCCGCCGCCCGACTGCTGCAACGCCTCGATGCAACCATCGTCGAAGCGGCCGCCATCGTGGACCTGCCCGAACTGGGCGGCTCGGCGCTACTCAAAGCCGCCGGCCTGCCGATTTTTACCGTATGTGATTTTGCCGGACACTGAAATGACCACCCATCTCGAAGAAATCCGCCGAGCCATGGCCGAAGCCGACTGCCTGGCCAGCCCAGAACAAGTCAACAACGCGCTCGACCAGATGGCCCGCGCCATCACCGCAGAACTGGCCGAGACCAATCCGCTGGTCTACACCGTGATGAACGGCGGCCTGATCATTGCCGGCCGCCTGCTCGCCCGCCTCGATTTCCCGCTCGAAGTCTCCTACCTGCACGCCACCCGCTACGGCCACCAACTGGAAGGCAACAGCCTGCTCGATTGGCGCGTTCGTCCAACCCAGGAAATCAAGGGCCGCACGGTACTGGTTGTCGATGACATTCTCGACGAAGGCCACACGCTCAAGGCGATCTGCCAGTACTTGCAGGAAGAAGGCGCCGCTCGCGTGTTGACCGCGGTACTCGTGCACAAGGATCACACGCGCAAGGCCACGCCCGGCATGCGGGCCGATTTTTCCGGCCTCGACATCCCGGATCGCTTTCTTTTTGGCTGCGGCATGGACTACAAGGGCTACTGGCGAAACGCCCCCGGCATCTACGCCTTGAAAGGCCATTAAGCACCAGAATGGGGCGTCTTAAAAATGGCCTTTTCGGCTGATTTGACTATTTTTTAGGCGGCTACTGAGGTACAATCCGCCCCTTCCCGAAACACCCTGCCCGGTCTTTTTGCGCCCATGGAATTTGTCGGTTTCAACCTTCGCAACAACCTGTTCGTCGCGCCGATGGCCGGCGTGACGGATCGTCCCTTCCGCCAGTTGTGCAAGAAAATGGGCGCCGGACTGGCTGTTTCCGAAATGGTCACGTCGAATTCGCTGCTTTACGGCAGCGCCAAGACCCTGCGCCGCGCCAACCATACCGGCGAAGTCGCGCCGATCTCGGTACAGATCGCCGGGGCCGACCCGAAAATGATGGCTGAGGCCGCCCGCCACAACGTGGACAACGGCGCCCAGATCATCGACATCAACATGGGCTGCCCGGCCAAGAAGGTCTGCAACGTGATGGCCGGCTCGGCGCTGATGCAGGACGAAGAACTGGTTGGCAAGATTCTCGACGCCGTCGTCGGGGCCATTCCCGATACGCCGGTCACGCTCAAATTCCGCACTGGCTGGAACCTGGCCAACCGCAATGCACCGACCATCGCGCGCATTGCCGAATCAGCCGGCGTACGCGCCGTTGCCATCCACGGCCGGACGCGCTGCCAGCAATACACCGGCGAAGCCGAATACGACACCATCGCCATGGTCAAGACATTGATCAGGATTCCCGTCATCGCCAATGGCGACATCACGACGCCGGAGAAAGCCAAGCACGTACTGGACGTGACCGGCGCTGATGGCGTGATGATCGGTCGCGCCGCCCAGGGCCGCCCCTGGCTGTTCCGCGAAATCGAACATTTCCTGAAAACCGGCGAGCACCTGCCGCCGGCCGAAGTCACCGAGATTCACGAGATCCTCAAGGCCCATCTGGTCGATCTCTACGATTTTTACGGCCCGGAAACGGGTTTCAAGGTCGCCCGCAAGCACATCTCCTGGTACACCAAGGGGCTGGTCGGGTCGGCGGCCTTCCGTAAGGAAATGAACGTCCTGCCGAGCATCGACCAACAGATGCAGGCAGTGAACGACTTTTTCTGCCGCCTGGCGGCAGAGCATCAACATTTGAAATACACAGAGGAGGCGTTGGCAGCATGAGCCAACAACAAGATATCTCTGCTTGCGTGCTGGGGGCACTTGAGCAATATTTTCGCGATCTCGATGGCGAAAAACCCTGCGCAATCTACGACATGGTGCTGAAAAGCGTTGAACGGCCCATGCTCGAAGTCGTTCTCGCCAAAGCGGGCAGCAATCAGACACTGGCGGCGGAGATGCTCGGCATCAACCGCAACACGCTGCGCAAGAAACTCACCGAACATCAACTTCTGTAAATCGCCATGACCATCAAACAAGCCCTGATTTCGGTCTCCGACAAGACCGGCGTTCTCGAATTTGCCCAAGGCCTCGCTGCCCAGGGCGTCAATCTGTTGTCCACCGGCGGCACCGCCAAAATGCTGCGCGATGCCGGGTTGACCGTGACAGAGATCGGTGACTACACCGGCTTCCCGGAAATGCTCGACGGTCGCGTCAAGACGCTGCACCCGAAGGTGCACGGCGGCATTCTGGCCCGTCGCGACCTGGCCGAGCACATGGCAACGATCGAAGCCCACGGCATCCCGATGATTGATCTGGTTTGCGTCAATCTCTACCCGTTCGCCGCGACCATTGCCAAGGCGGGCGTGACGCTGGAAGACGCGATCGAGAACATCGACATCGGCGGCCCGGCCATGGTCCGCTCCTCGGCCAAGAACTACGCTGGCGTGGCGATTGTCACCGACCCGGCCGATTACCAGCCGCTGCTCGCCGAAATGAAGGCCAATGCCGGCGCCCTGCAGCTGGCCACGCGTTTCGGCCTGGCCAAGAAAGCGTTCACGCACACTGCCCGCTACGACAGCATGATCGCCAACTGGCTGACCGGCCTCGACGAAGGCGCCGAAGCCAAGCCGGCCGAAGCCGCACCGGTCCCGGCCATCTTCCCGGCCAAGCTGCAACTGGCTTTCGACCGCACCGAAATCCTGCGCTACGGCGAAAACTCGCACCAGAGCGCGGCTTTCTACCGTGACACCGAACGCCTGCCGGGTGCGATTGCCAATTACACCCAGTTGCAGGGCAAGGAACTGTCCTACAACAACATCGCCGACTCCGATGCGGCCTGGGAATGCGTCAAGTCCTTCGACGTTCCGGCTTGCGTCATCGTCAAGCATGCCAATCCGTGTGGCGTCGCCATCGACGGCACGCTGCTCGGCGCCTACGAAAAGTCGTTCAAGACCGATTCGACCTCGGCCTTCGGCGGCATCATCGCCTTCAACCGTGAAGTCGGTATCGATGTCGTCAACGCGATGAGCGAGCGCAAGCACTTCGTTGAGGTATTGATCGCGCCCTTCTTCTCCGAGGAAGCCCTGACCGCTCTCGCCGCCAAGCAGAACCTGCGCGTACTGATCGTGCCGATGGCGCGTGACCTCAACAAGCTCGAATTGAAGCGCGTTGGCGGTGGCCTGCTGGTTCAAACCGCAGACAACTTCACGGCTCAGGCTTCCTGCCTGAAGATCGTCACCAAGGTCCAGCCGACGGCCCAGCAGATCGAAGACCTGCTGTTCGCCGAACGCGTCGCCAAGTTCGTCAAATCCAACGCCATCGTTTTCTGTGGCGGCGGCATGACGCTCGGCGTCGGTGCCGGCCAGATGAGCCGTGTCGACTCGACCAAGATTGCCAGCATCAAGGCCCAGCACGCCGGCCTGTCGCTGCAAGGCTCGGTCGTCGCGTCGGATGCTTTCTTCCCGTTCCGCGACGGCGTCGATGTCCTGGCCGAAGCCGGTGCCAAGGCCGTCATCCAGCCGGGCGGTTCGATGCGCGACGAGGAAGTCATCGCCGCAGCCGATGAACATGGCCTGGCCATGGTCTTCACTGGCGCCCGCCACTTCCGTCATTAATAAAAACAGTCCCAAAGAGATCAGCCATGAAACTACTGGTAATCGGTTCCGGCGGCCGCGAGCACGCCATGGCCTGGCGCCTGGCCCAGACACCGGGCATGCAAAAGGTTTATGTCGCACCGGGCAATGCCGGCACGGCACGCGAGCATGAACTGGAAAACATCAACATCACCGATCCGGCAGCATTGGCTGATTTCGCCGAGCAAAACAATGTTCACCTCACGCTGGTCGGCCCGGAAGCCCCGCTGGCCGCCGGCGTAGTGAATATTTTCCGGGCGCGTGGCCTGAAAATCTTTGGCCCGACCAAGGAAGCCGCCCAGCTCGAATCCTCCAAGGATTTCGCCAAGCGTTTCATGGCGCGCCACAACATCCCGACAGCCGGTTTCGGCACCTTCACGGATGCGGCCGAAGCCCACGCCTATATCGACCAGCAAGGTGCGCCTATCGTCATCAAGGCGGATGGCCTGGCTGCCGGCAAGGGGGTTGTCGTGGCGATGAGCCTCGAAGAAGCCCACGCTGCAATCGACGACATGCTGTCCGGCAACAAGCTGGGCGAAGCCGGGGCCCGCGTCGTGATCGAGGAATTCCTCGATGGCGAAGAGGCCAGCTTCATTGTCATGGTCGACGGCAAGAATGTGCTCGCCCTGGCTTCCAGCCAGGACCACAAGCGTATCTTCGACGGCGACCAGGGTCCGAACACCGGCGGCATGGGCGCCTATTCGCCAGCGCCGTGCGTAACGCCGGAAGTGCACGCCAAGGCGATGCGCGAAATCATCCTGCCCACGGTACGCGGCATGGCAGCCGACGGCATCCAGTACACCGGCTTCCTCTACGCTGGCCTGATGATCAGCAAGGATGGCAGCGTCAAGACGCTGGAATTCAACTGTCGCATGGGCGACCCGGAAACCCAGCCGATCCTGATGCGCCTGAAGTCCGACTTCGTTGATCTGATCGAACACGGCATCAATGGCACGCTCGACCAGGTTGAAGCGGAATGGGACCGTCGCATTGCGCTGGGGGTCGTTCTGGCGGCCGCCAATTACCCGGAAACGCCGCGCAAGGGCGATGTGATCCACGGCCTGCCGGCGGGCAACAGCTTCGGCGAGGATGCTCACGTTTTCCACGCCGGCACGGCCGAACAAGATGGCAAGGCTGTCACCAGCGGTGGGCGTGTCCTGTGTGTCACCGCCCTTGGCGAGAACGTCAAGCTGGCCCAGAAACTGGCCTATGAATCAGCCGTCCAGATTCAGTTTGACGGCATGCAATTCCGCAAGGATATCGGCCACCGGGCGGTTGCCCGCTAGAGCCGTAAGCCATGTGGCCGCACCTCGGCAGCAGTTTGAGAACTCGCATTGCTGCCGTGGCCGGCCTGTTGTTTCTGATCGGCATCGGCCTGACCACCTTCTTCGTTGCCCGCATTCTGTACGATGAAATGCAGGCCATGCTGTTCAGGCAGCAGCTGACGACAGCCAACTACATCGCCCGCGACATCGACAGCAAACTGTCGCTGCGGATGGACAGCCTCAAGCGTGTCGCCGACAACCTGCCGCACCATCTGCTCGCCAAGCCCAAGGAACTGCAGGACTGGCTGGATGATCGCAAAGCGATCCACACGCTGTTCCCGACCGGCCTGATGATCATTCCGCCGGATGGCGGCGCAGTTCTGGCCGACAGTCCGCGCCTCGAAAGTCGGCCCAAATCATTCGTCGACCGCGACTGGTTCATCAGTGCTACGACCACTCGTCGCGCCACCTTCAGCAAACCGCTGGTTGCCCGAGCCACACAGCAACCGGCGATCGTGCTCGCCATCCCCATCTTCGACGACAACCAGCAATTAATCGCCCTCATGGCGGGGGTCACCCCCCTGACCAGCCCCGGCTTTCTGGACCTGATCCAAGGGACGGCCCCCGGCAAGACCGGCAGCTATCAGCTAATCTCGCCCCGCCACCACAGCTACGCACTGACCTCGGACCCGGGCAAATCATCACGCCCCCTACCCGAGGCCGGCCATGATCTGGCATTGGACCGAGCCCTGGCCGGCGTCCGCGGGATCGACATCGTCCGCAACAGTGACAACATCAACGAACTGATCGCCACCGTCGAAATCCCGCAAACCGGCTGGCTCCTGATTGCCCGCTGTCCGACCAGCGAAGCCTTTGCCCCGGTCTGGAACAGTGTTCGCAATACCCTGCTGATTGCCGGCCTGCTCTCCTTGCCGATCATCATCCTGCTGCTGGCCGCCCTGAACCGCCTGCTGGCGCCTCTCGGTCGCCTGGCCAAGGAGTTGCATGACATGTCGGAAGGCACCCGGCCAATGCAACCGCTACTCAGCGAATATCAGGATGAAGTCGGAGATGTCGCCAGCAGTTTCAACCGCCTCCAGGAAAAGCTGCTTGAGCAGGAACGACGACTGGCTGAAATGGCTCACCACGACCCTTTGACCGGCCTGCCCAACCGTCTGCTGATCAACAACCGGCTGGACAAGGAACTGCAGCGGATACGCCGTAGCGGCCGTGGTCTGGCGCTCTTGTTTCTCGACCTTGATGGATTCAAACCGGTTAACGATCTGCACGGCCATCAAGTCGGCGATCTGTTGCTGACAGAAATCGCACACCGACTTCAAGGCTGCATTCGCGAAGTGGACACCGTTGCCCGTCTGGGCGGTGACGAATTCCTGATTCTGGTCAGCGACTGCGAAGCACCGCGCGATGCAGCGGAACGGATTGCCGAAGCCTGCATCGCCGCGATAGGAAAACCCGTCCGGATCGATGATCTGGCCATCCGGATCGGCGTTTCAATCGGCATTTCCTTTGTCGGCGCGGCCACCGACGATATGCTGTCGGCCAGCCAACTGCTGAGCCAGGCAGACATTGCGATGTATCGCGCCAAGGCGGATGGTCGCAACCGTTACTCGGTCTACCGCCAGAACAACGAACCCTCCAGCAAGGACTCAAGACAAAAAACATGATCCCGACAGACACCCTCAAAACATTCTTTACCGGCCTGCAAAGCCGCATTGTCAGCCAGCTTGAAGCCTTTGACGGCCAAGCTTTCCGCACCGACTCCTGGGACCGCCCCGAGGGCGGCGGCGGGATTTCCCGACTGATCGAAGAAGGCAATTTCTTTGAACGCGGCGGGGTCAATTTCTCGCACGTCACCGGTCAGTCGCTGCCAGCCTCGGCCACCGCCGTGCGCCCCCAGTTGGCCGGGCGCGCCTGGGAGGCAATGGGCGTCTCGCTGGTGCTGCATCCGCGTAATCCGTATTGCCCGACGGCCCATATGAACGTCCGTTGCTTCGTGGCACGCAAGGAAGGCGAAGAAGATGTCTGGTGGTTCGGCGGCGGCATGGACATGACGCCTTACTACGGTCAACGCGAAGATGTGGCCCATTTTCACCAGACCTGCAAGGACGCACTGACGCCCTTCGGCGAAAGCGTTTACCCGAAATACAAGAAATGGTGCGATGAGTACTTTTTCCTCAAGCACCGTAACGAGCCACGCGGCGTCGGCGGCATCTTCTACGACGATCTGAGCGAAGGGGGCTTCGAGCGCTGCTTCGACCTGACCCAGGCGGTAGGCAATGCCTTTACCCAGGCTTATCTGCCGGTGCTGGCCAAGCGTCGTGAAACGCCCTACGGCGAACGCGAGCGCGACTTTCAGGCTTATCGCCGCGGCCGTTACGTCGAATTCAACCTGGTCTGGGATCGCGGCACGCTATTCGGACTGCAATCCGGCGGACGCACCGAATCCATCCTGATGTCGCTCCCGCCGATCGTCAAATGGCGCTACGACTGGCAACCGGAAGCCGGCACGCCAGAAGCCGAGCTTTACGAAACCTTCCTCAAACCGCAGGACTGGGCCGTATAACCGGGAAAACCAGGAAAATGGATCACCCCGCTGCTCGCAGCAACGGGATGATCGGCGCTCCGCGCAGCCTTACTTCAGCTTGCCGCGCACGACCCGGACGCGTTCCGGGTTTTTTATGCCCATCTTGCCGCCGCCACCTTCAAGGTTGCCGCAGGCACAGGCTGCCTTGATGTGCGGAACCGAATTGACGATCACCGAGCAATCCATGCACTCGTAGTACAGGTCCCCCCCCGTCGGCAAAGCAGTCGGATCCGGCGTCGGCTCGATGGGGTAAAAATTGTAAATCTTGCGCATGTCGATATTCAGCATTTGTCCCCTCGCTCCGTTTAGTCGTGGTGCCTAGCGTCCGTCGAGACTGGCGCTGGCCCGATAGTGTTTATTGGCTTCTTCCGTACGCTCAAGCTGGTCGCACAGACGCGCCAGTTCAAGATGTCCTTCCTGGGTTTCCTCGACCGACAGCGAGGCTTCCAGATAACTTTGTGCCTTGCCCCACAGACGCTGGCGGATGCACATCCGGCCCAGCGCCATGAGCAATCCGGCATCATCGGGATGTTGACCGAGCCAGGCTTCCGCCCGGGCGATCCGCGCCGTCTGGTGACCGCCACCGAGACGACCGTAAACCACCACCAAAGCCGAGTGCCAGGAGGCATTGTGACCGGCATCCAGCGCCGCCTCGATCAGTTTCTGAGCCTCAGCTTCGGCCCCTTGAGCGGCCAGAGCCTTGACCGCGGCCAGAACGACACGCCGGCCGCGCTCGGATTCGGGCAGGGCACGCAGATAATGGCTCAACTTGTCGGTATCCAGCGCACAGCGGGCGATATTGGCCAAATGCGCCTGGGTCAGGATTTCGCTAACCACCTCGACCGGCAAGGCATCGCGCTTGCTCAACTGGCGAGCCAGTTTGACAACACCGTCCCAGTCGCCCGCCCCCTGGCGGGCCCGCAACTCAAGCCGCAAGGCCGCAATATGACGGCCCTGCTTGGCCTGCAAACGCTCCAGCGAATTCAGCGCCTCGTCGAAACGGCGCGCTTCATTCATCATTTCAGCTTCAAGCATCAAGGTGGCCGCCTCAGTGCGCGGATCGTCGATTTTGGCCCGCTCCATCCAGCCCTGCTGCTTGAGCGACTCGCGCATGCGCTGGGCTGCGCGGGCCGCAATCAATGCCGACAAACCGGGCGCAGTCCCGGCGGCATGGGCCTCGCCGGCTTTTTTCAAGGCCTGGCCAAAACGTCCCTCAAACAGCAGACGCACGGCATCCTGGAAAACCAGCCCGGCACGCTCTTTCTGCCGGCGCGCCCGGTAGGCACGCACGCGTTTCGGCAAACCGAGCGCCAATGCCAGGCTGCGCAGTACGATGTAGAGGCCGGCAAAAGCCAGGGCCAGCACAAGCAGGAAGAGATTGAGCGAAATTTCTGCCCGATAGGGAGAAACGACGAACAAAACGTAGCCGTCATTCAGGCGCGCCCCCAATGCCAGGGCAACGGCAGCGGCAAACAGCCCGAGAATCCAGAGTAATCCCTTCACCGCTTTTCCTTGGCCGGACGCAAGGCACGCAGGGCGGCCAGACTTTCGTTCAGGGTCGGCAACTCGGTATTGAGTTCGACCCCGGCCATCTGGCGCAAGGCATGGCTGCTGGCCTGAACGGACTTGTCATCGCCGACGAAATGGCGCGTCAGTGCATCCTGAACCGCTTTCAGTTCATTGCGGAAACTGAGCTGATCACGCGACAGCAAGGCCAAACGGGCGCTCAGCAAACGCAGCTTGAGATTTTCGCGGAGGAAGAACGACTGACCGGGCGCCAGCAGGATTGGCTCGTCGCGATCAAAGCGCTGAATCCGGACCAGCCCCTTGAGTTGTTGCCAGACCTGATCGCCAGTCTGTTGCCACCAGCCTGAGACTTGGGCCGGCTTGGCATTTCCTGCCGTTTCCGGCGGTCGACCGTGGCTGGCCAGCGGCAATTTATCGACCCACTGCAATTGTTGTTCAAGCTGCAGGTTGATTCCGGGCAAATCAACGACCGGCAAGGCAGCCAGCCGGGCAAGATCTTTGGTGACCGCCTTGCGCAGGGGCAGGTACTGCGGACGGTCGAGTCGCGCCAGACGACTGTCGGCGGTCTGCAGCGCCAGCATCGCCACCGGCACATTGGCGGCCAGTTGCAATTGCTGGCCGGCCAGCGTCAAGGCTTGCTCAACCTCAAGCAAGGTCGCCTCTTCGCGGCTGCGCGCCATGTCCTGATAGAACGCCTGCAGTGATGCATTCTGTGTTCCGAATTCGGTCAGCCGGGCATCGGCGGCACCGAGCCGGGCCTGAATGGCTTCCAGCTGAGCCAGCATTTGCTTGCGCGCGCCCTGATCTTCTTTTTCGGCCAGATCGGCTGCGGCCAGACGCTGACTGATTTCCTGCCGGGCGGCATCCAGCTGCTGGCGGGTTTCGATCCACTGCCAGCCGGCCAGCAACAGCGCCGCCAGGGCGACGAACAACCACGGACTGGGCCGGGAAGAAGAAGGGCGAACAGGAACGGACATGTCGGTCGGGGAAGAAGGGAGTTCGTTTTCAGGCTTCATGCAGACCAATTATAAGCACGTAAACCGGCAAGAATGCCGCTATCGGCAGCATCGGTCAGAATCACCCGGTTCAGTCCCAGCGCCCGGGCATTGTCGGCAATCCGCTGGTGCGGGACGAAAAGCGGCGTAGCGCGCAGGAAATCGCGACCTTCCCGGTCAAGCAAATCAAACAGATAGCGCAACCCTTCGCTGCTCGAAACGGTCAGGCCGTCGAGCTTTCCGGCGCGCCATGCGGCGAGCAGCGGGGCCACACCATCGCCCGGCCCGGAACGGCAGTAGCAGGTGACCAGATCGACCCTTGCGCCACGCTGGCGCAGCGTATCGCCGAGCAACTCACGACCGCCGTCACCGCGAAAGATGGCCACCCGGCGACCGGTCACGCGCTCGCCGGCCAACTCAGGCAAAGCCAGCAAGGCTTCGGAGTCGAATCGTTCGGTCGGCGCAACGCAGCCACTGACGCCATGCGCCAGCAAAGCCCTGACCGTGCCTTGCCCGACTGCCGCGGGGATCAGCCCGGCAGGCCAACCGCCCGCTGCAGAAATGGCCGGCCAGGCATGGTCGACCGCGTTAGGGCTGATGAAGACAGCCAGCGCGTAATCGGCAAGACGAGCCACCGCCTCGGCGAGCGGCTGAGGATCGCGGGCCGGCGAAATTTCAAGCAGGGGAAAAATCAGCGGCTTGCCGCCAGCCGCCGCAATCACGTCGGCCAGCGGCCCGGCTTGCGCCAGCGGCCGGGTAACGACGATGGTCTGGCCGGCAAGCGGGCCGGTTGAACTCATTTGCAGTGAGCGAGTTTTTCCAGGATGGCATCGGCGCCCTTGGCGCGCAGCAAGCGGGCCAGTTGCAGGCCGAGACCTTCGTCATCGGCCGGGTCGCCGCGCAATTCGGCACTGATCATTTCCTTGCCGTCGGCCGTCGCAACAAAGCCGCGCAGCCAGAGTTGGCCGTTCTCGATGATCGCGTAGCCGCCGAGCGGCACCTGGCAGGAACCGCCCAGGGCGCGCGAGAAGGCACGTTCTGCCTTGACGCAATGGGCCGTTTCCGGATCGTTGAGCGGAGCAACAACGTCAGCCATGTCGGCCGCACCGTCGATCAGTTCGATACCCAGCGCGCCCTGGCCGGGTGCCGGCAGCGACTGTTCTGCGGTCAACACCGTTTTGATGCGGTTTTCCAGGCCGAGGCGGATCAGGCCGGCAGCGGCCAGGATGATCGCGTCGTATTCGCCGGCATCGAGCTTCTTCAGGCGGGTATCCAGATTGCCGCGCAGGCTCTTGATGACCAGCTGCGGATACTTGGCGCGCAGGATGGATTCGCGGCGCAGGCTGGAAGTACCAACGACAGCGCCGGCCGGCAGATCGTCCAGATCGTTGTATTTGTTCGAAACGAAGGCATCGCGCGGGTTTTCACGCGCCGAGATGGCGGCCAGCACGAAACCTTCCGGCATCACCATCGGCACATCCTTCATCGAATGCACGGCGAGATGCGCCTTGCCTTCCTGCATCGCGACTTCGAGTTCCTTGATGAACAGGCCCTTGCCGCCGATTTCGGCGAGCGGGCGATCAAGAATCTGGTCACCCTTGGTCGTCATGCCTAGAATGACCACTTCAGCCCCCGGATTCAGGCTGGCCAGACGGCCCTGGACATGCACGGCCTGCCACATGGCCAGACGGGATTCGCGAGAGGCAATAACAATCTTGGAGAGAGCGGACATGAGGCAGATGAAGGCGAAGTTTTCGAGGGAGGCAATCTTAGCATGAGCGACCAGCCCTCTTCCCCGACCCAGATCAAGCCGGCCGAACAACGACCGGAACATCCCGACTTCTGGTGCAAGCGCTTCGGTGAAGGCACGACGCCCTGGGATGCCGGCAAGGTACCCACCGCCCTGGCCGACTACATCGCCCGCCAGCCCGGCCCGCTCAACACGCTGATCCCCGGCTGCGGCAGCGCCTGGGAAGCCGTCCATCTGGCCGAACAGGGCTGGCCGGTCACGGCACTCGATTTTTCGCCGGTCGCGGTCGACAAGGCAAGAAGCGTTCTCGGCGATACTGCGGTCGACCTCGTTTGTGCCGACTTTTTCACTTTTACCCCGGCCGCCCCCTATCAACTGATCTACGAACGCGCCTTCCTCTGCGCCCTGCCGCGCAAGCTGTGGGCTGACTGGGGCCGGCGCGTCGCCGAACTGCTGCCCCCCGGCGGCCGCCTGGCCGGCTATTTTTTCTTGTGCGACCAGCCCAAGGGGCCGCCTTTCGGCATCTTGCCGGAACAGCTCGACGAGCTGCTCGGCGCTCACTTCGAGCGTATTGAAGATGCTGCGGTCGACGACTCGATTGCCGTATTTTCCGGGCGCGAGCGCTGGCAAGTCTGGCGCCGACGCTGAGCCGACTCACGGCGGGCACGACGACGATCCATCCAGCGCACCCCGCCGGTGACGAACAACAGCAGGGGCAACAGCCCACCGACACAGGCCAGAATGCGGCCGGCCAGACCGAAGGCCTCGCCGTTATGCAAGGGATGCATCCAGTCCAGGAAGCGATTGCCGGCTGATTCCTGCAGCGGGTCGCGCACCGCGAGAACCGCCCCCGACCAGGCATCGAGCCACACTGTCGTGCGCGGAAAACGTACGCCCGGCTCTCCGGGTTGCCACAGGCTGACGCGATAAACACCGCTGGCGCCAGCCGGCGTCTCCAACCAGCGCAGCCGGCCCTGCGGGAAAACAGCCTGGGCCAGTTGCGCCGCCCGATCCGGCGCAACCATCGTCGCCCCCGGCAGAGGCATCGACTCCCATGGCACGCTGGCCAGTTGTTCGCCGAGAATCAACGGGCGGGCCAAATCGGGCAAGGCCAGCACCGCACCGGTCAGGCAAAGGGCAAACAGCACGACCAGCCCGTAAAACCCGGCCTTGGCGTGCAGATCGTAGATCAGCAGGATGCGTCCGCCGCGCAAGCTCGGGCGCATCGCCGGCCAGCCCTTGCCTCGCGCAGGCCACCAGAGGATCAACCCGCTGAGCAGGAAAACCAGCGCCACGACCGCCAGCCAGCCGATCACCTGGCGCCCCTCCTTGCCCCACAGCAGGGTGTAGTGCAAATCGTAGATCCAGGTGACGGCGAAATCGCCCCAAAAACGGCTGCTGGTCAGCGCCAGACTGGCGGGATCGAGCGTCACGATCAATGGCGCGAAGGATCGTCCGGCGCGCTCCGGCGGCTTCATGTAACGCGCCATCAGCGGATGCCGCTCGCTCATCGGCGCCTCGATTCGCCACCCACCGGCATCATTCGGACGATGCCGGGACAGACGCGCTGCCGCCTCACTCCAACGAACCGGCTGCCCGACCTTGCCCTGGCTGGCGACCAGCGCGGGATTCAGCCACAGATCGATTTCGGTATAGAAAACCAGCAGGCTGCCGGTCAGGCCGAGCACGACCAGCAAGCCGCCCAGCGTCAAGCCCAGCCAGCCGTGCAGGCTGAGCCAGAACTTACGCCAGGATCGCCGCAAACCCACCCGCCTCAGAACTTGAGATTGACCGCGCCGTAGATGGCGCGACCTTCACCCGGGCCATGCTGGGTATTGGGCGAAATCGAGCTGTCATACCAGACGTACTCGTAGTAACGATCGGCCAGGTTGCGGACCTGCAACTGGAAGGCGACTTCCTTGCTGTACTGGTAATTGGCCGAGACATTGAACAAGGCGTAGCTGCCAAACTGGCCCTGGGTGTTCTGTCGCTCGACGTAGTAAGCGCTCTGCGCGTTGCCCCACAGCGAGAGCCGCAAGGCTTGCGTTGCCTGGTAATCGACGCCGAGGCCCAGCAGATGGTGCGGCACGTGATCGACTTCCTTGCCCAGCGTTGCCAGGCTGGCGGTATCCGCCTCGATAATCTTTGCCTTCTGCCAGGAATAGCCGGCCCACAGACCGACACTGTCCGACGCCTTGAGCCGGGCTTCGAGATCGACGCCCTGGCGGCGTGTCTTGCCGATGTTTTCGGACGCGTTGGCCGGATCATTCAGTTTGCGACCGAATTCATTGCTGGCGGTCTGCTCCCAGGTGGCAATCCGCCCTTCCAGCCGGCCCGCATCCTTCCATTTCAGGCCGAACTCCCAGCCATCATTGATCGAGACCTGCAGATCGGTTCTTTGCGTCGCGCTCTGATAGCTGCCGGCACCAACGGCAACCTGGAAAGAACGCCCCCAGTTGCCGTACAGGCTGAGCGAACGCGTCAGGTCGAACATCGCACTCAGCTTGGGCTGAGAAATGAGGCCGTAATCGAAGACATCGAAATTGGAAAACTGGCCGTTGGTAAACGAACCGGTCACGTTTTCCGAACGCATGCTGCCGTACACCTGATCAACGCGGTAAGCGGGAATGATGCGCAGTCGGTCGGTCGCCTTGATGACGGCCTGCACATAAGCACCGTAGATGTCGAAATCGAAAGCCTGATTGCGCGTCTGCCCGAGGCGAACCTGCTCCTGCGTCCGGTAGCGGCGGCTTTCGTTTTTTTGCCACTGCGCATCGAGGCCGCCTTCCAGCGCAAGCTGCTCGGTGGCCCGCCAGGTCAGCGAGGTCATCGCGCCGGTGTGGGTTTCCTGGACAAAACGCTCTTGCTGGCGGTTGACCGCAGTATCGTCGCTGAAACGCACGAAACGCTGGTCATCGATATGGTTGAGGTAGGCCTTGGTCGACCAGAACACGGTGTCGCTCAGCGAACGGTCGAAATGCGCACTCAACTGGGCAAGCTCGCGCTTGCCTTCGTCAAAGGCCGAGTGCGTACCCGACGATTCCGGACTGCTGCGTGCCACCGACTGACGCAGATAACCGGGTTCGTCCGCTTCATGTTTGTAGAGACGGGCAATCACGCCAAAGCGGGTGGCTGCATCGGGTGTGAAGAACCACTTCCCGGCCAGCGCCGTCTTGCCCGATTCGCCATGATCGCGATGCGTATCCGTGGCCTGGTGAGCGACGAAATAATTCTGGCTGAAGCTACCGTTATCGATCCCCTTGGCCAGCTGGATTTCCGTGGTATTGAAACTGCCGACACGCAGCCGGGCCTGGGTATCGTTACCCCCGATGGTCGTCACCAGGTTGGCATTGCCGGCAATATTGTGCAGGCCATAACGCGGATCGTTGGTTCCCTTGACCAGCTCGATGGCTTCGATATCGAGTGGAAAGACCATATCCAGATAAGGCATGTTGCCGTCGTTGCTGTTACTCGGGATGCCATCGATCAGCAGCTTGACGGCATTGACCGTCCCCTCGCCATTGAAGCCGCGCATCGAGAACTTGCCCGACGTGGTTCCCTGACGGAACTCGGTCAGCATGACGCCGGGCATCTGGTTGAAAAGCTGCCAGGTTCCCGACACGTTTTCCTGCTGGATACGGTCACCGCCCAGCACATTGACCGAGGTCAGCACGCTTTTAAGCGCCAGCGGACCATTCGCTGCGCTATTGACCTTGACTTCGCCAAGGGTCACCACGGCATCGTTGTCGGCCGCATGCCCGACAGCGGCAAAAGCCAGCGAAAGAAAGAGAGCGGATGTCTTGATCTGGAACATTTACGAAACCCCGAAATCACCATAAGAAATCAATAAAACACTGATTCATAGGCACTTTATTTTTAGAGGCCGCCATTCTATGGAAAAACTCCGCCCGAAGACTGCGACATAAAGTCGCACCCACCCGGCTGGCGCCTTTTGCTATGCGGGGCAACAGGCGCTTGACGTATCATCGGGCGTTCTTGTCCCACGCAGCCCAAAACAATGAAAACCGAAACCCCGCAGACGATTTACCTCAAGGATTACAGCGCACCGGCCTACCTGATCGATACGGTCGACCTCGATTTCAACATCGAAACCGGCAGTACCGTCGTCACCTCGACACTGGCCATGCGGCGCAATCCGACCGTCGCCAGCCAGCCGCTGATGCTCGACGGTGAAGACCTGGAAACGCTGAGCGTCACGGTCGACGGCCAGAATGTGCCGTTTTCGGCAAGCGCCGGCACGCTGACCATCGACACGCTGCCGGACGCCTTCACGCTGCGCACCGTCGTCCGCATCTGCCCGGACAAGAACACCCGCCTGTCCGGCATGTACCGCTCCAAGGACGGCTATTTCACGCAATGCGAAGCGCAGGGTTTCCGTCGCATCACCTGGTTCCTCGACCGCCCGGACGTCATGTCCGTATACTCGGTGACGCTGCACGCCGACCAGGCGACTTACCCGGTGCTGCTGGCCAACGGCAACCCCGTGGCGACAGGAGAAGAAGCCGACGGCCGCCACTGGGCGAAATGGGCCGACCCGTTCAAGAAGCCGGCCTACCTGTTCGCGCTGGTCGCCGGCAAGCTCGATGGCCTGTTCGACACATTCCAGACCGCCTCCGGTCGCACGGTGCAGCTCGCCATCTACGTCGAACCGGGCAAGCTCGACCAGTGCCCGCACGCCATGGAAGCCCTCAAGAAATCGATGCAGTGGGATGAACAACGCTTCGGCCTCGAATGCGATCTCGACCATTACATGATCGTCGCGGTCGGCGACTTCAACATGGGTGCGATGGAGAACAAGGGCCTCAACATTTTCAACACGAAGTATGTGCTCGCTCGCGCCGATGTCGCGACGGATACTGACTTCGAGAATATCGACCGCGTTGTCGCCCACGAATATTTCCACAACTGGACCGGCAACCGCGTGACCTGCCGCGACTGGTTCCAGCTGTCGCTGAAGGAGGGCCTGACCGTCTTCCGCGACCAGGAATTCGGCGCCGACCTGCACAATCGCCAGACCGCCCGCATCCGTGAAGTCCGCGGCCTGCGCGCCGCGCAGTTTCCGGAAGATGCCGGCCCGATGGCACACCCGATCCGGCCAAGCAGCTTTGTCGAAATCAACAATTTCTACACTGCCACGGTCTATGAAAAAGGCGCCGAAGTGATCCGCATGATCCAGACGCTGATCGGCCGCGATGGTTTCCGTGCCGGCATGGATGAATATTTCCGCCGCCACGACGGCCAGGCCGTGACCTGCGAGGATTTTGTCGCCGCGATGGCTGCCGCCAGCGGCTTCGACTTCACACAGTTCATGCGCTGGTACAACCAGCCGGGTACGCCGCATGTCGCGGTCGACGGCGTTTTCGATGCCGAATTCAACAACGGTGCCGGACGCTACACGCTGACCTTCACGCAATCCAACCCGCGCGCCAGCGATGCCGCGCCTTACCTGATTCCGGTTCGTGTCGCACTGTTCAGCCAGGAAGGCCACCTGCTGGCCGGCAGCGAGCAGACGCTGCACCTGAGCGAGACGACCCAGCAATTCCACATCGACAATCTCAAGAGCGAACCCGTGCCTTCGTTATTGCGCGATTTTTCGGCGCCGGTCATCCTCGATTTCGCCTACACACCGGCCCAGCTGACGCTGCTGCTGGCCAACGAGGATGATCCGTTCAACGCCTGGGAAGCCGGCCAGCGCCTGGCCGCGCAGCTGATTCTCGACGCCACCGCAGCGATTGCCGCCGGGCGCGCACCGGTCTGGCCGGAAAGCTTCGTCCAGGCACTGCGTCGCCTGCTCCAGACGCAAGCCCAGCGCGGCGCCGCCTTCGTTGCCGAAGCCCTGGTCCTGCCCGGCGAATCGACGCTGGCCGAAGCGCTTGAGATCGTCGATCCCGAGGCGCTGCACGCCGCCCGAAACGGCCTGCGCCGCCATCTCGCCGAAGAACTCGAAGGCGAACTGACCGGCCTCTACGCCGCCCTCGCACCGAATGCCGCCTATGCGCCGAGCAGTGAACAAGCCGGTCGGCGCGCCCTGCGCAACATCTGCCTTTCCTACCTGCTCGAACTGGATACCGACGCCGTGCGCCAGCTGGCACTCCAGCAGTTCCGCACCGCCGACAACATGACCGACCAGTTTGCCGCACTCGCCGCGCTGGCTCAGAACGACTCGGCAGAACGGAGCACCGCCCTGGCCGAGTTCTACGACCGTTGGCAAAACGAGGCGCTGGTCGTCGATAAATGGCTGGCCGTGCAATCCGCCGGTCGACTGCCGAATACGCTGGAAATTGTCAAAAACCTGACCAACCATCCGGCTTTCGACATCGGCAATCCGAACAAGGTCTACGCCCTGCTGCGCAATTTCGGCGCCAATCCAGCCCGTTTCCACTCGCCCGAGGGCTATGCCTTCATGGCGGCCAAAACGATCGAGCTTGATGCCCGCAATCCGCAAGTTGCCTCACGCCTGGCACGCTGCTTCGACCGCTGGAAAAAGTTCGATGGCGAACGCCAGAAACATGCCCGACAAGCGCTCGAAAGCATCCGCGACCACGCCGGCCTGTCGCGCGATGTGCTCGAAGTCGTGACCCGCTCACTGGGCTGAGCACCATGAGCGGCCGAGCCTGTTTATGCCCCCCATCCTCGGCCGCCCAAAATCCCCGAGAGCCCGACCAGCAGGCTTTTCCTTGCTGAAAATGCTATCGTTCATCCTTTACCCGCCAACGAGTTGAATGCCATGTCAAATGCCTTGCCGCGAGAACATCTCCCTGCCGGCCATGTCATTTGCCAGGCAGGAACACCCGGCGATTCGGCCTACCTGATCGAAACTGGATCGGTCGAAGTCCTGTCGCAGGAAGGCATCCGTATTGCCGTCCTGAGCGCCGGCGAAATTTTTGGCGAAGTCGCCCTGCTCGACCAGTTGCCGCGAACGGCGACCGTCCTGACCCTGGCGCCGACCACCTTGATGCGCATTGAACGGGCACACGTCCAGGAACTCCTCAAGCGAACCGATCCGGTCATCCGCCACCTGTTGATGCTCCTGCTCGAACGTTTCCGCAACCGCAGCGGCCACGAAAACATGCCGGGGCTCAATCCCGAGGCTGCCCTCGACAGCGACGCTGCCAACCTGACGCTGATGCTGGCCCAGGACCTGACCCATGCCATGGCCAACGGCCTGCTGGAACTGGCCTACCAACCGCTGATCAGCCTGCCGGAACGCAACCTGATCGGCTTCGAGGCGCTCATCCGCTGGCAGCACCCGCTGCTCGGCAGTGTCATGCCGACCAAACTGATCAGCCTGGCCGAAAAGACCGGCCTGATCCACCCGCTCGGTCTGTGGGTCCTGCAACGTGCGATGAACGACTGGCCGGTCCTGCGCAGCTATTGCCAGCCCGGCGCACTCAATACGCCCTTCATCAGCGTCAATCTTTCACCGGCCGAACTGGGCAATCCGCAGATTGTCGAGTCGATTGCCCGCTTTCTCGACGAAGGCGGCATTCCGCCCCATGAACTGCAAATCGAGCTGACCGAATCGGCCGTCATCGAAGACCTGCCGAGCGCCAAGGATGTATTGCAAAAACTGGCGGCAACGGGCGTCGCGATTGCCCTCGACGACTTCGGCACGGGCTACGCCAGCTTCGATTACCTCAACACCTTGCCGATTTCCTGCCTGAAAATCGACCAGACCTTCATCCAGGAAATACTGGTTTCTCCACGCCGGCGCGAAATTGTCCAGACCTCGGTCAATCTGGCCCGCTCGCTCGGCCTGATCAGCATTGCCGAAGGCATTGAAGACGAGAGCACTTCGGATCTGCTGGTCGAACTCGGCTGCGGCATTGCCCAGGGCTACTTCTACGCCCGTCCGCTCAGTCTGCAGGCAATTCCGAAATGGCTGGACGAAGCCCGCATCCTGGGGCGCGTCAGCCGCAGCGACTAAGCCTCGGCGGCGCGAAGCACCTCAGCCAGCCAGACTTTGGCTGGCTCGACCGAGGGAAACACTGCCGATACCAGCAGGCCTTCATACATCGCACGATAGGTCGGCAACAGCAAGGCATAGCCCTCGACATCTGGCGCAATCACCCAGGCCAGGGCAAGCAAACGCGAACGCCCCTTGTTCTCGGCCACCGCCTGCCGTCCCGCCTTGATCACGTCGAGGCTCGAGACCATGGTATCGGTCAGGATGACGATCGAGCCCCATGGTTTTCCCGTCGCTTCCAGTTGTTCAACCAGCGGCTGCGACTGCCGGCCGCACTCCTGATGCATTTCGATATTCCATGAGCCGCTGACCGTGGCAATCAGAAACGGCCCCTCGACCACAGCCTGATACTGGCCGTGAGGCCGAAACAATTCATGCGGCATGTCACTCTCCCTGAATATGCGTTGCCGGCCCGAAACTATCCCTTCAACCAGGGCTTCAACAGCTGACGCAAAGCAGCTTCGTTATAGCCGTTGATCAACGCTTCGCCAACCACGATCAGCGGAACACCGTTACCCCCCAGTTTCCGGTGCTCGCTGAGCGCACTCGAACTCTGCTCGATATCGCGTTCGGTATAGCGAATCCCGTTCGCCTGAAAGAACGCCCGCGTCATCTTGCAGTAGCCGCACCATTCGGTGGCATAAAGGATAACTTCCGGCTGACCGGCCTCGGCCGACATCGCCATCGGCGCCGTCTTCGCCTGCCAGTAAGGGCGGCCAAACCAGAGCAGCAAGACACTGATCAGCAGGAGCATCAACCAGCGGCCGGCACCGCGGCTTGTTTCGCTGGAAGCCGGCAACGGGCGCAGGCTGGCCGGAGCCGATTCACGACCGGATTTGGCATACGCCCTGGAACATGACGGACACTGCCAATCCGGCGCCTGGTCGCTACTTTTCCGGATGTAGGCGCAATGGGGACAAATCTGGCTCAAGTCAGCCTTCCTTTCAATGAAATCATGACTGCAGAACCAGGGCTTTGGCCGGCGCCCACTGCCGGCGACTAACCGGCAATCGATCCGGCACGCCACTGAGCAATGCCCAGCCATAAGCCTCCGCATCGTCGCCGGCTGCTTTTTCAAAACCGGCGATGGCTGTCCGGGCAACCAGCACGGCCCGATGCAGGCGAATAAAACGTTCGGCAAACTCGGCTTCAAGATGCGTCAGGCTATCGTCGAGCAGATATTCGCGGTCGACCGTCCGGGCGGTGACATATTTGGTGTCGGCCCGGAAATAAAGCACCTCGGCCACCGGCACCAGCAGCAAGCGGCCCCGCTCGTGCGACGACAGATGGCTTCGTCCGCTGCCGCGTACCTTGTGCCCGATGTCGGCCAGCAGGGCGGCATCCGGCAACGGGTTACCGACTTTCTGCAAGGCGGTCAGCAGGCGCTGGGTACGCACCGGTTTGAGCAGGTAATCGAGCGCATTCAGGTCAAATGCCTGGACTGCGTAATTGTCATAAGCCGTGGTAAAAATGACCGCCACCGGCCGGGCCAGCGAGCCGAGGTGACCCGCCAGCTCGATGCCGTCCATCCCCGGCATGCGAATATCGGCCAGCACGACGTCGACCGCGTGATCACGCAAAAAATCGAGCGCCGCCAGGCCATTGCCGGCCTCACCGACAATCTCGGTCGGCAGCTGGCTGGCGATGTCGCCGAGCAGCTCGCGCAAGCGAGCCCGAGCCAGCGGCTCGTCATCGACGATCAGGATTTTCAAGCGGCTTTCTGACGGCATGGCAGGATGATGCGGACCTCGTAACGTTGATCGCCCGTCTCGATTTCAAGCCGGGCTTCGAGATCGTAATACAAGGCCAGGCGTTCCCGGATATTGGCAACGGCAATCTGGTTGCCAGCGGCATGCTGGACCTGACCGACGGTCGGATTGGCAATGGCGATCCACAGAGCATCGCCACGCTGATTGATCTCGATCCGAACCGTACCGCCATCGGGCGCCGGCTCGATGCCGTGATAAACGGCATTTTCCAGCAAGGGCTGCAGCATCAATGGCGGAATTGGCAGGCCCATGAAAACTGGGCCGATTTGCCAGTCGACCGCAAGACGCTCGCCCAGACGCAGATGTTCCAGTTCGAGATATTGCTTGCCGAGCGCGATTTCATCGGCCAGGCTGACCAGTTCGCCGGGGTCGCGCATCGCCGCACGAAACAGGTCGGAAAGCGACTCCAGCGCCGCCTCGGCTTGCTGCGGCCGGGCGCGGATCAGCGACAGCACGGCATTCAATGAATTGAACAGGAAATGCGGCCGGATACGGGCATTCAGCGCGGCCAGCCGGGCCTCGCTCTGGGCCGGCGAGAAAGCCCGGGCACGCAATTCGAAATAGCCGAGCAGAAACGCCGCGGCAATCATCGCCAGCAAGGCCGCACGGCCCGGACTCACCGCATCGCTCAAGGCGATTGACTGCCAGTAGGCAAAAAGCACGAGGGCAAGAGTACCGGCCAGCGCCAGGACCAGCGCCTGCCCGAGGCGCAGCGGCAGGCGCCAGAGCAGATCACGGACGAAGGCCAGCAAGCCGAGGCAAATCAGCAGCAAGGGCTCGACGATGGCCGCCAGGTCAATGTAACTCGCCAGCCAGCCGGACAATCCGGGCGACATCACGAGGGCCGCAACCAGCGCCAGCCCGTTGATTCCGAGCAAGGCGCGCAGCATCACCCCGAAATTACGCCAGTCGGGCAGGGGGTGCGTCGCGGGAAAGTGCCGTATACTTGTCATTCTCTGTGCAATTTGCGCCTGATTTCCCGATTCTAGACCAAAGACATGACTTCCAACGCCACGCAATACACCTGGGCCGGACGCTTCTCCGAGCCGGTTTCCGATCTCGTCAAACGCTACACCGCTTCCGTCGACTTCGACCAGCGCATGTGGCGCCAGGATATCCGCGGCTCGCTGGCGCACGCCCGCATGCTGGCCAAGCAGGGCATCATCGCCGCCGCCGACCTGGCCGACATCGAGCGCGGCATGGCCATCGTCACCGAGGAAATCGAGTCGGGCAAGTTCGAATGGTCGCTCGACCTCGAAGACGTGCATCTGAATATCGAAAAGCGCCTGACGGCATTGGTCGGCGATGCCGGCAAGCGCCTGCACACCGGCCGCTCGCGCAACGACCAGGTGGCCACCGACATCCGTCTCTACCTGCGTGACGCAATCGACGATATCCAGCTGCTGCTCAAGGCTTTCCGCGGTGCACTGGTCGATTTGGCCGAAAAAGAAGCGTCGACCGCGATGCCCGGCTTCACGCACCTGCAGGTCGCCCAGCCGGTCACCTTCGGCCACCACATGCTGGCCTATTTCGAAATGTTCGGCCGCGACGGCGAGCGCTTCGCCGACTGCCGCAAGCGCGTCGCCCGTCTGCCGCTGGGCGCTGCCGCACTGGCCGGCACGACCTACCCGATCGACCGCGAATTCGTCGCCGAGCAGCTCGGTTTCGAAGGCGTCTGCGAGAACTCGCTGGACGCCGTCTCCGACCGCGACTTCGCCATCGAATTCACCTCGGCCTGCGCGCTGCTGATGATGCACATCAGCCGCCTGTCCGAAGAACTGGTGATGTGGATGAGCCCGCGCGTCGGCTTCATCCAGATTGCCGACCGCTTCTGCACCGGCTCGTCGATCATGCCGCAGAAGAAGAACCCGGACGTTCCCGAACTGGCACGCGGCAAGACCGGCCGCGTCTATGGCCAGCTGATGAGTCTGCTGACCCTGATGAAGTCGCAGCCGCTGGCCTACAACAAGGACAACCAGGAAGATAAAGAGCCGCTGTTCGACGCCGTCGACACCGTCACCGACACCCTGCGTATCTTCGCCGACATGGCCGGCGGCATCACGGTGCGCGCCGACAACATGAAGGCCGCGCTGACCCAGGGCTTCGCCACGGCGACCGACCTCGCCGACTACCTGGTCAAGAAGGGCCTGCCTTTCCGCGACGCGCACGAAGCGGTCGGCCACGCCGTCAAGGCCGCCGAAGCCAAAGGCGTCGACCTGCCGCAACTGACGCTGGAAGAAATCCGCGCCTTCTGCCCGCAGGTGGAAAACGACGTTTTCGCGGTGTTGACCGTGGAAGGCTCGCTGGCCAGCCGCAACCACATCGGCGGCACCGCACCGGAACAGGTCAAGGCCGCCGTCATCCGGGCCCGCCAGCGCCTCGGCTAAACCACCGAATCAACAACAGAACCGCCGGCTCAACCCGGCGGTTTTTTTGCGCCATTAATATTAGTGGTTTATTATATACGTGGTTGCCAATACAGCGCAGCCAACCCCAACAATAACCACCAAGGAAGATCAGCATGTACGCCACCGTTGTCGACAGCACCCCGCGCATCAAGGTCACCACCAGCAAGTTCGAGGCCGACTATGCCCTCGACGGTTCGCTGATGAATCCGCTGGAAGCCTTCTACGCCTCACTGGCCGCCTGCGCCGCCGTGTTCGCCAAGAAAGCCTGCAAGGCGCTGGGCACTTCCGCCGCCGGCATCGAAATCAATTGCAAACCCTTCGCCGGCCCCGGCGGCCCGCTGACGCTCGCCAAGTTCAAGACCGAAGTCCGCTTCCCCGCAGGCTTCACGGCCGAGCAGAAAGCCGCTGTGCTGGACAGCATCGTGCATTGCGCGGTCAAGGAAGTCGTCGCCGACGGCCCAAATATCGAGTTTCTGGTCGAAGAAGTCTGAGTTTTCCGCCCCATGAAAAAGCCCGCCAATCGGCTAATGCAGTTCAGTTAAGGCTCTTTTAGGTGACGAACGGCGTAACGAGCCGGTCTGGCTTTGACGACACGGGGGCATTTTCGCCCCCGTCGTTTTTCCACGATAGCCATCTGCAACTGCAAACGCAGGCGTGCCAGATGGGACGGCAGTTTCCCCGAACTCATTCCCGCCGCCCAGATCAGTTCGTGCTGGATGATGTGCAGTGCGCGCAGGAAGCTCAGATCGGTCGGAGCGACGCGCGCTTCAGTGGCCGCCTTGGCGATTTCAAATCTGATCAGGTTGTAGGCAATTAAGGCCCCCCAGATTTCCTGATTGACCCCTTCGGGCAAACGCGAGCGCAAGGTCAGCGCTTCGCCCAGCATCGATTGCTTGAGCTCGCGGTAGCTGGTTTCAATTTCCCAGCGCCGGCGATAGCAGTCCGCCAGATCCTGCGCTTTGAAGCGGCGGCGATCGAACAATGAGGTCAGCAGTACCCGGCTTTGACCATTGGCCGACTCGACTCGAATGGCACGGGCCTCCCAGGCCTCGGGCAGATCAGGGACCTTGACGCGCGCTTGAGGAGATATACGCAAACGAACCCGACAATCCTCGGGCGTTCCCGACAGGACTTCGTATTGCGTGTTGGACTTGGCGGGGATCAGGTAATGCCGCTCGGTGCCCGCAGCACTCAAGCCCAACAATATTTCCGCAGAAACAAAGCCCTTGTCGAAGACGGTCAGGGAATGGTCCTCGATCCGACCGATCAGCGCCTTGGCGTAAAGCATTTCGTTCTGGCCGTATTGGCCAAACTCGATGGCCGAGACCAGATGGGTGGGCAGTGCCGTCAGGCTGACGGCACGCACCTGAGGATAGGAGGCCACTTTGCCGCTGGCGTAGCGTTGGGCACCAAAGAATTCGCGGTTCTCGGGGCTGTCCGGCACCCGAAAGGTGGTGCCATCGACCGCCCATAGCGAAAGTCCCTTCCACTGATTCGCGACCTTCTCCTGTGCGCACCAGGCTTGGGCCGTTTGCTCGAACAACCATTGCAGCGGGGCTTGGCCAAGGCGAGCCCGCGCCTGCGTGATCGCACTCTTGCAGACCGCCTCGATTCGGGTGTCGGGCAAGGCCAGATCCAGGGTGCTGAGTACTTCTTCCATCGACTGGCGACGAAACAATGCCAGGGCGATCACCAGCCAGACCACTTGCTCCGCCGGCAAACGACGGCGGTGAACACTCGCCACCCCATGCGCGCTGAGCGCCTGCTCAATCCACTCATACGGCAAATGAGCCGCCAGACGATCGAATCCGATCGTCGGCATGACATCTGTCGTAATGGAGAGCTGGCTGGACAACATCGTTCGCCACGTTAACCATTCGGCGAACTGTCCACAAGCCCCAAAATGAAAAATGCCGCTCACCTAAGTGAACGGCATTAGCCTTATGGCGGGCTTTTTATTTATGGCGTGCACAAAGACGGAAGCTACCGATTCCTCTCTGGCCTTGAACCGGACGACCACCGGACACCATTGCCAAGCCACATCAAGACCCTCCCGAAGAATATTTTTGACTGAGCAAACAGGCGACTCCAAGGCGTACAGAATCTTTCCACGCCCAACCCAAAAGATTCAAAACTGCAAAAATAATATTCTATTGTTAAATTCAATAAAAATGTTAATATGAACAAAAATGACAACCCAAGCCATGAAAACCAATCCAACCATCCCTGCGACCTGCTCGACCAGCGAAGCTGCCAAGATCCTCGGCATCAGCGTTCGTGCCGCCCAACTCTGGGTTGAAAATGGCCTGCTGCAAGCTTGGAAAACACCGGGCGGGCATCGCCGTATCCTGCGCAACTCACTCGCCCAGCTGGTTGAACAGCAAAAAATTCCGGCCAACCTGGAGAGCGAGGATGCTCTCTCAATCCGGATCATCGAAACCCGACAGAACGACCGCGATGAACTCGGCCGTTTGCTGTTCTCAGCCTTCCCGAATAGCGATATCCAGCTCTCGGCAACCGCCATGGAAAGCTTATTAAGCCTCGGCGAAAAAGCACCGGATGTACTGATCGCCAACCTCGAAACGCTTGATTTACAGAGTCTGCAGCAACGCGGTGATGTCACCGGTACGGCACCACTCGCAGGTACCTTGCTGATTGCACTCGCCCCGAAGCATGACGCAATCACCGGGCTGCGCCAGCAATTGCCCACCGAACTCATCCTGCTCGGCAAACCGGTCAGCCAGGACGCGTTGCTACCTCTGATCCGCGCTTTTATCCAGGGGCGCCAAAACCAACGGAGAAAAGCATGAGCCACAAGACGCTGCCATCATTGACTACAGCAATCGGCATTTCCATCGCTTTGCCGACGCTGGCCGGCTGCCTCGGCAACATTCTGGTCTCGGGCTTTTCCGGCACCACGCTTCTGCAAGTCAGTGCGATCCTGCTGTGTTCGGCAATCGGCCTTTTCTGGTTGCGGCATGCCGAGAAATCAACGCACCGTCACTGGCATGAACAAATGGCCCGCGCAACGCAGCAAGCACTCGACTCGGCTGCCGGAGCACATCTGCAAGGGCTGGATCAACTGTGCACGCGGGTTCTGCCGTTATGGGCCAGCCAGATCGATATCGTCCATACACAGACAGAGGAATCGATCACCGCCCTGAGCAATCGTTTTGCCGATCTTTCAGGACGCATCCAGAGCGCGGTCAACAAGGTCCGGACAGGAGATGGCATCGACATGGTCAGTCTGCTCGCCGCCAGCGAGGCCGAACTGAACAGCATCATCACCGATCTGCAAGGCACGCTGGCCAACAAGGATATTCTGTTGCAGCAGGTTCGCGAGCTCTCCGGCATGACCAGCCAACTCGAATCAATGGCGCGCGATGTCGGCGAAATTGCCAAGCAGACCAACCTGCTCGCGCTCAATGCCGCCATCGAAGCCGCCCGGGCAGGGGAGGCCGGGCGTGGCTTTGCCGTGGTAGCCGACGAGGTTCGCAAGCTGTCCTCACTATCGGGCGATACCGGCCGAAGAATCGCCGAAACGGTTGCCGTCGTTAATCAAAGCATCAGCAGCACACTGGAAAAATCGCACCAGCATGCGGATCAGGAACGCAACCTGATCAGTAATTCAGGACAACACATCGGCGATGTGGTGACACGCTTTCGCAATGCCGCCGAGGTCTTGGTGGAGAACTCGAACACACTGACCCGCGAAGGCGAGCATATCGGCCACGAAATTGCCGAAGTGCTGGTTGCCCTTCAATTCCAGGACCGCGTTGGTCAGGTTCTGGATCATGTCCGCATTGATTTACGCCGCCTGGAACAGCGAGTACAGGATGCGACCAATGATGCCGCCTCTGGTCGCCCGGCCGGAGAAGTCGACAGCACTGCATGGCTGGCTGAAATGTCCGAAAAATTCACCACCCCCGAACAGCACCAGCTCCAGCACGGTGGCAGCAAGCCAGTTGCCGCCGCTGAAGAAATCACCTTTTTCTGAAATACGGAGAAATCCCCATGGCAAAAACCATCCTGATCGTCGATGACTCCACTTCGCTGCGGCAAGTTGTCAGCATTGCCCTCAAGGGTGCCGGTTACGACGTCATCGAAGCTTGCGACGGTGTCGACGGCTTGAAAAAACTCGACGGTCGCAAGATCCATCTGATCATCAGCGACGTCAACATGCCGAACATGGACGGCATCAGTTTCGTCCGGGAAAGCAAACTGCTGCCGGCCTACAAATTCACCCCGGTGATCATGTTGACCACCGAAGCCGGCGACATGAAGAAACAGGCAGGACAGGCAGCCGGTGCGAAGGCCTGGGTGGTCAAGCCATTCCAGCCGGCCCAGATGCTTGCCGCAGTCGGCAAGCTGATCCTGCCCTGATTTCCCGCCCCCGACAGAGGAGAAATCATGCACGACTCACCGCAACATAGCCGCCAGATCGTCATCACCGGCGAACTCACCATCTACACCGCCAAAGAATGGCGGGATCGCCTGATGAATGAAATGACCGGCAACGATGACATTCAGGTGGACCTGACCGACATCAGCGAGATCGACAGCGCGGGTCTGCAACTGCTGCTGTCCATGCAGCGCCAAGCCGGGATAGAAGGTCGCCACTTGCAGTTTGGCCAGTGCAGCGCCGCTGTCAGCACCTTGTTCGACTTCACACGGTTGATGCCGTCGTTGAACACCGACCTGAGCAACATGGCCAAGGAGGAACAGCCATGAGTATCAACTTTGACGACGCCCTGCATACGTTCATTGCCGAAAGTCGAGAACTTTTGCAGGAGATGGAAGCCGCCTTGCTCGACATGGAAAACCGGCCCAATGATCCAGAAACGATCAATGCCATTTTCCGTGCCGCACACACGATCAAGGGCAGCGCCGGGCTGTTCGGACTGGATCATATCGTTGCCTTCACCCATGTCGCCGAAAGCGTGCTTGACCGAGTCCGCAACAACGAAGTCCGGCTCGATGAAACGCTCGGCGCCCTGCTGCTCAAAGCGGGTGACTACATGGGGCAACTGATCGAACTGCTGGCCAGCCACGCCGTTCCGGATGATTCGCTCAATGCGGCCGGTCAAGCACTGGTGTCCAAGCTGGAAAGCTACTTGGGCAATACGGCCGTACCAGGCGCGCTCACCGAGGCACACGAATCGGCAACCGCCAGCGCCTGCAGCGATGGCGTAGCCAATGCCAACTGGCACGTTTCCCTGCGCTTTGGCCCGGATGTCCTACGCCAGGGCATGGACCCCGTCTCGATCCTGCGTTATCTGGCAACCCAAGGTGAGATCACCGCCATGCGCAGCATCATCAATGCCGTGCCGATGCTGGCCGAAATCGACCCAGAGGCCTGCTATCTCGGCTTTGAACTATCGCTTGCCAGCACTGGCAGCCGGGCCGAAATCGACGGAGCCTTCGACTTCATCCGTGACGATTGCCTGATCCACCTGATCGCGCCGCATGCCCCACTGGACGAATATCGCCAGATGGTCGGCAATCTGAGCAAGGATCCCGACATGCGTGAGATCCTGCGGGCGCTGGGCAGTCTCGATGCAGATGAAATTATCCGCCTCGACATCACTGAAAATATAGTCGAGAGCAGCGGCAACGAAGCTCCTGGAGAAGCGGCCGAGCAGCAAGGCAAGGAAGTCAAAAACACCGAAAGCAGCCTGATCCGGGTCGATGCCGCCAAACTCGACAAATTGATCGATCTGGTCGGAGAATTGATCATCGCGGGGGCCGGCGCCAGCATGGTGGCTCGCAAGTTCAAGGCCCCCGAGCTCAGCGAAGCGACCCTGCTGGTCTCGCGCCTGGTCGAAGATGTACGCGACTCGGCACTGACTTTGCGCATGGTCCAGATCGGCGCCACGTTCAATCGCTTCCGCCGCGTCGTACGCGATGTTGCCAAGGAAATCGGCAAGGATATCGAGCTCGACATCCGCGGCGGTGATACCGAACTCGACAAGACCGTCGTCGAAAAGATCGGCGACCCGCTAACCCATATTGTCCGCAACTCGATGGATCACGGCATCGAACCAGCCGAAATTCGACTCGCCCGCGGCAAACCAGCCAAAGGCCAGCTGCGCCTCAATGCCTTCCACGAATCGGGCAGCATCGTGATCGAAGTCAGCGACGATGGCGGCGGCCTCAAGAAGGAACGCATCCTCCAGAAGGCCATCGAACGCGGCCTGGTCAACGAAAGCCAGACACTGTCGGACAAGGAAATCTTCAACCTCGTCTTCGAGCCCGGTTTTTCTACCGCAGAACAGGTCAGCAAGCTCTCCGGGCGCGGTGTCGGCATGGATGTCGTCAAACGCAACATCACCGCCTTGCGCGGTACGGTCGACATCGAAAGCCGGGAAGAAATCGGCACCACGGTGCGTATCCGCCTGCCACTCACCCTGGCCATCATTGACGGCTTCATGGTCGGCGTCGGCACCGCCTCCTACGTGCTACCGCTCGACATGGTGGTCGAATGCATAGAACTGCCACCGCCCCCGAGTTGCGACCAAAAAGCACCGGACTATCTGAATTTGCGGGGTGGTGTACTGCCCTTCATCCGGCTGCGCGATCAATTTGAAGTGAGCGCCGCCGCGCCTGCACGCGAAAACGTCGTCGTCGTCCAGTACGCCGGACAGCGGGCCGGACTGGTCGTCGATCGACTGATGGGCGAGTTCCAGACGGTCATCAAACCCCTCGGCAAGGTTTTCAGCCAGATCCGGGGAATCGGCGGCTCGACCATCCTGGGCAGCGGCGAGGTTGCGCTGATTCTGGATATTCCTGGCCTGATCAAGCAGTTGACCGCACCAAACCCATCCGTTCAAGAACGCAACGCACTTGCATCCGAAATGCCCCGCATCGAACAGCAATAAGCAACGTCGCCCACTACAACCCTTTGCGCAATACGTCGCCCGGATAGCGACGGCCCCCTCTTACCTCCCCGGAGACCCCATCATGACCGTCACAAAAAAAATGATTTTTCTCGTGCTGTCCGCAGCATTCGGCATCATTCTTCTCGCCATTCTCGGCCTGACCCAGATGAACCGGGTGTACAACTCAGCCAACTACGGCAACGTCAATACCGTACCCAGCATCCTGACCCTGGACCAGGCATTTTCCCCGATGGCCGCAATGCGCACGCTGCTTTGGCAGCACATTGCGGCCTCCGACGACAAAATGATGGTCTCGATCGAAGAACGGATCACCACCAATCGCAAGAAAATTGACGAAGCACTCAAGGTTTATGAAGGACTGGTCAGCGACGACAAGGACAAGAGCCTGCTGGCTGCCGACCGGGCCGCACTGAACGACTTCGATCAGCTACGTGAAAAGGTCTACGTGCTGTCGCGAGTCAACAAGCTGGAAGAGGCACGTGACCTGGTCATGGTCAATCAGACCATCATGGCCCGCCTGTGGGATTCATTCGAAGAGCATCGTCAGTACAACTCGGAACTCGGTAAAAAAGCATCCGACGATGCCGCGGCGACCGAGGCCAGCGCACGCTGGGTTGCCATCGCTACCGGCCTGGCAACACTGATTGCGGTTGCCCTGATCGGTTTCTTCATCACCCGTAGCCTGATGAAACAACTGGGTGGCGAGCCGGCCTACGCTGCCGACATCATCAAGGCAATGTCGGAAGGTGACATGACGGTGCGCGTTGAAACCAAGCCTGGCGACAACGACAGCCTTCTGTTCAACTTGCGGACCATGGTCGAACGCCTGTCCTCGACGATTTCCGAAGTCCGTACGACGGCTGAATCGCTGGCCGGTGCCTCGGAAGAAGTCTCGGCAACGGCCCAGAGCCTGTCGCAGTCCTCTTCCGAACAGGCTGCGTCCGTCGAGGAAACCTCGGCATCAATGGAGCAGATGGCCGCTTCGGTCACGCAGAACAGCGACAACGCCAAGCTGACCGATGGTATGGCCAGCAAGGCAGCCAAGGAAGCCGTCGAAGGCGGCGAAGCTGTGCGTTCGACAGTGACGGCCATGAAGAGCATCGCCGACAAGATCGGCATCGTCGATGACATCGCCTACCAGACCAATCTGCTTGCTCTCAACGCCGCCATCGAAGCTGCTCGTGCTGGCGAACATGGCAAGGGCTTTGCCGTCGTCGCCGCCGAAGTACGCAAGCTGGCCGAGCGTAGCCAGATCGCTGCCCAAGAAATCAGTGAAACAGCCAAGAACAGCGTTGCACTGGCTGAGCGCGCCGGCGCCCTGCTCGATGAGATCGTTCCGAGCATTACCAAGACATCGGACCTGGTTCAGGAAATCACCTCCGCTTCTGATGAGCAAAGCTCCGGTGTCGGTCAGATCAATGCCGCCATGGCGCAGTTGAGCCAGGCCACACAGCAAAATGCCTCGTCCTCGGAAGAGCTGGCCGCCACGGCGGAGGAAATGAGCTCCCAGGCTGAAAGCCTGTCGGAGACCATGGCATTCTTCCGGGTCGACAACGGCCAGCGCCGCCAGACTGCCAGCCGCGCACCGCGCGCTGCAGCACCGGCCAAGGTCAAAGCACCGGCCTTCCAGCGCACTGATTTTGTCCAATTCGAGGGCTAAGGCCATGAATGCACCGGTTACCGCCTCTGCCCCGATGCCGATGGCTGAACCACGCCAGTATCTGACCTTCACGCTGGGTGGAGAGATGTTTGCGGTCGAGACGCTGAGCGTCAAGGAAATCATCGAATACGGCCAGATTACGGCGGTACCGATGATGCCGCCGAGCATTCGCGGCGTGATCAACCTGCGCGGCGCCGTTGTTCCGGTCATCGATCTGAAGGCCCGCTTCGGTGCTGCCGCTACCGAAGTCACCCGCCGCACCTGCATCGTCATCATCGAACTCGGTGCCGAAGACGAGCATCAGGTGGTCGGGATCGTCGTCGACACCGTGAGCGAAGTACTTGAAATCCCGGCCTCTGAAATCGAGCCGCCGCCGGCTTTTGGTGCCCGCATTCGGGCCGACTTCATTTCTGGCATGGGCAAGATCGCAGGCCATTTCGTCATTCTGCTCGACATGGGACGGGTACTTTCCGTCGATGAACTGTCCTGTCTCTCGTCGCTCGCGGAACAACAGGAAACGACCGCTCTGGCGGTCTGATCCGGAGTAAAAGCATGGCTCAGGCAATCAACAAGACATCCGGCAGCAGTGAGTTCAGCCTCGGTGATAGCGAGTTTCAGTTGTTCCGCAAGCTGATTTACCAGCAGGCCGGGATCAGCCTGAGCGATGCCAAGAAGCCCCTGGTTGCCGGGCGTTTGTCGAAACGCCTGCGCCAGCTCGGGATCGGCAGTTATATCGAATATTTTCGACTGGTCCAGCGCGACATCCAGGAACTGCAAGTCACCATCGATCTGCTGACCACCAACGAAACTTACTTTTTCCGCGAGAACAAGCATTTCGATTTTCTGCGCGACCAGATCTTGCCCGGCGCTATCGGGCGCGGTCCATTCCGTGTCTGGAGCGGCGCCTGTTCAAGTGGTGAAGAACCCTACACCATCGCCATGGTACTGGCCGAAGTACTCGGTCAGCGGCCTTGGGAAATCGTCGCCTCCGACCTGAGTACGCGTGTTCTGGAGGAAGCCGCCGGAGGTCTCTATCCGCTGACTGACTGCACGGGCATTCCGCGCCATCTGTTGCACAAGCACTGCCTGCGCGGCATCGGCCAGTACGATGGCAGCATCATGATCAATCCCGCCCTGCGCGAGCGGATCAGCTTCCGCCAGATCAATCTGAACAACGCACTACCGAAACTGGGCGCTTTCGATGTCATTTTCCTGCGCAACGTGATGATCTATTTCGACATCGAAACCAAGCGCCAGGTGATCAAACGCATCCTGCCTTTGCTGCGCCCCGGCGGTTATTTCATGATCAGCCACTCGGAAAGCCTCAACGGCGTTACCGATGCACTGAAGTCGGTTCGCCCCTCGATTTACCGGAAACCTGATGCGTAAGCCCGATGGTGTCATCGAAATTTTCCTGCAGCCTGGAGAAACTTACTTCGGTGATCGCTATACACGCCTGCGCACCGTACTCGGCTCCTGTGTCTCGCTGGTTTTCTGGCATCCGCAGGAACGCGTCGGCGGCATGTGTCATTTCATGCTGCCGAGCCGCGGTTGCCGTAGCGGCAACGGACCGGATGGACGTTATGCCGATGAGGCAATGCAACTGATGCTTGGAGAAATTCATGCCAACGGACTCAATCCGGCAGATTTTCGCCTGCGTGTTTTCGGCGGTGGCAACATGTTTCCCGAGCTGACCCGACGCAACGCACACAACATTGGCCAGAAAAATGTCGAAGCTGCGCTGGCCTTGCTCAAAAACAACTGCCTGACCTGCGTCGCTCAACACGTCGAAGGTTATGGCCATCGTCACCTGCTGTTCGATGTCTGGAGCGGCCATGTTCATCTCAGGCACTCAGTCATTCATGCCGAGCAAGTTCAATTCACAGAAAGCAAAACATGCCTGCCATCAAGGTAATGATCGTCGATGACTCGGCCGTGGTCCGCCAGGTGCTCTCAGCCAGCCTGACTGAAGATAGCGGCATCGAGGTCATCGCCACCGCCCCCGATCCAATCTTCGCCCTGGAGAAAATGCAGAAATCCTGGCCCGACGTCATCGTGCTCGATGTCGAAATGCCACGTATGGACGGCGTAACCTTCCTGAAAAAAATCATGAGCACCCGACCGACCCCGGTCGTCATCTGTTCGACGTTAACCGAGCGCGGTTCGGAAACCGCCATGCAGGTGCTCGCGGCAGGCGCTTTCGCCATTGTCACCAAGCCCAAGACAGCGTTGCGCCAGTTCCTGCTCGAAAGTGCCGGCGAACTGATCCACGCAATCAAAGCCGCTTCCAAGGCAAACCTCAAACGCCTCGGCCCGGCCCGGACGCTAACGCCGCTCTTGGCCAATCCACCCAAACTATCAGCCGATGTCATGCTCGCCGCAGGCCAGAGCCAGGCGATGGCCCAGACCACGGAAAACATCGTCGCCATCGGCACCTCGACCGGTGGCACACAAGCGTTGGAGGTGGTTCTCACTGCACTGCCCCGCGTCTGCCCCGGCATCGTCATCGTTCAGCACATGCCGGAAAAATTCACCGCAGCCTTCGCCCAGCGCCTCAACGGGCTGTGCCAGATCGAGGTCAAGGAAGCGGTACATGGTGACCGGGTCATGGCCGGGCGAGCACTGATTGCCCCCGGCGGCAAGCACATGATGCTGAAACGCAACGGCGCCCAGTACGTCGTCGATGTGGTCGACGGACCGCCAGTCAGTCGGCACTGTCCATCGGTCGACGTACTGTTCCGTTCGGCAGCCCGGTTTGCCGGCAGGAATGCGGTCGGCATCATCATGACCGGGATGGGCGATGATGGCGCCAAGGGTCTCAAGGAAATGCACGATGCCGGCGCCTGGACCATCGGACAGGATGAAGACAGTTGTGTCGTCTATGGCATGCCGAAGGAGGCGGTCAAGCTTGGCGCGGTCGACAAGGTGTTACCCCTGAAAAACATTCCGGAAGCGATTCTTGGACGTATCAGTCGCAAGAGCTGAAAAAAAAGCCCGCCAATCGGCGGGCTTTCAGACTGCTGACGAACCCCCGATTTTTCGGGGGTTTTGTTTTTCTGGTTGGAAATCAGGGAGACTCCTGGCTTCAAGCCGAAGCGAGGCGGATTCTGAAATTCAGGTTAGGAACCCCGATCTGCCAAAGATGGCGGGCGAATGGGGCGGCAAAACGGGTTCGTGCGAGGATTTTGGCCAATAAGGCTGCCGCCTTGCGGGCCAGCAACAGGGCCATCTTCTTCATGTTCTGACAGGCCGCCGAGAGCAGGCACTGCGCTTGCACCTTGGCCAAGCCGCGGAAGCGGGCGTAACGGTGGCCGTGCAACTCCTTGGCATCGGCAAAGCTGCGCTCCACTGTTTCCTTGCGCCGGGCGTACAGCCGTTTGCCCAGGTCGCTCAGGCGATTGGCGTTGATCGCTTCCTTGAAACCTTCCCAGAGATGTCGGGTCACGAGCTTCTGATGGTTCCGGCTCTGCGTGCATTGCCCGCGCACGCCGCAATCGGCACACCGCGCCGGGTTCGAGGCGTATTCGCGATAACCCAGCCGGTTGGTCGTCCGGTACGGTAGAACCTCCCCGGCCGGGCAGCGGTAGCAGTCCTGGACCGCATCGTAGAGATAGTCCCGTTTGTAGAAATAGCCATCGCGGTGTGTGGGTCGCTTGTAGCCCATCACCCCGAACAGTGCCCGCTCGAGAATGCCCTTGCAGACTTGCGGGGTGAAATACCCGGCATCCAGCCCGACGGCGCCCACGGCCAGATCAAAGCGCTCCATGACCCGATCCAGGCGGGCAAGGTAGGGCTGGCTGTCATGGACATTGCCCGGCGTGACATGGGTATCGACGATCAAAGCATGCACGCCATCGACAGTCCGGTGATCCAGATAGAAGAAGCCGGTCGGCTTGTTGTCGCGGGCCATGAAACCTGCGTCGGGATCGACCGTGCTGACCTTGACCTCCTTCATCGGCGGTGTCGAATCATCGTCATCACGCTTGAGCGGCTTCTTGCCCGCGGCGGCTCGGTCCGTTTCGATGGCTGCATCCAGTTCGGCCAGGTAGGCCGCAGGGGTTTGCTCAACCTGATGCACTTCAAAGTGCCGCTTGTTCGCGTTCGCCTTCAGGTGGGTACTGTCGGTGTACAGCACCCGCCCGCCAATCAGCTTATGCTCAATGGCTTGCTCGACAATCCCGTCAAAGATGCGTTGCTCAATGTCCGTCCCGACAAAGCGGCGACGGCGATTCTGCGACAGCGTCGAGGCATCTGGCACTTTGTCCGTCAGCCGAAAGCCGAGAAACCAGCGGTAAGCCACATTGACCTCGATTTCCTTCACCAGCCGGCGCTCGGAGCGAATCCCGAACAAGTAGCCAATAAACAGCATCTTGAACAACACCACCGGATCAATCGCCGGTCGGCCATTGTTCTCGCAATACAGGTGCTGGGTCGCTTCACGAATGAAATCAAACCGGATGTGTTGGTCGAGCAGCCGGAGCAAGTGGTCTTTCGGGACCAATTGCTCCAACGTCACCATCTCCAGTTCCGTTTGGGCGGGGTAGGCAGGTTTGAGCATGCCGACATTATAAAAAATAAAGCCCCCAATCGCTTGGAGGCTTTGTCAGCGGTCTGAAAGCCCGCCAATCGGCGGGCTTTGTTATGGGTGACAAGTCAATCAGGCCTTGGCGACCTCGGCCAGCAATTGCTGCAGTTCGCCGGTCTGGTACATTTCCTTGGCGATGTCGCAGCCGCCGACGAATTCGCCGTTGACGTAGAGCTGCGGAATGGTCGGCCAGTTGGCGTATTCCTTAACACCGTTGCGGATTTCTTCGTCAGCCAGCACGTTGACCGTGACAAAGTTCTCGACGCCGCAAAGCTTGAGAATTTGCACGACAGTGGCGGAAAAACCGCATTGCGGGAAGCGGGCATCGCCCTTCATGTAGAGGACAACCGGGTTGGTGGTGACGGTGTCGTGAATGCGTTTTTGTACGTCGGACATGATTTCTCCAGTTTTACAGATGTCCGCCTGAAACACGGTCTATGCCGGCCAGGTCGGGATAAGTTGACGCCGCTTTGAACCCGGCGCCGTCCAATAAGTTCCGGCTTGCTTCGCCCTGATCGTAGCCATGCTCAAACAACAGCCAGCTCGCCGGCTGCAGATGGCCGGCGGCCGCAGCGACAATCTGGCGGATGCAGGCCAGCCCGTTGCCGCCAGCCTCGCCATCGCTCAGCGCCATTTGCGGCTCGAAGGGCAGACCGTCGCGCTGCAGATGCGGGTCGCCTTCGGCAACGTAAGGCGGATTCGAAACGATCAGGTCAAAACGTTCGCCGGACAGCGGCTCAAACCAGCTGCCCTGACGGAATTCAATATTCGCACCGAGCCGCCCGGCATTGTTGCGCGCCACCGAAATGGCGCCCGGCGAGAGGTCGACCGCGACAACACGGGCGGATGGGCATTCCAGCGCCAGCGAAATGGCGACAATGCCGGAGCCGGTGCCGAGGTCGAGAATGCGCGGCTGGGTCATGCCCTTGAGCCGCTCCAGCGCCAGATCGATCAGCACTTCGGTTTCCGGGCGCGGGATCAGCACATCCGGCGAAACCTGGAAAACACGACCGCGAAATTCGGCCTCTCCCACCAGATAGGCCAGCGGCTCGCCAGCCGCCCGGCGTTCGACCCATTCGGCGAACTGGGCGTAAGCCGGGGCAAAGACCGGCGTTTCCGGCCGGGCCAGCAGATCGGTGTGCGTGCAACCGGTGACGTATTCGAGCAACAGACGGGCGTCGAGCCGGTCGATCTTGCTGCGTGCCGCGGTCAACGCTTCGCCGAGGGTCATTTTCAGTTTTGCTCGGCGAGTTCGGCCAGCAGGTCGGCCTGGTGCTCGGCAGCAAGCGCACCGAGCAGCTCGTCCATGTCGCCATCCATGATCGCCGCGATCTTGTACAGCGTCAGGTTGATGCGGTGATCGGTGATCCGCCCCTGCGGGAAGTTGTAGGTACGAATGCGTTCTGAACGGTCGCCGGAGCCGATCAGGCTCTTGCGGGTACTCGAAATGTGCGCCTGCTGGGCGCGCACCTGGACATCCTTGATCCGCGCCGCCAGCACCTTCATGGCCGACGCCTTGTTGGCGTGCTGCGAACGGCCGTCCTGGCATTCGGCGACGATGCCGGTCGGAATGTGCGTGACACGCACCGCCGAATCGGTCTTGTTGATGTGCTGGCCGCCGGCCCCGGAGGCGCGGTAGGTGTCGATGCGCAGGTCGGCCGGGTTGAGGTTCACATCTTCCACCTCATCGACCTCCGGCATGATCGCCACGGTGCACGCCGAGGTGTGGATGCGCCCCTGCGTTTCGGTTTCCGGCACGCGCTGGACGCGATGGCCGCCCGACTCGAACTTGAGTCGCGAATACGCGCCGTTGCCGCCGATGCGGACGATGATTTCGCGGTAACCACCCAGTTCGGAATCGCTCGCCGACATGACTTCGACCTGCCAGCGCTGGCGTTCGGCATAGCGCGAATACATCCGGAACAGATCGCCGGCGAACAGCGCCGATTCGTCGCCCCCGGTCCCGGCCCGAATTTCGAGCAGGACGCTCTTTTCATCGTTCGGATCACGCGGCAGCAAGAGTTTTTGCAACTCGACTTCGAGTTCCGGCAAGCGCGCCTTGGCGCTGGCAATTTCTTCTTCGGCAAACTCGCGCATATCCGGGTCGGCGCGCATCGCCTCGGCTTCGGCCAGATCGTTTTCGGCCTGGCGAAAGGCATTGAACTGGATGATCACGGGCTCGATTTCGGCGCGTTCGCGCGACAGTTTGCGGAACTGGTCCATATCGCCGGCCGTACTCGGCGCCGACAGCATGCGGTCGATTTCATCAAGACGGTCGACCAGCAAGTCGAGTTTTTGGCGGATGGATGGCTTCATGGAAATACCGGAAATTCGCGTGCGAGCGCAGCCCGAAAACGGGCGCTACTCGCCGGAATGGAGATGAAAGAGGCGCGAGGCGGCGGCCTGAAGATCAGCTCGCTCACTGCCTTCGGCAAGATTGAGCGTCTGCGTCGGGGCGTGCAGGAATTTATTGGTCAGGCGCTGTGACAATTGCTCCAGCACCTTCTCGGGCGCTTCACCTTTGCCGAGCAGCTTCATGGCGTGCTCGATTTCATGGCGCCGCATGCGCTCCGCCGAATCGCGCAGCGAGCGGATGACCGGCACGGTGTCGCGTGACTGCAACCAGCCGAGGAAATCCTGAACCCGGTGGGCAATGATGCCCTCTGCTTCGACCACGGCGGCCTGGCGCGACTCGACACCGCTCTCGACGACCTGGGCCAGGTCATCGACGGTATAGAGGAAAACATCGTCGAGTTGCCCGGCTTCTTCTTCGATATCGCGCGGCACGGCCAGATCGACCATGAACATCGGGCGATGCCGGCGTGCCTTGACGGCACGTTCGACCATGCCCAGACCGATGATCGGCAGCGGGCTGGCGGTACAGGAAACGATGATGTCGTGCTGGGCCAGATGTTCGCCCAGCTCATCCAGACGGATGGCCGTCCCGTTATAGCGTTCGGCCAGCGCCCGACCGCGCTCCAGCGTACGGTTGGCGATGGTCACCTGCTTCGGCTGGCGGGCGCAGAAGTGGGCGGCACACAGTTCGATCATTTCACCGGCGCCGATGAACAGGATGCGCTGCTCGGCCACCGACTCGAAAATGCGTTCGGCCAGATTGACCCCGGCCGCCGCCATCGACACGGTATTGGCGCCGATCGCCGTCGTCGAGCGAACTTCCTTGGCGACGGAGAACGAGCGCTGGAAAAGTTTGTGCAGTTGTGTACCGAGCGTGCCGCTCTCTTCGGCCACACGCACGGCATCCTTCATCTGGCCGAGAATCTGCGGCTCGCCGATGACCATCGAATCCAGGCCGCTGGCGACGCGGAAGGCATGGCGAATCGCCTCTGGCTGGTCGTGCAGGTAAATGAACGGCGCAATTTCGTCGCGGCTGACCTGATGGTAATGCGCCAGCCACTCGATGACGATTTCGGGCGTTTCTGCCGAGCAATAGATTTCGGTGCGATTGCAGGTGGACAGGATCGCCACTTCCTTGACCGGCCGATTGCGGGTCAGATCAGCCAGTGCCTGATGCAGCTTTTCGGCGTGAAAAGCCACCCGCTCGCGAATGGCGAGAGGTGCGGAATGATGGTTGATGCCGAGGGTAAAAATCACCGGATTGGGCTATGGTCGCGCGAAACAGGGGCGGATTATAGCATCGCGCCCCTGACCCAATCCGCGATGTAAATCAGAACAGGAATGCCTGTTTTTCAGGCGTCGACCGCGGCAAGGCATCGGCGCCGAAAACCTTCATCTGGCGCGGACGGAACCAGACCTGCTGGCCGACCGCCAGTTGCAGGCCCTCGTGACGCTCGCGCGACAGCTCGACTTCGACGATTTCGCTGTTGTGCTGCAACTCGATGCGCACCACCGGGCCGATCGGATGAACGTGCATGACCGTCGCCTGCAGCCCTTCCTCAAGCGGCTGGTGGGCAATATCGATATCGTGCGGACGGACGAAGGCCGTCGCCCGGTCGCTCGCTCCGTTCCGCTCGACCTCGGCGAAACCATCCTGGACGCGGCTGTGAAAGACATTCACGTTGCCGAGGAACTGATAGACGAACGGCGAGGCGGGATTGGAGTAAACCTCGTCCGGCGAACCGATCTGCTCGATCTTGCCGTGATTCATCACGACCACCCGATCGGCGACTTCCAGCGCTTCTTCCTGATCGTGCGTCACGAACACGCTGGAGATGTGCATGTCGTCGTGCAGGCGGCGCAGCCAGCGGCGCAGTTCCTTGCGCACCTTGGTATCAAGCGCCCCGAAAGGCTCATCAAGCAGCAGCACCTTCGGTTCGACAGCCAGGGCGCGGGCCAATGCAATCCGCTGGCGCTGGCCGCCAGAAAGCTGCGACGGATAGCGATCGGCCAGCCAGTCGAGCTGGACCAGGCCGAGCAACTCCATGACCCGACGCTTGATCTCGGCATCCGACGGACGCTCCTTGCGCGGTTTGACGCGCAGGCCGAAGGCGACGTTCTCAAAGACCGTCATGTGGCGGAACAGCGCGTAGTGCTGGAAAACGAAACCGACTTCGCGCTCGCGGGCATGCAGATGGGTCGCTTCGGCGCCGGAGAAAAGCACCTCGCCGGTGTCGTTCGATTCCATCCCGGCGATGATCCGCAGCAGGGTCGTCTTGCCGCAACCGGAGGGGCCGAGCAAGGCCACCAGTTCGCCGGTCGGAATATTCAGGTTGATGTTGTCGAGCGCGACAAAATTGCCGAAGCGCTTCGAGATATTGCGGATTTCGATACTCATCAGGTTTTCTCCGGTGCCAGCACCGTGTTCAGCATTTCAGTTTCTTTTTTCATCCGCCACTCGACAATGGTCTTGGCGACCAGCGTGACGAGCGCCAGCAGGGCAAGGATGGAAGCGGCGGCAAAAGCGCCGATGGCGTTGTATTCGTTGTAGAGAATTTCGACATGCAGCGGCAAGGTATTGGTTTCGCCGCGGATGTGGCCGGAAACCACCGACACCGCGCCGAATTCGCCCATTGCCCGGGCATTCGACAGGATTACGCCGTACAGCAAACCCCACTTGATATTCGGCAGGGTCACCCGCCAGAACATCTGGAAGCCGGAGGCGCCGAGTGACACGGCCGCCTCTTCCTCATCCTTGCCCTGCGATTGCATCAGCGGAATCAATTCGCGGGCAATGAACGGGAAGGTAATGAACATGGTGGCCAGGATCATGCCCGGCACGGCGAAGATGATCTTGATATCGTGCTCGGACAACCATTGCCCGAAATAGCCCTGAGAACCGAAGAGCAGGATGAAAATCAGGCCGGCGACCACCGGGCTGACGGCAAACGGCAGGTCGATCAGCGTGATCAGCAGGCTCTTGCCCTTGAAATCGAACTTGGCAATGGCCCAGGCCGCCGCCACACCGAAGATGATGTTGAACGGCAGCACGGCCAGCGCAATGCCCACGGTCAACCCGATCGCCGAGGCCGTTTCCGGCTCTTTCAGCGCTTCGAGATAGATCGGCACGCCCTGGGCCAGGGCTTCGACGAAAACGGCCAGCAAGGGCAGACCGAGGAAGAAAAAGAGGAAGCCGAGACCGATGGTCAGCAGGCTGTAGCGAACCCAGGCCGGTTCCTGCGTGGCGCGTGTCGATTTCATGCGGACGCTCCATTAGCCTTGCCGGCCGCAACTTCAAGCGGCTCGCTGTTTTTGTGACGATTGGCCGCCCACCATTGCAGCAGATTGACACTGAGCAGCAGGATGAAGGACAGGCCGAGCATGACGACAGCCAGCGCAGTCGCGCCGAGCACGTCGTATTGCTCCAGCTTGGAGATGATCAGCAAGGGCGTGATTTCCGAAATCAGCGGCAGGTTGCCGGCAATGAAGATGACCGAACCGTATTCACCGACCGCCCGGGCAAAAGCCAGCGCAAAACCGGTCAGCAATGCGGGAAAGATGGCCGGAAAAATCACCTTGGTAAAAGTCTGCCAGCGCGACGCACCGAGCGTCGCCGCAGCCTCTTCAACCTCGGTTTCGATATCCTCGATCACTGGCTGCAAGGTGCGCACGACAAACGGCAAGGTAATGAAAGTCAGCGCCACGACGATGCCGAGCGGCGTGTAGGCGACCTTGATGCCGAGCGGTTCGATGTAGCGCCCAAGCCACCCATTGCCGGCATACAGCGTAGCCAGCGTGATACCGGCGACAGCGGTCGGCAGGGCAAAAGGCAGATCGACCAGCGCATCGACGAAACGCTTGCCGGGGAAAGGGTAGCGAACCAGTATCCACGCCACAATCAGACCAAAAAAGGCGTTGACCGCGGCAGCCAGGAAGGAGGCACCGAAAGTCACCCGGAAAGCCGCCAGCGAACGCTCGCCCAAGGCGATGTCGATGATCTGCCCGAAACCGAGTTCCGACGCCTTGAGGATCATGCCGCCAAGCGGCAGCAGGATCAGGATCGAGAGATAAACCAGCGTGTAGCCCAGCGCCAGGCCGAAGCCGGGCAACACGCGGTGAGTTTTTGCAGCCATTGATTATTTGCTTTGGTAAATCTGGTCGAAGGTGCCGCCGTCCTTGAAGTGCACCAGGAAAGCCTTGGTTGCACCGCCAAAGACGTCATCGACGGTAAAGGTCTTCACGGCCGGGAAAAACGTGGCGTACTTCTTCAGGAGTTCCGGATCACGCGGACGCAGATAGTTCTGTGCGGCATTCTCCTGGCCTTCCTTCGACCACAGGTAATCCAGATAAGCCTGCGCCTGCTTGCGCGAGCCCTTCTTGTCGATCACCTTGTCGACCAGTGCAACCGGGAATTCGGTCTGCATCGTCAGGCTGGGATAAACCACCTCGAACTCGCCCTTGCCGAACTCCTTGGCAATCATTTCGGCTTCGGACTCGAAGGTAATCAGCACATCGCCCATCTTGCGCTGCATGAAGGTCGTCGTTGCATCGCGGCCACCGGCGGCGAACAGCGGCGCATTCTTGAGCAGCTTGCCGAGGAACTCCTGCGCGCTCTTGTCATTGCCGCCCGGCTGTTTCAGCGCCCAGGCCCAGGCCGAAAGATAAGTGTTGCGGCCGTTACCCGTATTTTTCGGATGCGGGATGATCATCTGCACACCCGGCCCGGCCACATCGGACCAATCCTTGATCGCCTTCGGGTTGCCCTTGCGGACGATGAAAACCATCGCCGAGGTATAGGGCGAAGCGTTATTGGGGAATTTCCTGGCCCAATCCTTGGCGACCAGCCCTTTCTCCGCCAGGAACTCAATATCGTTGGCCTGGTTCATCGTCACGACATCGGCTTCAAGGCCATCGGCCACCGCGCGCACCTGCTTGCTCGAACCGCCATGCGACTGGCGCAACTCGACATTTTCCCCGGCCTTCTGTTTCCAGTATTTCTGGAACATCGGGTTGTAATCCTTGTAGACGTCGCGCGCCACATCATAGGAAGCGTTGAGTAGAGAAACATCGGCCAGTGCAGCGTTGGCAGCAAGCATCAGCAGGATGGCGGAAAGGGATTGGCGGAGTCGGTTCATGGCATACCTCATGGAGCAATGGAGGGAAATTTAGCTGATCTCGTTATAACAACAAAGACTGATTCTGAATTTATTTATTCGCATTACTGCTAAAACACGGCACATGGATTTCAGTTATCCCCGACCTCACCCTGTTCGTCAGGACGCCAAGCGGCTATCATTCGACATTCTCCACGCAGACCACATCATGATGCGCGCCACCCTGCCTGCCACTCTTCTGCTTACCGCACTGCTTGCCGGTTGCGTCTCGACCAAGGACGTTCCGCCGAGCAAACACATTTCCCAGACCGGTGCGCTCAGGGTTCACCCCGGCCTGCTCGGCCAGCCCGTCCCGCCGGAACTGCAGGATACCCGCGACCTGGCCCAGGCGGGCAGCGGCAAACAGGACACGCTGATCAAGATGGACCAGGAAGGCCTGCGTACCCAACGCAGCGTCTACTTCGACCTGAACAGCGCCGAGATTCGCGTCGAATTCGACCCGGCCCTGCAAGCCCATGCCCGCTACCTGGCCGCCAATCCGAAATCGCGCATCCGCATCGAAGGCAATGCCGACGAACGCGGCGCACCGGACTACAACGCCCGCCTCGGCATGAAGCGCGCCGAAAGCGTTCGCCAGACGATGATCCGCCATGGCGCACCGGAGCAACAGGTCAAGGTCAAGACGCTGGGCGAATCGCGTCCCAAGCTGAAGGGTCACGACGAAGAGTCGTGGGCCGAAAACCGCCGCGCCGACGTGGTGTACGAAGTCGAGAAATAAGCCGGGCGACCACCCCGCAAGACACTTCGGCCGGGCTCAAACCCGGCCGAATGCGTTGACCGCGGTCTACATCCGTTCATGCAGGAAATAGGCCTTGACCTTCTTGCCCTTGACCTTGCCAGCATTCAATTTGCGCAGCGCTTCCTGGGCAATTTTGCGGTCGACCGCGACATAGGTCGAGTTTTCAGTGACGTTGATCTTGCCGATCTGTTCGCGGCTATAGCCGGCATCGTTGGTCAGCGCGCCGAGCACATCGCCCGGCCGGATCTTTTCCTTGCGCCCGCCCAGCAACTGCAGCGTGACCATCGGCGGCAACATGACGCCTGACCCTTGCGGCACCAGTTCGTCCAGCGAATGCCACTCGGCCTCGAAACGGTGCAGATCCTCGACCGCCTTGACGCGTGACATTTCACCCGGCACCGCCAGGCTGAACGCCCAACCCTGCTGATCGACCCGGCCGGTCCGCCCGATGCGGTGAACATGCACCTCCGGCTCGAAAGTGATATCGACGTTGATCACCGCCTCCAGCTGCGCAATATCCAGGCCGCGCGCCGCGACATCGGTCGCCACCAGCACCGAGCAACTGCGATTGGCAAACTGGACCAGTACCTGATCGCGTTCGCGCTGATCAAGCTCGCCATGCAAGGTCAGGGCATGGAATCCCTGCTTTTGCAGATACGCCAGCAAGTCGCGGCATTGCTGGCGGGTGTTGCAGAAAGCAATCGTGCTGAGCGGGCGAAAATGGTTGAGCAACAGGCCGACCGCCTCGAAACGCCCTTCCCGCGTCACTTCGTAGAAGCGCTGACGGATCTTGGTGTCCTCGTGTTTTTCCAGCAGCTTGACCTCCTGCGGCTGGCGCAGGAAGCGGCTGCTCAGATCGGCAATGCCCGTCGGGTAGGTCGCCGAGAAGAGCAGCGTCTGACGCTCCTTGGGACAGGATTTGGCGACCCGGACGATGTCGTCGAAAAAGCCCATGTCGAGCATCCGGTCAGCCTCGTCGAGCACCAACGTATTGAGGGCGGCCAGGTCGAGGCTGCCGCGATCAAGGTGATCCATGATCCGGCCGGGCGTGCCGACCACGATGTGCGCGCCATGTTCGAGGCTGTTCATTTGCGGGCGCATCGGCGCACCACCGCACAGCGAGAGAATCTTGATATTGTCGTCGGCACGGGCCAGACGGCGGATTTCCTGCGTCACCTGATCGGCCAGCTCCCGTGTCGGGCACAGGATCAGGGCCTGGACGGCAAACGAACGGGGATTCAGGCGGGCCAGTAAAGCCAGCGAAAAAGCGACCGTTTTGCCGCTCCCGGTTTTGGCTTGGGCAATCAGGTCATGTCCGGCCAGCGCGATCGGCAGGCTCGCTGCCTGGATCGGCGTCATCGCGAGATAACCCAGTTGCTTGAGATTGGCCTGCATGGCGGCCGAAAGCGGCAGTTCGCCAAATGAGGCAGAGGCGGCGGTGGCGTCTTCCGACGCGGAGGGGGGCAATATGGTCATGGCGAATTATACGGGCAGTGAATTTTATGGACAGCAATCGTCTTGGATGCCTTTGATACAATTCTTGACCGATTTCAGGCATTCATCCCCAGCAGCAGCGCCATCCGGTGAGCGGGGACCCACCCAACAGGAGCACCCCATGTTCTGCAGCAAGCACCTCAAGAGAATTGCCGAACTCGAAACCCAACTCAGCGACGCGCGCGCCTTGCAACTCGCCATTGACCGCTCCACGGCTGTCATCGAACTATCGCCGGATGGCACCATCCTGGGGGCCAACGGAAATTTCTGTGCAACCGTTGGCTATTCAGCCAGCGAACTGGCCGGCGCCCATCATCGTCAATTGTGTGACGAAGCTTTTGCCGGCAGCCGGGAATACGCCGAGCTTTGGAACCGCCTGCGTGCCGGCGAATTCTTTCGCGGCACAATCAAGCGCCGCCACAAGAACGGTGCCGACATCTGGCTGGAGGCAACCTACAACCCGATTCTGGAGCCAGGCGGCAAGGTCCGCAAAGTCGTCAAGTTTGCCGCCGATGTCACCCGACAGGTTGAAGAGGCAACCCGGATGCGCGCCATGGTCGAGGCGATCGAGCGTTCGATGGCCGTCATTGAGTTCAGCCTGGACGGCGTCGTCCAGCGGACCAACGAAAATTTCCTGCGCACCCTGGGCTACTCGTCTGGTGACGTCATCGGTCGACATCACCGGATGTTCTGCCCCAGCAACTTTGCGGGCAGCAGTGAATACGCCGATTTCTGGGCGCGCCTCGGACGGGGCGAATTCATTACCGGGCAGTTTTCGCGGGTCGACCGCCAGGGTCGAGAAATCTGGCTCGAAGCCAGCTACAACCCGGTCTTTGGCCCGGATGGCAAAGTACTCAAAATCGTCAAGTTCGCATCCGACATCACTGCCCAGATCCATCGCCACCAAGCCGAAAAAGCCAGCGTCAAGACGGCCTACGACGTTGCCGCAGAAACCGAAACCGTCGCCAAAAATGGCGAAGGCATCATCCTCGACACCGTGGCCAAAATGCACTCGATCGCCGGCATCGTCGGCAAATCATCCCACCTCGTCGAATCGCTGGGCGAACAGACTTCACGCATCACGTCCATCGTCAACACCATCCGGGAAATTGCCGACCAGACCAATCTGCTCGCGCTCAACGCAGCCATCGAAGCCGCACGCGCCGGGGAAAGCGGACGCGGCTTTGCCGTCGTGGCGGATGAAGTACGCAAACTCGCCGAGCGGACAAGCAAATCAACCAGCGAAATTGCCCAGATGATCCAGGACATCCAGGCCGAAACCGGCTCAGTCAGCCAGAGCATGAGTCACGGCCTGACCGAGGTTGCCGACGGTGTCGAACTGGCCAACCAGGCAGGCGGCGCAATCCGTCAAATGCGGGTCGATGCGGCACGGGTCGTTGAAGTGATCCACGAACTATCGGAAACAGTCGCCCGCTAATACGCGACGCAGCAAAACAGGTCCGCTTCCTGTCGGCAACCGGATGATGGAGTAGACTTTGGGATTGGTAATTGCAATACCGATCGTCGGTTACCTCGAATGAATTTCCTGAACATTCTCCTTGCAGTTCCGAAGAGCGACTGACAAATGCTGAGCAACCTGATCAATAACATTGCCTTCCTGATTGCGCTGGCAGCCGCAGGCCAGCTAGTCGTTACACGATTTCACCAATCCCCTCTGAAATATTCTCTGGCGCTCGGGGTTCTGTTTGGCAGCGTGACCTTGCTGGGCATGGCGAATCCGGTGAACTTCGCACCCGGCGTATTTTTTGACGGGCGGTCGATTGTGCTGACGGTCGCCGGCGTGATCGGCGGAGGCCTGGCTGCGGCCATCGCCGCTGGCATGGCCGCCATCTATCGCTATCAACTGGGCGGTATCGGCGCACCTGTGGGCATCATGGTCATCCTGTTCTCGGCCTTTTTGGGGGTGCTGGCGCGGCGGTGGTGGCAGCGGCGCAGCGCCCCGCCGCATTACGGGCACTATCTGGCGCTCGGCGTAGTAGTGCAATTGATGCAGTTGGCCGCCTTCACGCAAGTACCTGATCGGGCCGGGTATGCTTTCATCGAGCAGGCCTGGTGGATCCTCCTGTTGTTCTACCCCCTCGCGACCGCCCTGCTGAGCCTGATCTTTCGCAACTACGAACAGCAATTTGAAGAGCGGGCGGCATTGCAGGCTGCACAGAAGGCGGTCATGGCAGAAGAGCAAGCCAGCATGGAACGCTTTCATGCTTACTTTGATCACTCCATCGTCGGCCTTGCCATTACCAGCCAGGAGAAGGGCTGGATCGAGGTGAATGACGCTCTTTGTCTGACGCTGGGGTACACAACGGACGAATTGACCCGCATGACCTGGACGGATCTCACCTATCCGGAAGATCTCGCACCTGACCTGGCGCAGTTCAACCAGATGCTGGCCGGCGAAATCAATAGCTATGCGATGGACAAGCGCTTCATCCACAAGGACGGTCATCTGGTCTATACGCGCCTGGCGGTGAGTCAAGTTCGCAAGCCGGATGGCAGTCTGGATTATGTGGTCGCAATGGTGGAGGACATTTCGGACCGCAAGCGTTCGGAACTGGCTCTGGAGAGCAGCGAAAAACAACTGCGCTTCGTGTTGGAAGGGGCGGAGCTCGGTTTTTGGGACTGGGACATTGCTGCAGGCAAAGTGGACCGGAACGAACGTTGGGCGATGATGCTGGGATACACACACAGCGAAATCCAGTACACGGTGATGCAGTGGACCGACTTCATTCACCCGGAGGATCAGGAACGTGCGTGGGACTCCATCAAAGCGGTGATTGAAGGGCGCTCCGAGATGCATCGGCTTGAGTACCGGATGCTCCACAAGGATGGCAGCATTCGGTGGATTCTTGACCAGGCCAGCGTGATGCAGCGCGATGTAGATGGCAAGCCGCTGCGCATGTGCGGAACCCATACCGACATTACCGCACGCAAGCAGGACGAGCTCGAACTGCTGCAGCATCGCCATCACCTTCAGAAACTCGTTGAAGCACAAACCCGGGAGCTACGCGTCGCCAAAGAAGCCGCCGAAACTGCCAACGTCGCCAAGAGCTCCTTCCTGGCCAACATGTCACACGAGATCCGCACCCCGCTTAATGCCATCACTGGCATGGCCTACATTTTGCGTCGCAACGGCCTGACTGCCGAGCAAACTGACAAGCTCGACAAGATCGAGAACGCCGGCAGCCACCTGCTCAGGATCATCAACGACGTTCTCGACCTCTCCAAAATCGAAGCCGGCAAGTTCGCCTTGGAGGATAGTACTGTCCATATCGAAGCACTGCTGGCCAATGTCGCCTCGATGCTCGGTCAGAAAGCACGGGACAAAGGTCTGCGCTTCAACATCGAAACCACTGCCTTGCCTCACCGTCTGCGTGGCGACTCCACCCGGCTGCAACAAGCCCTGCTCAACTATGCCGCCAATGCCATCAAATTTACCGAGCAGGGCCACATTACCCTGCGCGTAACGCAAGACGCTGAAACCGACGACACCGCCACCATACGCTTCGTAGTCGAAGATACCGGCATCGGTATCGCCCCCGAGGCCCTGCCCAAACTCTTCACTGCCTTCGAGCAGGCCGACAACTCGACCACACGCCAATACGGCGGCACCGGTCTCGGTCTGGCCATCACCCGAAAGATCGCCGAAGTGATGGGGGGTGGCGCTGGCGTCACCAGCGTCCCAGGCCAGGGCAGCACCTTCTGGTTCACTGCAGTTCTCCAGAAAGCCCAAGAGACAGCAGCACAAGGCGCCCGTGAGGGGACCGAAGCCGCCGAGCAAATCATCCTGCGCGACCATGCCGGCAAGCGCATCCTGTTGGTCGAGGACGAAACGATCAACCAGGAAATTGCCCAGATGCTGCTGGAGAATGTGGGCCTAGCCGTCGATCTGGCCGGGAATGGCCAACAGGCCGTGGAGAAGGCCCGCTCAGGAAGCTACGCTGTCATCCTGATGGACATGCAGATGCCGGTGCTGGACGGCCTGGATGCGACGCGGCAAATCCGTCAGTTGCCCGATCATCAAGCAACGCCAGTCCTGGCGATGACAGCGAATGCCTTTGCCGAGGACAAGGATCGCTGCTTTGTGGCAGGCATGGATGACTTTCTTTCCAAGCCGGTTAATCCTGGGATTCTCTACGCAACGCTACTCAAATGGTTGGAACACCAACGGGACTGAACGCGTGCTGTGCGGCCGTTTCCTGCCGTTTGGCCTTCGGCTGGGCGAATGACAGCTTCGGGTCGCTTTAAGCCCTATAGGCAGAATGCTAGACACATCGCACATTTAGCACTGGCACGAAGCAAATGCTTGCCACGTTGAATGAGCGCAAACATAAAGGGGGCCGATGGCCCCCTTAGATTCAACTGTCCGACAGACTTAATTGTTTCCGACCAGCCTTACCAGTTCGGCTCGCGCTCCGGCGTTGCTGTAATGCGGTGAATGCTCAGGTCGGCGCCCTCGTATTCTTCTTCCTGATCGAGTCGCAAGCCGATGAAGGCTTTCAGGCTGCCATAAACGATGGCTCCGCCGGCCAAGGCAACGACAATCGCCAGACCGGTCATGATCAGTTGCGGCATGAAGGCAATGCTGCCGGCGCCGCCCAGCGCCTTGCTGCCGAAGATACCGGCCGCGATACCGCCCCATGCGCCGCACAGGCCGTGCAGCGGCCAGACACCCAGAACGTCGTCGATTTTCCAGCGATTCTGGGTCAGCGTGAACATGATGACGAACAGGCCGCCAGCGATGCTGCCGACAACCAGCGCACCCATCGGGTGCATCAGGTCCGAGCCGGCACAAACGGCGACCAGACCGGCGAGCGGGCCGTTATGCACGAAACCCGGGTCATTCTTGCCGAGCAGAAGTGCCACCATGGTGCCGCCGACCATCGCCATCAACGAATTGAGGGCGACCAGGCCGGAAATTTTGTCCAGCGTCTGGGCGCTCATCACATTGAAGCCAAACCAGCCGACCGTCAGAATCCACGCTCCCAATGCCAGAAAAGGAATCGATGAAGGAGGATGGGCTGAAATGCGGCCGTCCTTGTTGTAGCGACCATGGCGTGGCCCGAGCAGGAGGACGGCAGGCAAGGCAATCCAGCCGCCCATGGCATGTACGACGACAGAGCCGGCGAAGTCATGGAACTCCTCGCCAAATGTCGCCTTCAGCCACGCCTGAATGCCAAACGCCTGATTCCAGGCGATACTTTCATAAAACGGGTAGATGAAGCCGACGATCATGAACGTGGCAATCAACTGCGGGTGGAACTTGGCTCGTTCGGCGATTCCCCCGGAGATAATCGCTGGAATGGCTGCGGCAAAGGTCAGCAAAAAGAAAAACTTGGTCAGTTCGTAACCATTTTTTTCCATCAGCGTTTCAACACCGGTGAAGAAATTGACACCGTAGGCAATGGTGTAGCCGATGAAGAAGTATGCCAGGGTCGACATGCCGAAATCGGTCAAAATCTTGACCAGCGCATTGACCTGGTTTTTCTTGCGAACCGTGCCCACTTCGAGGAAGGCAAAGCCTGCGTGCATGGCCAGCACCATGATGGCGCCAAGCAGGATGAACAGCACATTGCTGCCGGATTGGTAGTTTTCCATGAAAGCCCCTGATTTTGGAATCGAATGCCTATAGCAAGCACCATTCCAGTGCACAAAGATGTTTTAAATCAGTGCATTGCAAAAGTCATTTTTGCATAAACGCACCAAACAAGTGCCAAAAAACAATCCATCGCCCAGCATCGGTGCAGAAAATGCGGGCAATGCACCAACAAAACCACCCCGCGGGATCGTCAAGCAAGCCCGCCCCCTGGGCAACGAACGCTTACGTTATCTGGGCGCAGCTTCCGGCGGCAAAAGCACCCAAAGACGTCCGGTTTGCTTCATGCGCCCGGCCTGTTCGCCTGCTGCCTTGCCAAAGCCCCAGAAAAAGTCGGCCCGAACTGCCCCCTTGATCGCACCACCGGTGTCCTGCGCCATGACCAGACGATTCATTGCTTGCACTGAATTGGGGCGGGTCGTTGCCAGGAAGACCGGGGCTCCGAGCGGCACCGAGCGCGGATCAATCGCAATGCTGCGCTCGGGCGTCAGCGGCACGCCGAGCGCACCCGCCGGACCATCCTTGCTGTTCGGATTTTCACGGAAGAAAACATAGCTCGGATTGGCGTTGAGTAATTCGTCGAGACGGGCCGGATTGGCCCGTGCCCAGGCCTGGATGCCCTGCATCGAAGCCTCTTCAAGCTTCAGTTCGCCACGGTCGACCAGCACGCGACCGATGGATTGGTAGGGATGACCGTTCTGGTCGGCATAATTGACGCGTACGGTGCTGCCATCGGTCAGCTTGACCCGACCGGATCCCTGAACCTGAAGAAAGAACAGTTCGACGGCATCATCGACATACAGCAAGGTTTTACCCGGCAAGCGATCGCCGCGCGCACCGATTTCGGCACGTGACCAGTAAGGCACCACCTTATTGCCTTCAACCCGGCCACGAACGCGCTTGTCTTTGAGCTCAGGGAAAAGCGCGGACAGGTCGATCGTCAGCAAATCATCCGGCACAGCCCGGATCGGCTGCTCAAACCCCTTCACCTTGGTTCTGCTGCCGCGCAGCAGTGGCTCGTAATAGCCGGTAATCATGCCGTTGAATTCGCCCTCACCGGTCAGGACGGCATAAGGCTGGAGGTTTTGCTCAAAGAAGGCTCGCGGATTGAAGTCCGGCTTGCCGTCAGCCGCCCGCGCCAGATCGCAGACGCGCTTCCAGGCCGGGCCGTGCGACTTGCTGGCCATGCCCCGGCAAGACTGCATGAAAGCCGGCCAGGCGGCCGCTATATCGTCATTTTTCCAGCCCGGCAGATCGGCCCAGCTGGCGGCACGAAAAGTCCGGGCAAACGGGCTTGGCGGCACGGGCGTCGTGACAGCCGTTGGCGGGCAGGCCGGGCAGCTTGCGCAAGGTTTGCAGACGGCCGGCTCCGGCTCTCCCGAGGGCAAAAGGCTGCAGGCGCTCAACAGGGAGAAGGCCAGAAAGGGTGCGGCTTGGATTTTTCGCATGGGTTTCGTTAGAGTGCGTGAATTCAACGCGAAGTATACCTGTCACCATGCCCGAATCTCTCCAGCTTGAACGTCTGCTTGCCCGTGCCGAGGCCGTCCTTGGTCGCTTCGAGGCAACGCTGCCCCCCGCTCCGCCGCTGCCGGACTGGAAAAACGCCATTGCTTTCCGCTGGCGCAAGAACCACGGCCGCGGCTGGTTGCAGGCCATTCGCCAGCCCCACCCGATCCGCCTCGACGAACTGAACAACATCGACGACCAAAAAGAGCGCATCCGCCTGAATACCGCCCAGTTCGTCGCCGGTCACACCGCCAACAATGTCTTGCTGACCGGCTCGCGCGGCTCGGGCAAGTCATCCTTGGTCAAGGCCGTACTCAACGAGTACTCGGCGCAAGGCCTGCGGCTGATCGAAGTCGACAAGGCCGACCTCGTCGACCTGCCGGATATCGTCGACCTGATCGAAAGCCGACCGGAACGTTTCATCATCTTCTGCGATGATCTTTCCTTCGAAGCCGGCGAAACCGCCTACAAGGCATTGAAGTCGGTGCTTGATGGCTCGATTTCGGCGCCGCCGGACAATGTGCTGATTTATGCCACCTCGAATCGTCGCCACCTGATGCCCGAGTTTTTCTCCGAAAACCTCGAAACCCAGCGGATCGACGACGAAATTCATCCGGGCGAAGCCGTTGAAGAAAAAATCTCGCTATCCGAACGTTTCGGCCTGTGGATTTCGTTCTACCCATTCAGCCAGAACGAATACCTGAATATCGTCTATCACTGGCTGCGCTATCTCGGCGTCGATGAAGCCGTGATCGCCCGATGTGAGCGCGACGCCCTCAACTGGGCACTCGGCCGCGGCTCGCGCTCCGGCCGTGTGGCCTGGCAATTCGCCCGCGACCTGGCCGGCCAGCAAAAAGATCAGCCGGAGACGACGCGGTGAGCGAAAAAATTGTCGAAGTTGCCGCCGCCGTGATGCTGCGCGCCAACGGCCGTGAATTTCTCCTCGCACAACGCCCGGAAGGCAAGGTCTACGCCGGCTACTGGGAGTTCCCGGGCGGCAAGCTGGAGGCGGGCGAAAGCGTTCGCCAGGCGCTGGTCCGCGAGCTTCATGAAGAATTGGGCATCAGTGTCACGGAATGCGCCCCCTGGCTGACCCGGCAATTCACCTACCCGCACGCCACGGTGCGCTTGCATTTCTGGCGCGTCACGGCGTGGACCGGGGAAATCGGCATCACCGCCCCGCTGGAGCATGCTGCGGTCGACTGGATGGAGTGCGGCAAAAGCGCCAGCGTTGCCCCCATCCTGCCGGCCAATGACCCGATTCTCAAAGGTCTGGCCTTACCCACCCGGATGGCCATTACGATGGCCGAAAGCGAAGGCGTCGAGCGCCAGCTGGAGCGCCTTGAAGAAGCGCTGAATGCGGGCCTGAAGCTGATCCAGGTGCGCGAGAAGCACTGGCCACAAGCCCGGCGCCTGTGGTTCGCCGAAGCCGTCAAGCGGCTGGCTCACGACCACGGCGCCCTCGTCGTGATCAATGACGATGCGGAAGTCGCCCGGCTGGTCGGCGCCGATGGCCTGCATCTTTCATCGAGCGGACTCGCAGCCTGTCGCGAACGCCCTGACTTCAACTGGGTAGGTGCGTCATGCCACTGCGCGGCCGAAATTCATCGCGCCGGCGAACTGAACCTTGATTACGCGCTGCTCGGCCCGGTCTTGCCGACACCAAGTCATCCGGAAAATCCGGGACTGGGCTGGGATGGTTTTGCCGAACACCTCACCGGAAACACCATCCCGGTCTTTGCATTGGGGGGGATGAACCAGGCTTTGATCGACCAAGCTCAAGCCCATGGCGCTCACGGACTGGCCTTGATGCGCGGCTGGTAACACGGCCAAAGCCTGAAACGGCTTAAAAACCTAGAAACCTTGATCGCCGGGCAAATCACCGTCCGGTAGATCAGGCTGGCCCTGCACCGGAATACGGTAGGTATCGGCCGCCCAGCAACCGAGATCGATTTTCCGACAACGTTCGGAGCAAAAAGGACGATCCGGATTTTCCGGCGACCAGAGCGCATCTTCGCCACACTGCGGACAACGGACCTTGCGTGCCGTCATTACAGGTTGCAGAAGGTCAGGTCGAAATCAATATCGCGCTCGCAGCCACGGGCCTTGATTTCACCCGCCGGCGGCTTGGTGAAGCGGATATTGAGAAAATACTTGTTGGCGCTAACCTCCGGAATCGCCTGCTCGTCGGCGCTCACCGCAACGCGCACCATCTGCGCGGCAGTACCGCCGAGATTGAGCTGGAATTGACCGTTGACCGCGCTATAACGCTTCGGCCGGCCACTTGAGCGCAGCAGACGCAAGACGATGGCCGCTGCATCGCGCAACGGCAGCATGGGCTTGAGCCAGCCATCAAGTGCTTCAAGACGGACATCCAGCGGACGATTCAGCCACCAGTGATAAGACGGCAGATCGAATTCGCAGACACCGCCGGGAATCGCCGCACGGCTCTTGATCCCCATCAGCCAGTCGTTGTCGCGCAGATACTGGCCGATCTTGCCAACCATGCCGAGCAGGGCGGCCGAGGAGTGCTCGATTTCATAAAGCGCACCGGACAGCGCTTCTTCGGAGATATCGGGATTATTGCGGTAGGCCAGCAAGGTCTGGCGCTGCCTTTCCAGTTCCTGGATCAAATCCATTTTCAGGTCGGCACGGCCGGCCACTTCAAGGATTTCAAACAGGGTAACGAGGGCAGTATGGTGTTCGAGCTGACCTTCGCTTTGAATGAAATAGGCCGTTTTTTCGAACAAGTCTTCGAGACGCAACAATGTGCGGATGCGCTCGTTAAACGGGTATTCGTAAGTAATCACGCGGCCAGTGTCCGAAGGAACGGAAAATTATTCTGAATTTTGAGCCATTTGCATGCAAATCTCAACACTTTGCTTTAGCTTTTTCAGCAGAAAGCGATAGATACTTTAAGTGCAATCTGTCGACCTGGCCGTAAAGAATTGTCAGCGCACCATCATTATTGACAACGTCATCGGCAATATCGAGACGCTGCTGGCGTGTCGCCTGGGCCGAAACGATGGCCCGCACTTCCTCTTCGGCTAATTGACTGCGCACCATGACACGTTCGATTTGCCGGCTTTCCGGGCAGTCGACCGCGACAATCCGGTCGCAGCGTTCCCGGTAGCTACCCGACTCGACCAGCAAGGGCACCGCCAGAATGACATACGGAGACGCCGCCAAACGGCAGCGCTCATCCGAAATCCGTCGAATCATCGGGTGCAGGATGCCTTCCAGCCGAGCCCGGGCAGTGGCATCGGCAAAGACCAGCCGACGCATCGCAGCACGATCCATCGCCCCTGTGACATCGGCAATCGACGGCCCGAAAGCCGCCAGCAGCGCAGGCATGGCAGCACCATCGGGGGCCGTCAGTTCATGAGCCAGTGCATCGGTGTCGATGACGACAATGCCTTTTGCAGCAAACAAGTCGGCGACCGTGCTCTTCCCGCTCCCGATCCCGCCCGTCAGGCCAACGACGTAATCGCTCACTTGCAGGCCTGCGGCTCAACCTTGGGGAAGGCCAGAGAAACGGCCTCCAGCAATGCCGCCTTACCGGCCAGCGGACCGGAAACCTGCAAGGTAAAGGCATTTTCATTGCCGGGGCGCGGCACCAGCCGGGCCGACCTGACGCCCTTGGATTTCAAGTCGGCAAGTCGATCCGCCCCACCTTTTTCCGAAGAAAAAATACCGAGCGAAATGGCAAACCGGTTGACGTTGTCCTGAATGATGAAGAAATCGGAAACACCGATCCGCTTCAGCTCGCCAACCTTTTTATCCGCCTCGGCCTTGTTGGCCAGCGGAGGGATGTAGACCCACCAGCCACCGGTTTCACGCGCGACATTGCGCCGCTCGACGTGATAATCGACAAACTTGTCGGTCAATAAGGTCCCCAGCCGGTCAGCCTCACTTGACGGCAGATTTTCCCAGGCCAGACAAAGGCTATCGACGGTCGGCGCCACAGCCGCGGCCGGCTCTTTACTGACTGGCTCCTTGGCCGCCGGCGCCTCACCCCGCGAAACGATGCGCATGCGATCCGGCACGACCTGCTGCTCCAGGCGCCCGGCGTCCGGATTTCCCGGCCGCCCGAAATATCCGGAGCTGAAGGCGTAAAACAGCACATTGGCCAGCACGAGCAGGAAAACGAGCGCTTTCACCGGCTCAGCCTACTTTCGGCAAATGCTTGAGCGACTCGACAATGGCTTCGGCCGGATAATCGTAATCTTCCAGCTTGCCGGAGAAGAACTTGTCGTAGGACGCCATGTCGAAATGACCATGTCCGGTCAGGCAGAACAGGATCGTCTTGGCCTCGCCGGTCACCTTGCAGCGCAGGGCTTCGTCGATAGCCGCACGAATCGCGTGGCAGGATTCCGGCGCCGGGATGATGCCCTCGGCCCGGGCAAACTGGACACCGGCTTCAAAGGTGGCAACCTGCGGCACGGCGAGCGCTTCGATCTGGCCTTCGTGCAGCAGTTGCGAAACGAGCGGCGAATCACCGTGATAACGCAGGCCACCGGCGTGAATGCCGGGCGGCATGAAGTCGTGACCGAGCGTGTACATGCGCATGATCGGCGTGTAGCCCGAAACATCGCCGTAGTCGTAGGCGTAGGTTCCCTTGGTCAGCGTCGGACAGGAAGTCGGCTCGACGGCGACGCAGCGCAGCTTGCTTGCGCGCTTGTCGCCGGCCGCCTTGTCGGCCAGGAAGGGGAAGGCGATGCCGCCAAAGCTGGAACCGCCGCCGCACGGCCCGAAAATCACATCCGGATACAGGCCGATCTTCTCGAATTGCTTCTTCGCTTCCAGGCCGATGATCGACTGGTGCAGCACAACGTGATTGAGCACCGAACCCAGCGTGTAGCAGGTGTCCGGATCAGCCGCTGCCTCTTCGACCGCTTCGGAAATCGCCAGGCCGAGCGAACCCTGGTTATCCGGATCGGCCGCCAGGGCAGTGCGTCCGGCATTGGTCAGGTTGGTCGGGCTGGCAAAGACCTCGGCCCCCCACGTCTGCATCATCGAACGACGGAAGGGCTTTTGCTGGTAACTGACATTGACCATGAAGACGCGCACCGGCAGGCCGAACATCTGGCCGGCATAGGCGATCGACGAGCCCCACTGGCCGGCGCCGGTTTCAGTCGTCAGCTTCTTGGTACCGACCAGCTTGTTGAAATAAGCCTGCGGCACGGCGGAATTCGGTTTGTGCGAACCGGCTGGAGAAACACCTTCGTATTTGAAGAAAATCTTGGCCGGCGTGCCAAGTGCCTGCTCCAGGCGCAAGGCACGGCAAAGCGGGGCCGGGCGCCACTGGGCGTAGATCTGGCGAACCTCTTCGGGAATCGCGATCCAGCGTTCGGCCGACATTTCCTGCTCGATGATCGGTTCCGGGAAAATCGCCCCCATGGCCTCCGGCGGAACCGGATTGCCATCCGGGCCGAGCGGCGGCGCCAGCGGGTTGCTCATGTCGGCAGCGATGTTGTACCAGTGGGTCGGAATTTCTTCTTGTTCGAGGTTGATGCGCAGCGGCGTCATATTTTTGTCTCTCCCTGATGCTGTTCGGCAAAAGCGGTAAATTACTCCAAAACCCCTGCCCGACCAAGGGTTGGCGGCCGATTTTGACCATTTTTGGCAGGTCGACCGCAACACCTGGCGAGGCGAGCAGGTAAAGTACCGCCTGCACCATTCATCGACGATCCAACGCCTTGCCTGCCCCTGCCGAACACATCCTGCTTTGCCACCCGGCCAAGCCCGCCACCGCCGCCTGCACAGTCAGCGCCTCGGCGTCGTTTGCCGGCGATGGCAGCCTGATCCTCAGCTACCGCCTGGACGGCCGGACTATCCTTCGCCCGGCCCGGCAAGCCAGCGCCCCGGCTGACAACCTGTGGCAGCACACCTGCTGCGAAGCTTTCCTTGCTGCGGTCGACACGGCTGAATACCGCGAATTCAACTTCTCGCCCTCCAGCCAGTGGGCCGCCTACCGTTTCACCGATTACCGGGTTCGCGACACCGACTTCCAGCCGGCCGCCGCCCCACTGATCAGCCTGGACGACACCCCCGACGGCTTCTCGCTGATCGCCCGTCTCCCGGCATCGCTACTGCCCGCCGGGAATCGGCTGCAACTCGCACTGAGCTGCGTCATCGAACAGCACGACCGAACAAAAACCTGGTGGGCGCTTGCGCACCGTGCCGCCCAGCCCGATTTTCACCTGCGTACCAGTTTCACGCTGCCCCTGAAAGTTCCCCAGCCATGAGCCAGCCCATTCTTTTCGGCATCGACCGTCTTATTTCCGATCCAGCCCTGCGCCAGCCCCTGCATGGCCGCCGCATCGCCCTGCTGGCCCACCCGGCCTCGGTCACCGCCGACCTGACGCATTCGCTCGACGCCCTCGCCGCCCTGCCCGATCTCGAACTGAGCGCCGCCTTCGGCCCGCAGCACGGCTTGCGCGGCGACAAGCAGGACAATATGGTCGAGTCACCCGATTTCCTCGACCCACAACTCGGCATCCCGGTTTTCAGCCTGTACGGCGAAGTCCGCCGGCCGACCGAGGCGATGATGGACACTTTCGACGTCCTGCTGGTCGATCTGCAGGACCTCGGCTGCCGCATCTACACCTTCATCACGACCCTGCGTTACATCCTCGAAGCCGCCGCCCGGCACGGCAAGAGCGTCTGGGTGCTGGATCGCCCCAACCCGGCTGGGCGCCCGGTCGAAGGTCTGACGCTGCGTGACGGCTGGGAAAGCTTCGTCGGGGCCGGCCCGATGCCGATGCGCCACGGCCTGACCATGGGCGAACTCGGCCAGTGGTTCATCGCCACACTCGAACTCGATGTCGATTACCGGGTCATCACGATGCAAGGCTGGCAACCGGACAGCGCCCCCGGCTACGGCTGGCCGCCGGAACGCAGCTGGATCAACCCCAGCCCGAACGCCCCCAACCTGAGCATGGCACGCGCCTACGCCGGCACGGTGATGCTCGAAGGCGCGACGCTTTCCGAAGGGCGCGGCACGACCCGACCCCTCGAACTGTTCGGTGCCCCGGACATCGATGCGCGCGCCGTGATTGCCGAAATGCGCGCCGTTGCGCCGCACTGGCTGGCCGGCTGCAAACTGCGCGAATGCTGGTTCGAGCCGACCTTCCACAAACACGCCGGCAAGCAGTGCAACGGCGTGCAGATCCACTGCGAAGGGCCGTACTACGATCACACCGCCTTCAAACCGTGGCGCATCCAGGCGCTGGCCTTCAAGGCGATCCGCCGGCTTTACCCGGATTACGCGCTATGGCGCGACTTTGCCTACGAATACGAGCACGACCGGCTGGCCATCGACCTGATCAACGGCTCCCCGCTGCTCCGTGAATGGGTGGACAACCTGGCCAGCACGCCGGACGATCTCGACGAGATCAGCCACCACGACGAACAAGCCTGGCTGACGTCGCGGTCGACCTTCCTTTTATATTGATTCCGGCGCGAACTACAGGCGCGGCCTGACGAGGTAGATCTCGACCCAGTGCTGCAGCGCATCGCGCTTCAGCCGGTGTTCCTCGCCGAAAGGGGCGAGCAGGATACGGCGCGCCGGGACGCGCAACTCAAGCAAACGGGCCCGGACAGCCTGCAGGGATTTCTCGGCCAAGCCGAGATTGAGTGCCGGACTGCCGCCCTCGGGGACAAAACCTTCCAGGCGCAGGATCAACTTTTCATCTGATCGGGCCTGCTGCGCAATGGCCTGCAGCCGCGATTCGGCTTCGCGCGAGATGACCTGGTTGTCCGGATTGAACTTGATCACCGCATCCGGCTGGCTTCGCGCCGCGCTGGCGGTCTCACCGGCTTTGCGCTGGGTTGTCGGATAACGCCCCAGCTCGCCCCGATCGCTGCGCAGAGCGGGTTCGGCACTTTCGCCGGCACGCCGGGCAGCGCCCGGACGGGGCGCCTCGGCATCATCCGAAAATGGCCAGCCAAAGCCGGACGAGCCCGATGTCGAACAGCCCGACACTGCCAGCAGGATGGCAATGGACATCAGCATGCGTCGTTTCATAAAAACCCCAATTTGCAGAGGGCTAAGATCGTACCGCAAATAGCGAAGCGCGCCGAGACCTTCTGCCGCTATCGGCCATTCAATGCCTTGCGGACCAGATCCGCCGCAATCGCACCACGATACTGCGCCTCTTCGAACAGCGAGAAACCCGACAAATCGGCGTGCGCCAGGGCAATCCGCCGGCTACGGAAGTCGACCAGCCGGCGACGCATTTCGCCCCACAGGCTGCCGGGCGTCGGGCGACGCATCGCGTGACCATGGCGAAAGACATCCAGCCGCGTCGTCAGCCGGCGAATCTCGGGATGAACCTGCGCCAGTTCACCGAGAATTTCGCCCGCCCATTGCTCGCGAGAAGTTTCCAGCAACCGCCGACGCCCGTCGGCCGGAGTCATGTCATGCAAGGCGCGATACCAGGTCAGCACCGTTCCCGCCTGGTGCCGGCGTATTGCTTGATGCGTGGCGACGATATAACCCAGGCCCGGACTGTCGTAGAGCACGTTATCCCAGGCCAGCGGCGCGCCGTGCCGCTCTTCCGGCAAGGCTGAAAGATGCAGGTTGGCAGTCAACCAGGGCGCGTAGTCGCCGGCCTGCGCTGCCGCCTTGAGCGGCTGCGGAATCGCGCCCCAGACCCGTGGCAGGACAAAGACCGGCGCCGCCCAGATCACTTGCCGCGCTTCATAACGTACGCTTTTTGCCCCGATCAGCACGTCGACCGCGACATGCGAGCGACTTTCCTCGATCCGCCAGGCCAGAGCACCGGTCACGATACGATCAACCGCCCGGCGGGCCAGGCCGCGGGCCAGCCAGGCATTGCCCTCCGGCGCGGTCAACACCGTTTCCGCCGCCGCATTGGCCGCCTCGCCGTTGCGACAGGCGAAGTAATGCAGGCCGGCCCAGGCCGAGGTTTCGTGATGCGCCATGCCGTAATCGTCGCGACAGGCGTAATTCGCCAGCCAGTGCAGGCTGGGCGCCGTGAAGCCCTGTGCCGTCAGCCACTGGCTGAAAGGTATACGATCCAGCGCCCGCCAGGCCGGGTCGCGACTCGACAGTTCCATGGGAATGGCGAACACCCGCCGCCCATCGTTACCGCGCAACACCTTGAGCGCCTCCATGCGCGCCTGAAATGCCTGCTGCTGGGCGCGCTCGCCCGAAGCCAGCCCGACATGCGGCAACAGGCCGCTTTGCCACAAACCGTGACGATAGACGCGCTCCTGCGGAGTGCCACATAGATAGCGCTCATCGTAGATTGGCTTGCCCGCAGCTGAACGCCCTTGCTCGACACCCAACTCACGGAGCAACTCGCTGACGTACTCAGCCTCGCTCGACGGCAACGGCAGGTAATGGGCGCCCCAGGGATAGGCGCTGACGGCCGACTGTCCGGCCCGCGAATTGCCGCCGGCCTCATTTTCCAGATCGAGCACGATGAAGTCGTCGACCGCGGCACGACTCAATTGCCAGGCGGCCGACAATCCGGAAATACCGCCGCCGACGATCAGCACATCCGTCCGCCGGGTTTCGCCGGGCGGCGGAAAATCGCCGTCGCGCAGCCGATGACCGAGGCTGGACGACATGCCGAGCAACTCGCCCGGCGGCAAATCGGCGGAGGGAACGCAGCCACTCAGCGCCAGCGCCCCGACCGAGCAGAGAAACTCCCGGCGGCCCGGCGCTGTTGGCGGAGAATCCTGCCTAGCCAAACTTCCGCAGGGAAAGGCTGACCGACAGCTGCGCCCCCAGCCAGCCAAGGAAGGCGCCGGCCCCGGCCATCACGCTAACGGCCGAAATTCCCGGCCCGTGCAGGCTGAAGCTGCCGCCGTAGAGTGTGGCCAACTGGCTGACCGGCGCGGCCAGCAGCGCCAGCCCACCGCTCACCAGCCCAACGGCCAGCAGGCCACCGAACAAGCCTTGCAGCGCACCGTAATAGTAGAAAGGGCGGCGGATGAAAGCATCGGTCGCACCGATCATCCGTGCCACCTCGATTTCCATCGCCTGGGCCATGACTTGCAGGCGAATTGTATTGAACGTCACGGCCACCAGACCGGCCGCAAAAATACCGGCCAGCATCCACAGCACCAGCTTGCCGAGTTTGAGGAAGGCATCGAAACGCTTGACCCAGGCCGAGTCGAGCTGGACATGGGCGACCCGCGGCCAGCCAGCCATTTCCTTGCGCAGGATTTCAAGCGCCTCGGGGCTGGTATTGGTCGGTTCGACGATGAAAGCATCGGGCAGCGGATTGCGCGGCAGGCTGGCAACGATTTCGGCCATGCCCTCGTTCGACTTGATGCGCTTGAGCGCCTCTTCCTTCGGCACGAAACGCCATTTCCCGGTCGACGCCGCCTTGAGACGATTTTCGATTTCGCCGACATCCTTGCGTGTCGCCTCAAGCTGCATGAACAGGCTGATCTGCTGCACGCCGGACGCCGTATTGCCGAGATCGCGCAGATTGTCGAGCAACACGTAGCCGGTGCCCGGCAAGGTCAGCGCAATACCGATGACCAGCAGCGAAAGCAGCGTATTGAGCGGCGCCGCCAGCAAGCGACGAAAAGCCGAGGCCAGTGCGGCCTGATGCTGGGTCAACCAGGCGTTCATAGCAGCCTCCCGTGGTCCAGACACAGGACGTTCGGGTGATAGCGTTCGATCCAGTGCGGGTCGTGCGTCGCCACCACGACGGTGACACCGACCTGATGGAAGGATTCAAAAATATCGAGAATCTCGGCCGCCGACGCAGCATCGAGATTACCGGTCGGTTCATCGGCAAGCAGCACGGTCGGCCGATTGACCACGGCGCGAGCAATCGCCAGCCGCTGTTGCTCACCGCCGGACAGGGCGATCGGGCGGGCCTTTTCGCGTGACAGCAGGCCGACCTTGTCGAGCGCTGCCTGGGCCCGGCGAATCGATTCGCGACGCGGCAAGCCAACAATCTGCAAAGGCAGCAGCACGTTGTCGAGCACACTGTGATCGAACAGCAGCTTCTGATCCTGGAACACCATGCCGAAATTACGCCGCAGATAGGGAATGGCGCTGCGCCGCAAGGACGAAAGATTCTGGCCATTGACCACCAGGCTGCCGGAGGTTGGCCGCTCGATCGAAGCAATCAGCTTGACCAGCGTCGACTTGCCGGCGCCGGAATGACCGGTGATGAACACCATTTCTCCGGCGCTGATCCGGAAACTGACATCCTTGACGGCTTCGTAGCCACCGGGATAGCGCTTGGTCAGGTTGCTGGCGACGATCATTCGAACAGGGCGTCGACGAAATCTTTGGCCGAGAAAGGACGCAGATCGTCGATCTGTTCGCCCACCCCGATGAAGCGAATCGGCTTCGGGCACTGCCGGGCAATCGCCGCAACCACGCCGCCCTTGGCCGAACCATCCAGCTTGGTGACGACCAGGCCGGTAACATTGATTGCCTTGTCGAACGCCCTGACCTGCTGCAGCGCGTTCTGGCCGATGTTGGCATCGAGCACCAGCAGGGTTTCGTGCGGCCCGGTCGGTTCGACCTTTTGAATGACACGACGCACCTTGGCGATTTCTTCCATCAGGTGCAGCTGGGTCGGCAGGCGGCCGGCCGTATCGGCCAGCACGATATCGATGCCGCGCGCCTTGGCGGCCGAAATGGCATCAAATACCACGGCAGCCGGATCGCCGTTGTCCTGGGCGATGACAGTGACGTTATTGCGCTCGCCCCAGGTTTCGAGCTGCTCGCGGGCGGCGGCGCGGAAGGTATCGCCAGCGGCCAGCAAGACGCTCTTGCCCTGGTTCTGGAAATATTTGGCCAGCTTGCCGATCGAGGTGGTCTTGCCGGCACCATTGACGCCGGCAATCATGATGACGTAGGGCTTGTGGCCGCTGATATCGAGCGGCTGTTCGAGCGGCTGCAGGGTTTCGAGCAGCGCGTCGGACAGCGCTTTCTGGATGGCTTCCGGCGTTTCCAGCTTGTCGCGCTTGGCTGCCTTCTTGAGTTCATTGAGCAGGTGAGTCGTCGCTTCAACGCCGACATCGCTGGTCAGCAGAAGCTCTTCGAGTTCTTCGAGCAGTTCGTCATCGACTTTGCCACGCGAGAAAATGGACTTGAGCTTGCCGCCCAATTGGGCGCGGGTCTTGGCCAGCCCCTTGAAGAGGCGTTCGCGCCACGAAGGGGCGGCATCGGGAGCAGGAGCCGCGTCAACCTTGGGGTCGGCAGCGGATTTTTTCAGGAAACTGAACATGGAGAATGGGGTCTTAAGTGACTGTGGCCGTGCTGACAGGCAGGCGGCAAGCCGTTAAGATGCCACCCGGATCGAAGCTGATTCAGCGCCCGATTTTAGCAGAAAGACCTCTTGGAAAGCCCCGCTATCCCATGCGAATGCAACAACTTATCCCCTTTTTGCTGGCCCCCTGGCTGTTGACCGCAGCCCACGCCAATCCCTACGAAACCACATTGCAGAACGGCTTGCGCATCATCGTCAAGGAAGATCGCCGCGCCCCAACGGCTGTCCAGATGGTCTGGTACCGTATCGGCAGCATGGACGAAGTTGACGGTGCCTCCGGCGTCGCCCACGTTCTCGAACACATGATGTTCAAGGGCACGCCGAGCGTCGGCCCGGGCGAATTCAACAAGCGCGTCGCCGCCGCCGGCGGACGTGACAACGCCTTCACCAGCCGCGACTACACGGCCTACTTCCAGCAGGTCCCGAAGGAAAAGCTGGAGGACATGATCCAGCTCGAAGCCGACCGCATGCGCCACCTCAACGTGGACGCCAAGGAATTTGCCCAGGAAATCAAGGTCGTCATGGAAGAGCGCCGCATGCGCACCGACGACAACCCGCAAGCCAAGCTGTTCGAGCAGATGAATGCCGTGGCTTTCCAGGCGCACCCGTATCGCCGCCCGATCATCGGCTGGATGAACGATCTGGAAACGATGACTGCGGCCGATGCCAAAGCCTGGTACGACACCTGGTACGTTCCGAATAACGCTTACGTCGTGATTACCGGCGATGTCGACCACAAGGAAATCTTTGCCCTGGCCGAAAAACATTACGGCCCGCTCGAAGGCCATGCCCTGCCGCGCAGCAAGCCGCAGATCGAACCGGCCCAGCACGGCACGCGCCGGATCAGCGTCAAAGCCCCGGCCGAACTGCCGGTGCTGATCATGGGCTACAAGGCGCCGATCCTGCGTGACGCCGACCGTGACAGCGAACCGTACGCGCTGGAAATGCTCAGTGCCATTCTCGACGGCCACGATGCCGCCCGTTTCAACAAGAAACTGGTGCGCGAAGACCAGGTTGCGCTGTCCGTCGGCATCGATTACGACCCAACCGCCCGCGGCCCTGGCATGCTTTACCTGCACGGTAGCCCGAGCGAAGGCAAAACGGTGGCCGACCTCGAAGCCGCGCTGCGCGACGAAATCGCCCGCGTCCAAAAAGAGGGCGTCAGCGAACCCGAGCTGAAGCGCGCCAAGGCCCAACTGCTGGCCAGCCAGGTGTACAAGCTCGACTCGATGTTTGGTCAGGCGATGGAAATCGGCCAGACCGAATCGGCCGGCATCCCGTATCAAAAAATCGATCGCATGCTCGAAAAACTGCAAAAAGTCACAGCCGCCGAAGTCCAGGCCGTGGCCAAAAAATACTTCACAGACGACACGCTGACCGTCGGCGTACTCGATCCACAGCCGCTCGACGGCAAGCCACGTCGCCCCGGCGTCGCCACCCGTCACTGAGGCCCGGAAAATGACCATGAAAAACCTGTTGACCGCAGCATTCGCCCTGCTGGTAACGCAGACCGCCCTGGCCGGCGTCAAGATCGAACATTGGGTATCGCCCTCCGGCACACGGGTCTATTTTGTCGAAAGCCGTGTCCTGCCGATGCTCGATGTCCAGGTCGACTTTGCGGCCGGCTCGATGTTCGACCCCGAGGGCAAACCGGGCGTTGCCGCCCTGACCCGCAGCGGCCTCGACTTGGGCGCCGGCAAGCGCGATGAAACCGAGATCGCAGAGCAACTCGCCGACATCGGCGCCAACCTCGGCGGCGGCGCCGACACCGACCGGGCCAGCATCGTCCTGCGCACGCTGTCCGCACGAGACAAACGCGAACCGGCACTCGACATTCTGCGCAACGTCCTGCACACCCCGCGCTTCGAGAACGATATTTTCGAACGTGAAAAAGCCCGCACCATCGCCGGCCTGAAGGAAGCCATGACCCGTCCGGAAAGTATCGGCGGCAAGGCGTTCTGGGCGGCGATGTACCCCGGCCACCCGTACGGCCGCCAGGCCACCCCGGAGAGCATTGCCAGCCTGACGCGCGACGACCTGGCCAGCTTCCATGCCCGTTACTACAACGCCGCCAATGCCAGCATCACGCTGGTCGGCGACATCTCACGGAAGGATGCCGAGAAAATCGCCGAAGGCATCGCCGCCGGCCTGCCCAAGGGCGAAGCGGCCACCCTGCCGGCCGCCCCGGATGCCCCGGCTGGCAAGACCGTCAAGCTGCCCCACCCGGCCACCCAGGCGCATGTGTACATTGGCCTGCCAGCGGTCGAGCGCGGCAATCCCGATTATTTCCCGCTGCTCGTCGGCAATTACACCCTGGGCGGCGGCGGCTTCGTGTCGCGCCTGATGAAGGAGGTTCGCGACAAGCGCGGCTTCGCCTACAGTGTCTACAGCTATTTCGCCCCGATGCGCCAGAGCGGCCCGTTCCAGATCGGGCTGCAGACCAAGCGCTCGCAAGCCGGCGAGGCGATCAAGGTGGCGCGCGACGTGCTCGATGGTTTTCTCAAGGATGGCCCGAGCGACGAGGAACTGCTGGCCGCCAAGGCCAACCTGACCGGCAGCTTCCCGCTGCGCCTGGACAGCAACAAGAAACTGCTCGATAACGCGGCGGCAATCGGCTTCTTCGGGCTGCCGCTCGATTACCTCGATCAGTACCAGGCCAAAATCGAGGCTGTCACGGTCGACCAGATCAAAGCGGCATTTTCCCGCTACGTGCGTCCGGCCGACTTGATTACCGTGACGGTCGCCGCAGATTGAACACCGTCCGCATCATCGGCGGCCAGTGGCGCCGCCGTGTCCTGAAATTTCCGGATAGCGAAGGCTTGCGCCCAACGCCGGATCGCGTGCGCGAAACGCTGTTCAACTGGCTGGGCCAGGAACTGAACGGCGAAATCTGTCTCGACCTTTTCGCCGGCAGCGGCGCTCTCGGCTTCGAAGCCGCTTCGCGCGGGGCCGGCAAAGTCGTGATGATCGAACCGATCCCGCGGGTCCTCGCGGCGCTGCACGACAACGCTCGAATGATCGACGCTGAAGCCACGGTGGAGATCAAGCGCGGGGATGCGCTACAATATTTGGCCTCGACGAAACACAAATTCGATCTGATCTTCCTCGATCCGCCTTACAACAAGGGCTGGATTCCTCGCCTGGAGCCTCTTTTGGCCGGCGTTGCCAAGGAAAACACCATCGTCTATGTCGAAGCAGAATACGAACTCGATGCACTGGGCGATTGGCGCACGGTACGTCATGGCAAGGCTGGCGAAGTTCATTTTCACTTGATGCAGCGGGAAGCGGCTTGAACAAACTCAATCATCGGGTAGCAATCTACCCCGGCACTTTTGACCCGATCACCCGCGGTCACGAAGACCTTGTGCGGCGCGCCGCCGGCCTCTTCGACCGCCTGATTCTGGCGATCGCCGAAAGCCCGTCGAAACAGCCGCGCTTTTCGCTGGCCGAGCGCGTCGAGATGGCCAGTGAAATCCTGTCCGACGTCCCGAACGTCGAAATCGTCGGCTTCAATACCCTGCTCATGGACTTCGTCCATGAAAAAGGCGCCAAGGTCATCGTGCGCGGCCTGCGCGCCGTGTCTGACTTTGAATACGAATTCCAGATGGCCGGCATGAACCGCAGCCTCTATCCGGAGGTCGAAACGGTATTCCTGACACCGGGAGAACAGTACATGTTCATCTCGGCCACCATGGTGCGTGAAATCGCACGCCTGGGCGGCGATGTCAGCAAATTTGTACAACCTTGTGTCAATAAGCGCCTGCGGGCAAAAACTTCAGTTAACTGAGAGAGGAAGAACGGCTATGGCCCTTTTGATTACCGACGAGTGCATCAACTGCGACGTGTGCGAACCGGAATGCCCGAACGAGGCAATTTCCCAAGGCGAAGAAGTCTACGTCATCGATTCGAGCAAATGTACGGAGTGTGTCGGCCACTACGACGAACCGCAATGCGTCCAGGTCTGCCCGGTTGATTGCATTCCGAAGGACCCGAATGTCGTTGAAACCCAGGACATGCTGTGGACCAAGTACGAAAAGCTCACCGGCAACAAGCGCGCCTGAGCTTGGCTGGAAACAAAAAACCCGCGGATTCCGCGGGTTTTTTATTGCCCGTTTTCGGGCCTTGACTGCGGTAGACCGCAGCACAAGATTCAGGCCGCCTCCTGCCTCGCCTGAACCGGCAGCAACAAGGCATGGAGTTGAGCCGATAGCATTTCCAGCGCATGAATCTGCTGGAGCAGGCCCTTTTCGACACTTTCCAGTTCGGCAATCCGGTCTTCCAGCGTATCGGTTGCCTGATGGATGCGCTTGATGCTTTCAAGACGGCGCTTCAACTGAATCTGATGCTCGCGCACCTGGGTTTCCATCGGCGCCATGATGGCGCGCAGCCAGACCTCGGCATCCTTGTTGGCCCGCTCGAAAGCACGGCGCACCTGGACGGCGACCTCTTCGAAAAACTTCTGCGTGATGTTTTTCTTGTCATGCGTCAGCAGGCTGCGCATGGTGTTCAAATGCGTGTCGCACCAGACTTGCAGACGATCCAGCTCCTTTTCGTAGCGCAGCAGCGAAAAAGTGGTCGGTGCGCCCAGCTTGAGACCGTGCTCGACGGCAAACTTCTTGTACACCGCTTCCATCATCGACAGGATTTCGCTGATTTCACCGTTCGAGCGCGCCAGCGCCTCGCGCGAACGACTGAAAAAGCTGGCCATTGAATCCGACAAGGTTTTGGAAAACGTTGCATCGAGCATGGTTTCCCGCGTGTCGGCGGTCAACTGGCGCAAGCCGTCGAGACCGAGATGTCCGAAGAGATTGTTGGTCAGGGTCGAAAACACGCTGCGCACGGCGTAATAGCGCTGCAGCCCCGACTCGAACTCGTCCTTTTCCGAGCGGACCTTGCCCATCATGTACTCGACCACGCCCTTGTTCTTGCCACGCAACTCGGTCAATTCGGTCAGTTGCTCACGCAAGCCGAGCAGCCGCGAATCGAGCAGACCGCGAACGCGGCGGCTGACATCGCCGAATTCGCTCTCGGTGTTGTCGCAGACAATCTCGCGCTTGGCCGGGATCAGTTCTCCGGACAAGGCCGCTTCCAGCTGCGGCAAGCGGCTGCGCTGGAGCAATGCCTCGTCGCCATTGATTTTGGCGACCAAGCCTTTCTGGGCCGAAACGGGAAAAACCTGCTCGACTGGCAATTCAAGCAGATCGGCGCAGTTATCCGCCTGCTTCTGAATCTCGGCATCGATTTCAGCCGGCGATTTCAACTCGTCCCATTGGCCGTCAATCTTGTTGAGAACCACCATGCGACCGCGCCGGGCGGTGCCGCGGTCGGCAATATGTTCGTTCCAGATCGCCATGTCCGACTGGGTCAGACCGGTATCGGCTGCCAGGATGAAAAGGACGGCGTGCGCATTGGGCAGCAGCGACAAGGTCAGTTCCGGCTCGGCGCCAATCGCGTTCAATCCCGGCGTATCGAGGATGACCAGGCCCTGCTTGAGCAGCGGATGCGGGAAGTTGATCACCGCATGGCGCCAGCGCGGCACTTCGACCAGCCCGTCGGGGCCGACGCGATACAGGTCGATTTCTCCGTCGACCGCAGCAAAGCCAAGGCGCGAAGCCTCTTCCGGCGTGACACGCGTCGTTTCGCTGACGTGGCGCAGGGCGTCCTGCATCGCTTCCGGCGACGTGGTATCGAGCGGCACCTGCGTCCACTCGTCGGCAAAAGCCTTGTACTCGGTGACGCTCGAATTCGAGGCGCGGGTCTGGATCGGCAGGAGCTCGATGCGCGGCGAGCGCGCTTCGTCGAACAACAGCTCGGTCGGGCACATCGTTGTCCGGCCGGCCGACGAAGGCAGCATCCGGCTACCGTATTCGGCAAAGAAGATGGCGTTGATCAGCTCGGACTTGCCGCGCGAGAACTCGGCCACGAAGGCGACATTGAGACGATCTTCGCGCAAGCGGTCGAGCAACTGGGCGAGACGCAGATCGGTCTGCGCATCGGACAATTCATTATGCGTCAGCCAGGACTGGAACTCGACCAGTTGGGCGGAGAGGCCGGTGCGCCAGGCGGCGTAGGCAGCAAATTGCTTGGCAAGCGACATGTCGGATACCGGAGATACGTTGAGACGATTCAATCTAGCATAAAAACAGAGGCTTGCTGCCGCTAATGCTGGCAACCGGGGCAGTAAAAAGTACTGCGTCCGGCCTGGCGCACTTGCTTGACCACCCCGCCGCAACGCAGACAGGGCTCGCCAGCCCGGTCGTAAACACCGACCTGGATCTGGAACCAGCCGCTGCTCCCGTCGCTGTGCATGTAGTTGCGAATGGTGCTGCCGCCAGCCGCAATGGCATCCGACAGGGTTTGACGAATGGCCGGCACCAGCAGGCCGTAGCGCGCCTTGCTGATTTTATTGGCGGCACGCAACGGCGAAATACCGGCCCGGAACAGACTTTCCGACGCATAGATATTGCCGATCCCGACCACCCGGTGCGAATCCATCAGCAGCGGCTTGATCGGCCCGGAACGTTTCAAATTTGCCTGATACAGCCAGTCGACCGTGAAATCGTCCGACAAGGGCTCGATGCCCTGAATGGCCAGCAAGGGATGCTGCTCGCTCTCCTCCGGCGGGCCGGGCTGCCAGAGAATCAGTCCGAAACGGCGCGGGTCGGCAAAACGCAGCACATGACGCGCCAGGACCAGCTCGAAATGATCATGCTTGACGACGGGCTGGCCGTGCGCCACAAAGCGCAGGCTGCCCGACATGCCGAGATGCACCAGCAAGCTGCCTTGCACGCTGTCGCTGCGGCAATCGATCAACAGATACTTGCCGCGCCGGCGTATGCCGACGATCCGGCAGCCCGGCAACAAGTCGCGCAACTCGACCGGAATGACATGGCGCAGCTTGGGCGAACGAATGATGACCTGCTCGATCTGCGCACCGAGCAGCTCGGGCTCCAGGCCGCGACGACAGACTTCGACTTCCGGCAATTCCGGCATTGCTTGTTCCTCCGACGATTCCCAAATAACATCGCAAACTTACAGGATTCTATGCGTTCCAAGACGCATCTCCAGCCCGAAAGCGCCCCATGCCACTGAAGACCATCACTGCCGTTCTCGCCATCAGCCTGGGCCTGGCCCATTCCGGCCTGCTGCTGGCGGCCGGCGAAACCCCGGCCAAGCCTTCCACCAAGCGACTGGCCGCAGCGGAAGCAGGCAGCAGTTCTTCCGAAAACCTGCTGGCCAGAACGGTTTTCCAGGCACTGGTCGGCGAGTTCGCCCTGCAGCGCAACGATATCAAACTCGGCCTCGACGCCTGGGTCGATCTGGCTCGCCGGACACGCGACCCGAAAGTTATCGGCCGTGCCGCAGAAGTCGCCGGGCTGACCCGCCAGTACGACCTGGCCCTCGAACTGACCAAGATGTGGCTGGAAGTCGAGCCGGAATCGCAAGCGGCAAAACAACTGCAATCCTCGCTGCTCGTCACCGCCAACCGGCTTGACGACCTCGCGCCGCAAATTACCGCCCTGCTTGAACAGGACAAGGCCAGCCTGCCGGCCAACCTGATGCATCTGAATCGTCTGCTGGCCCGGCACAACGACAAAAAAGCCGTACAAAAGCTGGTCGACCGCGTCACGGCGCCCTATCACGGCCTGGCCGAAGCCCACTTCGCCATGGGCCAGGCGGCCTTCAATGCCGGTGACAACCTGCGGGCGCTCGGCGAAACCGAGAAGGCACTGCAACTGCGCCCGGACTGGGAAGCCGCCGCACTGATTCGCACCCAATTGCAGGCCCGCCAATCGCCGGCCACGGCAATCGACAGCCTGCAAGACTTCATCAAACGCTACCCGGAGGCGCGCGATGCCCGCCTGGCGCTCGCCCGTCTGCTGATCAGCGAAAAACAGTACGACGCCGCCCGCAGCCAGTTCGACCGTTTGATCAAGGACAACCCGGACAATCCCGAAGTAATTTACCCGGTAGCCATGCTCGCCCTGCAGCAAGGCGACATCGCCACCGGCCGGGCGCAACTGGAACGCCTGCTGCATACCGACATCAGCGACAAGAGCACGCCGCACTTCTTCCTCGGCCAGATCGAGCAGGATGAGAAAAAGCTCGATGCGGCGCTCGATCACTATCTGCAAGTCACCAGCGGCGAGCAATACATTGCCGCCCGCTCACGGGCTGCGCAGATTCTGCTGCAACAGGGAAAGAACGAAGAAGCCCGGACGCTGCTGCACGAAACACGCGGCAGCAGCAATGCCGAACGAACCCAGCTGACGATGGCGGAAGCCCAGTTGCTGCGTGAAGCGGGACGCCATACCGAAGCCTTCACCCTGCTCGAAACGGCCCTGAAGAATCAGCCGGACAGCCCGGAATTGCTCTATGAAAGCGCGTTGACCGCGGAACGCCTGGGCAAGCCCGATGTTCTCGAAGCCCACCTGACCCGACTGCTCAAGATTGCGCCGGACCACGCCCACGCACTGAACGCACTCGGTTACTCATGGGCCGACCGCAACATCCGCCTGCCCGAAGCCTACGAACTGATTTCCCGCGCGCTCAGCCTGATGCCGGAAGACCCTTTCATCATGGACAGCCTCGGCTGGGTGCTCTACCGCCAAGGCAAGCTCGGCGAAGCACTGACGACGCTGCAACGCGCCTACAGTCTGAAAGCCGACCCGGAGATTGCCGCCCACATCGGCGAATTGCTCTGGGCCATGAACCGCAAAGACGAGGCTCGCCGCCTGCTGAGCGAAGCCGCGCGCCAGAACCCGGACAGCGAAGTCCTGAACGCCACCATCAAGAAATTGCTGCCTTGAAAAAAGGAGTCATCGCACTGTGCGCCAGCCTGCTGCTCGGTGCATGCGCCAGTGCGCCGCTCGCCCCTTTGCCGGCCCGCGACCAGATTCGCGACTTCGCACTTGAAGCACGCTTCGCACTGCGCGTCACCCAGGCCGGCCAAAAAACCGAGAATGCCGGCGGTCGACTCAGCTGGGAGCACAAAAATGGCAACAACCACCTGCTGATCGCCAATCCGCTCGGCTTTGCCCTGGCCGAGATCGACACCACCCCCGAACTTTCCCGCCTGCAAACCGCAGATGGCAAAACCCGCACCTCGCCGGATGCCGAAGCATTGATTGAAGAAGTCACCGGCCAGCGCCTGCCGATCATCCGGCTGCCGGGCTGGCTGCTCGGCCAGAATCCGGGGCCGGATACCCGGCTGGACCCGAACGGACGACCATCCCAGCGCCACGAAGCCGGCTGGACCATCGACTACACCTATGCCGACGACCATCCGGATGCCTTGCCCGAGCGCCTGACGCTGAACCGCGATGGAGAAATCGAACTGCGCCTGCGCATTGAAGAATGGAAAGTACACCCATGAATGACTGGAACTGGGACAGCCAATGGCCGGCACCGGCCAAACTCAACCTGTTCCTGCACGTCGTCGGACGGCGGGCGGATGGCTATCACTTACTGCAAACAGTCTTCCGCTTCATCGACCGGGCCGACCGGCTACGCTTCAGCCCGCGCAGCGACGGCCAAATCGTGCTCGCCACGCCTATCCCCGGCGTCCCGCCCGACAGCGACCTGACCGTCCGTGCCGCCCGTCTGCTGCAGCAAGCCAGCGGCTGCACTCAAGGAGCGACAATCGAACTCGACAAGAAACTGCCGATGGGAGGCGGACTCGGCGGCGGCAGTTCCGACGCTGCCACCGTCCTGGTCGCGCTCAACCACCTCTGGCAAACCGGCCTCTCGCGTCCGGCGCTGGAAAAACTGGGGCTGACACTGGGCGCCGATGTTCCGGTATTCGTACACGGCCGCAATACCTTTGCCGAAGGCATCGGCGAAGCCTTCACCGACGTCGACCTCCCGGCAGCGAGCTATCTCGTCCTGCATCCTGCGGTCAACGTCCCGACTCCGGCCATTTTCGGCGCCGCCGAACTCAAGCGCGACACGCCGGCCATCGCACCGGGCGACTGGCGCCATGGTGACGGGCACAATGACCTGCAAACGGTGGCCTGTGCAAAATTTCCGGCAGTTGCCGAACATCTCGACTGGCTTCGCCAATACGCCCCGCAAGCCATGATGACCGGCTCCGGCGCCTGCGTATTCGCCGAATTTTCCAGCCGCAGCACTGCCGAAACCGTCTTCGCCCGACTGCCGGCCGGCATGAGCGGCTGGCTGGCGGAAGGGCTACCGGCGCATCCATTAGCAAAAATCTGAAAAAGTAGTGGACAGCACGAAGAACGATCTGTAATATTCGCGCCTCGTTCGCACACGAACCCGTGCAAACGATCCGCTGGGGAGTCGCCAAGTTGGTCAAGGCACCGGATTTTGATTCCGGCATTCGAAGGTTCGAATCCTTCTTCCCCAGCCAAGTTTCCTTCGGGCAGGCCTAAAACCTGCCCGATTTCCATTGTGGCACGCAAAATATGCATACGCCCTGAGGGATGTTGATATGGCCTACAACAGCTTGATGGTCTTTACCGGCAACGCCAACCCAAAACTGGCAGCCGACGTCGCAACGCAACTCAACGTCGATCTTGGGCGCGCCAATGTCGGCCGCTTCTCGGACGGCGAAGTCAGCGTTGAACTCCAGGAACACGTCCGCGGTCGCGACATTTTCGTGCTGCAATCGACCTGCGCCCCGTGCAACGACAACCTGATGGAACTTCTCGTCGTTGTCGACTCGCTGAAGCGTGCCTCGGCCGGCCGGATCACCGCCGCCATCCCCTACTTCGGCTACGCCCGCCAGGATCGCCGTTCGCGTTCGTCGCGCGTGCCGATCGCTGCCAAGCTGGTCGCCAACATGCTGGCCGCCTCCGGCGTCGACCGCGTGCTGACCATGGACTTGCACGCCGAACAGATCCAGGGCTTCTTCGATATTCCGGTCGATAACATCTACGCCCTGCCGATCCTGCTCGAAGACATCCTCAAGCAGAATTACGAAAACCCGATGGTCGTTTCGCCGGACCATGGCGGCGTCGTTCGCGCCCGTTCGCTGGCCAAGCGCCTCGAATGCGACCTGGCGATCATCGACAAGCGCCGTCCGAAAGCCAACGTCTCCGAAGTGATGAACATCATCGGTGAAGTCGACGGCCGCACCTGCATCATCATGGACGACATGGTCGACACCGCCGGCACGCTGTGCAAGGCCGCCACCGCACTCAAGCAGCACGGCGCCAAGAAGGTTGTCGCCTACTGCACGCACCCGGTTCTTTCCGGCCCGGCCGTCGAGCGCGTCAATTCGTCCGACCTCGACGCACTGGTCGTCACCGACACCATTCCGCTGCGCGACGATGCTGCTGCCTCACCGCGCATCCGCCAGCTGTCCGTGGCCGACATCATGGCCGAAACCATTCGCCGGATCAGCAACGACGACTCCGTCTCGTCGCTGTTCATCGACTAAGTTTTTTTAACCTTCCCGTTCTGGTCGCGGACCGGGAAATTACTGGAGTATCACCATGCAATTCGAACTTATCGCTCAAGCGCGTACGCTGCAGGGAACGGGTGCGAGCCGCCGCCTGCGTCGCGCTGGCACCGTCCCGGGCATCGTCTACGGCGGCGAAGCTGCCCCGGTCGCCATCGAAACCAACCACAACGATCTGCTGCTCAAGCTGAAGAAGGAAGCCTTCCACGCTTCCATCATCAACATCGTGATCGATGGCAAGAAAGAACAGGTTCTGCTGCGCGATTTCCAGACGCACGCCTACAAGCCGCTCGTCCTGCACATCGACTTCCAGCGCGTTGACGCCACCCACGAACTGCACATCAAGGTGCCGCTCCACTTCATCAACGAAGAAGTCGCTCCGGGCGTCAAGCTCAACGGCGGCCTGGTCAACCACGTTCTGACCGAAGTCGACGTGCACTGCCTGGCCAAGGATCTGCCGGAATTCATCGAAGTCGACCTGGCTGCCCTGAAGGTTGGCGACAGCATTCACCTCTCCCAGCTCAAGCTGCCGAATGGCGTCAAGCTGGTTGCCCACACTTCTGACGACGTCGTCGTCGGTATCGTTGGCAAGGGCGGTGCTTCCGAAGCCGCTGAAGGCGAAGCTGCTGCCGAGTAATTTCGGACACGCTGCTGCACTGGCCGCCGCTGGCAAATTGCCGCCGGCGGCTTTTTCGCGCTTGCACCCATGAATCCACCTCGTCTCATCGTCGGTCTCGGCAATCCCGGACCGGAATACGAAGCCACCCGACACAATGTCGGCTTTTGGTTTGTCGACCAGCTGGCCGACAAGCTGAAAGCACCGCTCGCCCTCCAGCCCAAATTCTTTGGTCGGGCCGGTCGCGCCGGCGAAACCTGGCTGCTCGAACCGACCACGTTCATGAACCGCTCCGGTCAGGCGGTCGCAGCACTGGCCAATTTCTACAAGATTCCCCCGGCCGAGATCCTCGTCATTCACGATGAACTCGACCTGCCGCCCGGCGGCATCCGCCTCAAGCAGGGCGGCGGCAACGGCGGCCACAACGGCCTGAAGGATATTCAGGCCAAACTCGGCACCCCGGACTTCTGGCGCCTGCGCATCGGCATCGGCCATCCACGCACCCTCGGCCTGTCGCAACAGGTGGTTGATTTCGTGCTGCACCAGCCGCGCAAGGAAGAAATGCCGGATATCGAACACGCCCTCGCCCGCTGCCTGCTGGCCTGGCCCAAACTTGCCGCCGGAGATTTTGCCGGCGCTCAACAACAGTTGCACGGCAAAGCCGTTTAGTTGGCAACCTTCCAGGAAAAACTCCATGTCTTTGAAATGCGGCATCGTCGGCCTGCCCAACGTCGGCAAATCCACCCTGTTCAACGCCCTGACCAAGTCGGGCATTGCGGCGGAAAACTATCCCTTCTGCACCATCGAGCCGAATGTCGGCATCGTCGAAGTGCCGGACAAGCGCATGGCCCAGCTCGCCGCCATCGTCAAACCGCAGAAGATGCAGCCGGCGATTGTCGAGTTCGTCGATATCGCCGGACTGGTGGCCGGTGCCTCCAAGGGTGAAGGCCTGGGCAACCAGTTCCTCGCCAACATCCGCGAAACCGATGCCATCGTGCATGTCGTGCGCTGCTTCTCCGACGACAATGTGATCCACGTTTCCGGCGGGGTCGATCCGCTGCGCGATATCGAAGTCATCGATACCGAACTGGCGCTGGCCGACATGGCCTCCGTCGAAAAGGCGCTCAACCGCTACCGTCGCCCGGCCAGCTCCGGCGACAAGGAAGCCAAGGCGCTGGTCGCCGTGCTCGAAAAATGTTTCACCCAGCTCGACCAGGCCAAGGCGATTCGTGCGCTCGACCTTTCCAAGGAAGAACTGGCGCTGATCAAGCCGTTCTGCATGATCACCGGCAAGCCGGTGCTCTACGTTGCCAACGTCGCCGAAAGCGGTTTCGAGAACAATCCGCTGCTCGACGCGGTACGCGCTCATGCGGCCACCGAAAAGGCCGAAGTCGTTTCCGTCTGCGCCGCCATCGAAGCCGAAATCGCCGATCTCGACGACGAAGAAAAGCAGATGTTCCTGGCCGACCTCGGCCTTGAGGAACCGGGCCTCGACCGTCTGATTCACGCCGGTTACAAGCTGCTTGGCCTGTCGACCTACTTCACCGCCGGCGTCAAGGAAGTGCGCGCCTGGACCATCCACCAGGGCGATACCGCCCCGCAGGCAGCCGGTGTGATCCACACCGATTTCGAGCGCGGCTTCATTCGCGCCCAGACCATCGCCTTTGACGATTTCATCACCTACAAGGGTGAAGCGGGCGCCAAGGAAGCGGGCAAGATGCGCGCCGAAGGCAAGGAATACATCGTCAAGGATGGCGATGTGCTGAACTTCCTGTTCAACGTCTGACCCAGCTTCACCGGCAAGACTGTCACAAGCCATGGCCCTCCCCCCTGAGCTCGCCGCATGAGCGCCGGCAATCCACTTTCCGGCGCAGTTCTGCTCAGGGCGTTCGAGCAAAGCCATGAAGCGATCCTGATCAGCGATCGCAATAACCGGGTTATCGCGGTCAACCCCGCGTTTTCCGCGTTAACCGGTTATACGCTTGATGAAATTTCCGGGCAGGACCCCAAGTTTCTCGCCTCAGGACGGGTTTCCAGCGATTTCTACGCCGACATGTGGCAAACACTGAGCGAGCAGGATTTCTGGGAAGGCGAAATCTGGGACAAGCGCAAGGACGGCAGCATCTACCCGAAATGGCTGGCCATCTCGATCATTCGCGATGATCGCGGCGAGGTACGCAACTACGTCGCCAGCTTTACCGACATTACGGCCAGCAAGGAAGCGGCCGATCGACTGGCCCACCTGGCCTACCATGATCCACTGACCGAATTACCCAACCGGCTGGCCTTCGAGCTGCATCTCTCACAGGCGCTGCGCCTCGCCCAGCGTGAAGGCCGGCAGTTGGCCCTGATGTTGATCGACCTCGACAACTTCAAGAATATCAACGACACACTCGGCCACCACTTCGGCGACGCCCTGCTCCAGAGAGTCGCCGCCCGACTGCGCGAATGTGTCCGCTCAAGCGACCTGGTTGCCCGACTCGGCGGCGATGAGTTTGTTGTCGTCCTGCCCGAAATCAGCAGCCCGCGCACAGCCACCCGCGTGGCCGAGAAAATCAATCGCCAGCTGGCGGAACCGACGCAAATCGAAGAACACCTCCTGTACGCCACGCCGAGCATCGGGATCAGCCTCTACCCCGGCGATGGCGACGATGCAGGAACGCTGCTGCGCAACGCCGATGCCGCGATGTATCACGCCAAGAACAGCGGCCGGAACAACCATCAGTTCTACGCGGCGCAAATGAACGAGGCGGCCAGCGAGCGACTGCAATTTGAAAGCGCCCTGCGCCAGGCCATCTCGAATCTTTCGCCCGCGGCCAGCGACTTCGTGCTGCATTTCCAGCCGCAGATTCATGCCGCGAGCGGTCGCGTCATCGGCCTTGAAGCCCTGTTGCGCTGGACGCATCCGACGCTGGGCCCGGTCTCGCCCAATCGGTTCATCGGCATTGCCGAAGAAACCGGCCTAATCCAGCCCATCGGCGACTGGGTCATCTGGGAAGCCTGCCGCCACCTGAGCGCAATGAAGGCACGCGGCATCAACAACGTCCGCATGGCGATCAACGTCTCGGCACACCAACTACGCAGCGACAGCCTGATTTCCCTGATTCACGGCGCCATGGCGTGCTACGAGCTGACGCCTTCGGAGCTGGAGCTTGAAGTGACCGAGACCACGGCGATGCAGAACCCGGAAGCGACACGCGGCATTCTCGACCGGCTCGCCGCGATGGGCATCAAGCTGGCGATCGACGATTTTGGCACCGGCTATTCCTCGCTGGCCTACCTCAAGCATTTGCCGATCCACCGGCTCAAGCTCGACCGCTCCTTCGTCAAGGATCTGGAAGAGGACGCCAACGATGCGGCGATTTGTGCCGCGACCATCGCCCTCGGCCACAACCTGGGCTTGGAACTGGTTGCCGAAGGGGTGGAAACCGATCTCCAGCGCGAGTTTCTCTCGCGCCTCGGCTGCGACGTGCTGCAAGGCTTTTTCTACAGCCGTGCCCTGCCCTTCGAAGAGGCGCTGGCCTACATCCAGGCCAGCTAGCGAATCACCTTGCGCCACTCCGCTTCAAAATAGCGGACCAGCACCTGATTGTTCAATCGATTGACCTCGGCCGGCAAGCGCGCCATATCGGCTGGAAAATCGAACAGGCTGCGCGTTGTCGCCAGTGTCAAAAATCGCGTTTTGGCGGCGTCGACCGCGACAGGCTCGAAAGCCTGCCGCCCGGCGATGATGTAGCCCCATTCACCGAAAGAAGGCACCAATGCGTGATACGGCGCGGTCTTCAGGCCGACATCCTCCAGCGTCGTCACGACGCACCAGAACGATTGCCGGGCGTAGAGCGGCGAGGTCGACTGAACCACGATCAAGCCATGCGCCGACAGGCGTTTTTCGAGCAAACGGTAAAACGCCGCGGTGTACAGCTTGCCGAGCGCAAAATTGGCCGGATCGGGAAAGTCGACCACGATAAAGTCGAAATGCTCGCGATTGTTCTCCAGCCACTGCAAGGCATCGGCATTGACCACCGTCACCCGATCAGCCTTGAGCGCCCCCTGATTCAGCGCAACCAGCGCCGGAGCCGTTGAAAACAACGCGGTCATCGCCGGATCGAGATCAACCAGCGTGACCGCTTCGATATTCGGGTATTTCAAAATTTCACGTACCGCCAGCCCGTCGCCGCCGCCCAGCACCAGCACGCGCTTGGCCCACGGCAGACTGGCCAGGCCGGGATGCACCAGCGCCTCGTGATAGCGATATTCATCGTGCGACGAAAACTGCAGATTGTTGTTCAGGAACAGGCGCAGGTCATCGCGCCAGCGCGTCACGACGATCCGCTGATAAGGCGTCGATTCGGCATGGACGATATCGTCGGCATAAAGATGATTTTCGGCCAGCGAGGTGAGTTGGCCAGCCCCGGCAAAGCCCGCCAGCAACACTCCGAAAGCCGCCCAGCTTTGCACCGCCAGCGCCTGCCGCCCTGGCAATTGCTCGCGAAAGACACGCAAGGCCCAGAGCGCCACGCCGACGTTGAGCAAGCCGAAAAGCAGCCCTGTCCGCATCATGCCGAGATGCGGTGCAAGCACCAGCGGAAACAGGACTGACACAACCAGCGCACCGAGATAATCGAAAGTAAGTACTTGCGACACCAGGTCCTTGAAGTCCAAATCGCGCTTCAGGATGCGCATGACCAGCGGAATTTCCAGACCGACCAGCACGCCGACGCCGAACACCGCCAGGTAAAGGACCAGCTTGAACGGCCCGGCCAGCCAGGTAAAAACCAGGAACAGCGCAACGGCCGAAAAGCCGCCGAGCAGGCCGACCATCAATTCAATCTGGATGAAACGCCCGACCAGATCGCGCGTGATGTATTTCGACAACCAGGAACCGACACCCATGGCGAACAAATAAGTGCCGATCACGGTCGAAAACTGGGTCACCGAGTCGCCCAGCAGATAAGACGACAACGCCCCGGCCACCAACTCGTAAGCCAGACCGCAAGAAGCAATGACAAAAACCGAAAAAAGGAGGGCATGCCGCATGGGCTGCGATGCTAACCTGAAACCGTGCAACCGGCCATGCAGGCTCGGCCGTACAGCCGCCAATCCGAAATCCGGTTCCTCAGGAGCGTAGACCGTGACAGCCAGAATCAGCCTGCTCGCTTTGCTCGCCAGCCTTGCCTGGCCACTGGCCGCCGCCGAATATGCGATTGACGCCAGCCACACTTACGCCAGTTTCGAAATCGATCACCTCGGCTTCTCGACCCAGCGCGGCCAGTTCACCGCCACATCCGGCAGCATCGAATACGATCCGGAAACACGCAGCGGCAAGATCGACATCCGCATCGCGGCGGACTCGATCGATACCGGCTTCAAGCCGCGCGACGATGTGCTGCGTAGCGCCGACTGGTTCAATGCGAGCGACTTTCCCGACATCCTGTTTCGCAGCCAGCGCCTGATTTTTAACGAAGATAGCCCCAATGCCGTCGAAGGCACGCTGACGCTGCTCGGCACGACCCGACCAATGCGTCTTGAGATCACCCGTTTCAAATGCGGCCTCAACCTCGTCCTGCGCAAACGTGGCTGCGGGGCCGATGCGCAGGGTGTCTTGCGGCGCTCCGAATTCGGCCTGAACAACGGCTTGCCCTTCATCGGCGACGAAGTTCGTCTGCGCATTCAGGTCGAGGCCTATCTGCCGTAACGCGCCAGGACGCCCGGCCTGCCGGCCCCCGCACTAAAGTCATGTGCTGAAGCCCTGTTTCTGAGAAAATAGCACCCCCATTTTTGTTGTTTCCGGACTCACATGCCCCCCCATCCCGCCATTGCCACCACTGCCGAAATCGTTGCCGAACTGAAGGCAGGCCGCATGGTCATCCTGGTCGATGAAGAAGACCGCGAGAACGAGGGCGACCTCGTCATGGCCTCCGAGCACATCACGCCGGAAGCGATCAATTTCATGGCCAAACATGGCCGCGGCCTGATCTGCCTGACCCTGACCGAAGAGCGCTGCAAGAAATTCGGCCTGGTCCAGATGGCGCGCAACAACAAGACCCAGTACGGCACCGCTTTCACCGTCTCGATCGAAGCGGCCGAAGGCGTGACCACCGGCATTTCCGCCGCTGACCGCGCCCGCACCATCCAGGTCGCCGTGAACAAGAATTCGACGCCGGACGACATCGTCCAGCCCGGCCACGTTTTCCCGATTACCGCCCGCCCCGGTGGCGTGCTGGTTCGCGCCGGTCACACCGAAGCCGGTTGCGACCTGGCCGGCATGGCCGGTCTGGAACCGTCCTCGGTGATCTGCGAGATCATGAACGACGACGGCACGATGGCCCGCCTGCCGGAACTGATCGAATTCGCCAAGCAGCATGGTTTGAAGATCGGCACCATCGCCGACCTGATTCACTACCGCGCCGCTTCGGAAACGCTGGTCGAACGCGTCACCAGCAAGCCGGTGCAAACCGCCCACGGTGAATTCACCCTCCACGCCTATGTCGACCGCGCCAGTGGTGCAACGCATCTGGCACTGGTCAAGGGCGATATCCCGGCCGGTGGCGAAACGCTGGTCCGCGTGCATGAGCCGCTTTCCGTGCTCGACTTCCTCGACCCGGGCAGCAAGCGCCAGTCTTTTTCGATCGACGAAGCACAGGCCGCGCTGGCCAAGTTCGGCCACGGCGTGATCGTCCTGATGCACCGCCCGGAAGACGGCGAAGACCTGCTCGCTCGCCTGACCGGCACCGCCCCCAGCGCGCCGATCAAGTGGGACCCGCGCACTTACGGCATCGGCGCGCAAATCCTGCGCGACCTCGGTGTCACCAAGATGCGCCTGCTCTCCAGCCCCCGCAAAATGCCCTCGATGACCGGCTTTGAACTGCAAGTCACCGGTTTTGTCACCTCTACTGCCGAGCTCTAAACCATGGCCCGCTTTGAAAATATCTTTGAATACGACAACAACCTGAACGGCGCCGGCCTCAAAGTCGGCATCGTGATGGCCCGTTTCAACCTGCCGGTCTGCGAAGCCCTGCTCTCCTCCTGCGTTGCCGAACTCAAGCGCCTCGGCGTGGCCGATGCCGACATGACCATCGCCAACGTGCCCGGCGCACTGGAAGTACCGCTCGTCCTGCAAACCATGGCCCAGAGCGGCAGCTTTGACGCACTGGTCGCCCTCGGCGCGGTCATCCGCGGCGACACCTACCACTTCGAAGTCGTCTCCAACGACGCCTGCCGCGCCATCATGGAAGTCCAGCTCGACACCGGCGTGCCTATCGCCAACGGCATCCTGACCTGCGACACCGACGAACAAGCCGAAATCCGTACCCAGCCGAAGGGTGCCGATTGCGCCCAGGCCGCCGTCGAAATGGCCAATCTTCAGAAAGCCCTGCTCCAATGACCACCTTCACCAGCGACACCGAACAGCCCGAAGAACCCAAGGCACCGCCCAAGTCGGCCCGCCGTCGTTCGCGCGAGTTCATCCTGCAAGGCCTCTACCAGTGGCGCGTCGGCGGCGCCGACGAGGCCGCCATCGAAGCCTACGCCCCGGAAATGGAAGGTTTTGCCAAGGCTGACCGCGAGTTCTTCGTCGGCACGCTGCGCGGCGTCATCGGCCAGCGCGAAGCCCTGGTGGCGCAGATCACCGCCCACCTCGACCGCCCGTTCAGCGAACTGTCGCCGATCGAAGCCTGCGTGCTGATGATGGGCTGTTTCGAGATGAAGCATCACCCGGAAACGCCCTACCGCGTGGTGATCAACGAAGCGATCGAACTAGCCAAGTCGTTTGGCGGCACCGATGGACACAAGTACGTCAATGGCGTACTCGACAAGATTGCCGCCATCGCCCGGCCGGACGAAGTCGCCGCCAAGAAGAAGGCCCACTGACACCATGGCCGGTGAGTTTGCGCTGATCGACAAGTATTTCGCCCGGCCAACCCCATCGGCCGTGCTTGGCCCCGGCGACGACTGCGCACTGCTGCAACCAACTGCCGGCAAGCAACTCGCCGTGACCACCGACATGCTGGTCGCCGGCACACACTTCCTGCCCGATACCGATCCGAAGAACCTCGGCTGGAAAGCCTTGGCAGTCAATCTTTCCGATCTCGCCGCAATGGGCGCCAAGCCGCGCTGGGTCACACTGGCCGGGGCGCTTCCCTTCCCCCAGGGGGACTTCCTTCGGGGCGCGGTCGACGAGCCCTGGATTGCCAAATTCGCCGAAGGCTTTTTTGCTTGCGCCGCTGAATATGGCGTCGATGTCGTCGGTGGCGACACGACCAAAGGCCCGCTCAACGTCTGCATCACCGCCATGGGCGAAGTCGAACCCGGCCATGCCTTGCGTCGCGACGGCGCCAAGGCTGGCGACCAGATCTGGGTTTCCGGTCGTCCCGGGCTGGCCAGCCTCGGCCTCGCGCAATTGCAAGGCCGCATCGAGCTGCCCGCCCCGTGGCAACGCCTGTGCATCGGCGCTCTCGAAAAGCCGCGCCCGCGCGTCGCTCTCGGCCAGGCACTGGTCGGCATTGCCAGCGCCGCCATCGATGTCTCCGACGGCCTGCTCGCCGATCTCGGCCACATTGCCGAACGCTCCGGCTGCGCTGCCGCCGTCAAACTCGTCCAGCTGCCGCACCTGCCCAAGGGCGAGAGCTACGACGCCGTGCTACGCAAAATGGCCCTCGAATGCCAGTTGACCGGGGGAGACGACTACGAACTGTGTTTTACCGCACCGTTCGACCAGCATCTCGCCATTGGCCGGATTGCCGCCGAACTCGAACTGCCGCTCTGGTGCATCGGCGAAATGACCGAAGGTACGGCCGGCCAGGTCACCGTTTTCGACCCGGATGACAAACCGGTCGAATTCGAGTCCAAGGGTTACGACCACTTTTCGGCCTGAGCCCATGGCCAAGCGTCCGACCCTGACTTTCCTCCTCGCCCACCCGGCGCATTTCCTCGCCTGCGGTTGCGGCAGTGGCCTCGCCCCGTGGGCACCGGGCACCTTCGGCACGCTCTTCGCGTGGTTCAGCTTCCTGATGTTCCGGCCGCACTACAGCGACTTCGCGCTGCTTGCCGCTTTTGCCATCGCCTATCTGGCCGGCATCTGGATCATCGATGTCGCCGGCAAGGCCCTGGGCGACCCCGACCACGGCAGCATTGTCTGGGATGAAATCGTTCCCTTCTGGCTGGTCCTGCTGATGACGCCGGACAGCTTCCTGTGGCAACTATCCGCCTTCGCGCTGTTCCGCTATTTCGACATCACCAAGCCGCAGCCGGCCCGCTACTTCGACGAACACGTCAAGAACGGCTTCGGCGTCATGGCCGACGATCTTGTCGCCGCCGGCTACACCCTGCTCTCGCTCGCCCTGCTCAAAATCGTTTTCGCCTGACGAAGCATCGCCAAAGGCATAAACTATCGGTGCCCAATTCAACCGGAGCATCGCCATGAGCCACAAGCATGCCCACCTGATGCGCAGCATCTTCCAGGACCCACCATCGGCCAATATTCACTGGCGCGAAATCGAATCCTTGCTGCACCACCTCGGCGCTGACATCGAGCCATCGCACGGCGCCCGCTTCAAGATCACCCTGAACAAGATCGAAGCCTTCCTGCATCATCCGCATAACAGCAACACCTGCAGCCGGACCGACATCAAAGCGCTGCGCGAAGTACTGACCCATGCGGGAGTGACGCTGTCAGCTTATGAGGCGGGCGAGGTCTGAGACCTCGCCAAGAGCCGGACAAACCTACTCCGGCGCACCCGGCAAATTCAGCTGTATACGCCACGCACCTTCGTTAATGCTCGCCGCATGGCGCGCACTGTGATTGGCTGCATGATGCAGGCGCTGCATCGCCGCCACATAGCGCACCAGTCCTTCGGTAAAGTTATTCAACGCACGTTGCAAATTGGGTTTCTCACTTTTCATGGCACCTCCGGATTCAAAATTTGATTCTCGGAAAGCGAGATGACAGGAATATGAACCGTAGATTGCTTTGAAAAGACGCAAAAAAGCCACCCGGAGGTGGCTTTTTCTCAATTCTGGCGCGCCCGAGACGATTCGAACGTCCGACCCTTGCCTTCGGAGGGCAATACTCTATCCAGCTGAGCTACGGGCGCGCGGGAGCCGGATTTTACCTTTTGTCGCCGACGCCGTCCATGTAATTGCGAAAACCGGGCGGATTAATCGAAAAATGTACGCGCCGCTTCGAAACGCTGGGCGTAGTAGTTGTCGCTCAACCGATCGATGCGGACCCGGCCATTGGTCGATGGCGCATGGACGAAGCGGGCGTCGCCGATATATACCCCGACATGGGAGAAGGGACGATTGCGCGTATTGAAGAAGACCAAGTCGCCGGGACGCAGCACGCTACGCTCGATCGGGCGGCCCTTGCGGGCGATATCGGAAGCACTGCCTTGCACTTTCAGGCCGGTGGCCTGGCCGTAGATGTAGCTGACCATGCCACTGCAATCCAGCCCGGCTTCCGGATTTTTACCGCCGAAGCGGTAACCGGTGTCGATCAGGCCAAGCGCGTAGAGTGCGATCTCGTTGCCCTTCTCGCTGACCGGCCGGGGCGCTTGCGTTATAGTTTCTGTCGACGCAACAGGACGCGGTGCCGGACTGCCACAGGCAGCCAGCAGAATGAGCGGAACGAGAAGACAAATCGGGGAAAGCCAGCGCATTGAGTTAAAGCTTTTTCTGCAAACAAACTACAAGTTACAGTTTTTACAGGATTTTTCAAGACCATGAACCTCAAGAATACAGATTTGCTGCGGTCGACCAATCTGATCGGCGGAAAATGGGTGGGCGCTGACGATGGCGCGACACTAACCGTGCTCAATCCCGGCACCGGCGCGGTACTCGGCCAAGTGCCGTGTTGCAGCGCGACGGAGACGCGCCGTGCAATCGAAGCGGCCGATGCCGCCTGGCCGGCCTGGCGCGCCCTCACCGCACGCCGCCGCGCCCAGTTGCTGCAAGCCTGGTTCAAGCTGATTCTCGACAACACCGACGATCTCGCCCAACTGGTCACCGCCGAAGGCGGCAAGCCGCTGGCCGAGGCCAAGGGTGAGGTAATTTATGGCGCGTCCTTCGTCGAATGGTTCGCCGAGGAGGCCAAGCGCACTTACGGCGAGAGCATCCCCAGCCCGATGGCCGACAAGCGCCTGCTGGTCATCAAACAGCCGATTGGGGTTTGTGCGGCCATCACGCCGTGGAATTTCCCGCTGGCGATGATCACTCGCAAGGTCGCACCGGCCCTCGCTGCCGGTTGCCCGGTGATCGTCAAGCCGGCTGAAGCAACGCCGCTGACGGCGCTGGCGCTGGCTGTGCTGGCCGAACAGGCCGGCTTCCCGCCGGGCGTATTCAATGTCGTGACCGGCAAGCCGGCCGAAGTGGGCGGCGAACTGACTGCCAACCCAATCGTGCGCAAGCTGTCGTTCACCGGTTCGACCGGCGTCGGCCGCCTGCTGATGGCGCAGTGTGCGCCGACGGTAAAGAAAGTCTCGCTCGAACTGGGCGGCAATGCGCCGTTCATCGTTTTCGACGACGCCAACGTCGATGCTGCGGTCAACGGTGCGCTAACCGCCAAATATCGCAACAACGGCCAGACCTGCGTGTGCGTCAATCGCTTCCTGATCCAATCGGGCATTTACGAAGAATTCGCCCACAAATTTGCCGCCAAGGTTGCCGAAATGAAGATTGGCGTCGGCACGGAAGCCGGCGTCACACTGGGCCCATTGATCAATGCCGCCGGCCTGAACAAGGTGGCGTCGCATGTCGGCGATGCGGTCGACAAGGGCGCCCGCCTACTTTGCGGCGGCAAGCCGCATGCCTTGGGCGGCAACTTCTTCGAGCCGACGGTGCTGGCCGACGTGACCACCGAGATGAAAGTCGCGCGTGAAGAAACCTTCGGGCCGCTCGCCGCGCTGTTCCGCTTCGATACGGAAGCACAGGCTGTGGCGATGGCCAACGATACCGAGTTCGGTCTGGCCGCCTACTTCTACACGGCCGACATGGGACGCTGCTGGCGCCTCGGCGAGGCGCTGGAATACGGCATGGTCGGCATCAACACCGGCATGATCTCGAATGAAGTGGCGCCGTTTGGCGGCATCAAGCAATCCGGCATCGGCCGCGAAGGCTCGAAGTACGGCATCGAGGATTATCTCGAAGTGAAATACCTGTGCTTCGACACCAACTAAGCGCATGGCCAAGCTGATCGTCGTTGCGGCACTGCTCTTGCTCCTCTTCCTGCTCTGGCGGAGATGGGGCCGGCAGCGCCGTGCGGCGTTCATCGAACGCTATCGATACGCGCGCATTCTTGATGCACGACTGGCCGTCAAACGCCCTGAACTGAGTTCGGAACAGCGAGCTGAGGTGTTCCTCGGCCTCGGCGATTATTTCCAGTTATGCCGCATGGCCCGGGGCGACATGGTCGCCATGCCTTCGCAGGTGGTCGACGATGCCTGGCACGAATTCATCCTGTTCACCCGGTATTACGAGCGGTTTTGCCGGCTGGCATTCGGCCGCTTCCTGCACCACACCCCGGCGGAAGCGATGGCCGGCCCGACGCACGCGACGGATGGCATCAAACGGGCCTGGCGACTGGCTTGCCGACTGGAAAAAATCGACCCGAAAAACCCGGATCGCCTGCCCCGGATTTTTGCCATGGATGCCGCCCTCGGCATTGCCGGCGGTTTCATTTACCACCTCGACTGCCTGTCCGCACCGCAGGGCGATAGCTATTGCGCCAGCCATATCGGCTGCTCCGGCAGCAAAGGCGGCGGTGGGTGTGGTGGTGGTGGCTGCTCGAGCGATTCCGGCGGCGATGGCGGTGGTGGCTGTGGCGGAGACTAGCCGGCGCTACTTGTGATAAACCCGGCCACTGCTGCCGGAGCGTCCAGAGCCGGAATTGGCCACATCATCGAACATATTCCAGCCTTGCCACTGAACATAGGTGAACAGGGCAAGAGCAAGGACGCCGGCGGCGAGATTGAAATGTTTGAACATCAGTCGTCCGAATCCGAATCGCCGCTGACCGGCGGCGCATGATCGCTCTCCGCCCAGCGCCGGGCCTCGAAAGCGGCATGCCGCAAGTGGCTGAAAATCGGGAAGATGGCCAAAAAGACCAGCGCCAGGAAAAAGTTGGACCACCCGGCCCCGCCACGCCAGACCTCCAGCGTATCGCTGATCTGGGCCGGCTTTTCGGGGGCAAGATCGGGGTCGACCGTCAGATAGTAGGTGCCGGCAGGAATATCGAGAAACACGACTTCATCGTTGCGCCGCCCTTCCGACCAATTTTCGCCGCCATCATGGCCCCAGTAATAAGCCAGTTCACGCGTCACCGGCCAGGCCATGCCGGTCGTCTTGTTGATCAGCACCAACTCAAGCCCAAGCCAGTTGTTATCGAGCGACGTATTGTTATGTACCGTCAGTTTGTTGCTGCGCCCGCGGACTTCGAACTCCCGGGTTTGCAGCGTGCTTTCGGCCATGTACGGAAAAAAGAGCAACTCTTGCCGGAGCAGCAGCTTGCCGCCGCCCAGGGCGACGAACAGCAGTTGCACCAGTAGCAGCAAACCGGCCAGTTTCCAGAACAGACGGCAAGCATGACGATGCGTTTCGGCCCAGGGATTCGGTTGATTGGCAAAGACGCCCAGCGGCTCGGGCAATGGTTTTTTCAAATTGAACGCTGCCGCCAGGTCGACCGCAGCAATGTAGCGGCCGCGCGACCAGGTTTGTTCCTGCGGGCTGCGCTCAACGGAAAGCAGCAGGGGCGGTGCGACATAATCGATCACACGCACGGCATCGCCAAGCTTGACGCGCCAGTTGAACTCCCCCGAAACCTGCACCACCGTGGCTGACTGGGTGGTCGAATAATGGCGGTAGACCTCACCGCCGTAACGCACTTCGCCGATTTCGATGGCGCCGCTCTTTTTCGGCACGTCGGACAGGACATCCACCACATTCCAATGGCCGTTGTACTCGGTCAACCAACGGTAGCTGCCAGTTTCGGCCGCCAGCAGGTATTCGCGCCAACAGTAGGTGACACCCTCGCTTTTCGTTTGCCGGACCAGGCAGCCAATCACTTCGACGGATTTTTCTTCGAGCCGGCCTTGGCTGCCGAGCGGCAGGCGCAGCATGTATTGCTCGGCACGATTGCCTTGCGCCTTGGACAACAACTGGTAATTCTTGTCCGCCGTATTGACCACCGCCCCACAGGAAACACAGCCAACGGCGAGAATTTCCCGGCTTCTGGCCGACATCGGCGCACCGCAGGAAGGACAACGAAAAACGCGGACTTCAACAGTCTTTTCCGGAACGGCCATCGCCGTGCGCAGATTGCTCAGTTGCAGCGCCTTGAACTCAACCGCCTCACCCGTGAACAGCAGCGGCGGTGTTTCGGAATAATCGAGCGTCGCGAAATTGGCCCCGTTACGCAGGTCGACCGTAGCCACCGGATAGCCTGCCCCGACCCGGAACGGCAACTCGCCCTGGCCGGCAATGCACTCGGCCTGCTCGATATTGCTCACCGTCCACGGCTGGCTGGCCAAGGCAAATCGCTGGCCGACCTTCAGATCATCGAGCGGCGGTAGCGGCTCCTGGACCGGCTGCACAAAAGTAAGCACATACTCACCGCTCGCCTCCGACAACCAGCCGGTACGCATGTCATCGAAGAGCAGATGCCACTCGTTCCACAAGCCCTGGCTGTATTTAAGCTGGATGCGTCCGATCAGCGCGAAATGCACACCCTGGTAACGCCCTTCCGTGCCCAACTGCAACGGCGAACGATCCTCGGCCAACGCCGCCATCTTGCCGATATCTTCCAGCGCCTGATCGTGCCGGACCAGCGTGCTCTGGCAGTATTCGCAGACGGCAAAGATCGAGGCGGCCGATTTGAAAACAACCGGCGCGCCGCAGGAAGGGCAGGAGGCAGCTAAAGCCACGATGCCGCGGTCAACTCAGTTTTTTGAGCAATTCTGCTTTTTTGGCATCGAACTCAGCCTGACTGAGAATGCCCTTTTCGACCAGCGCATGCAGCTTCTCCAGCGTTGCGACAATCTCGTCCGCTGAAACTGCAGCCGCGACAGCAGGCTGTGCCGCTTGGGCCATGGCCTGGCCCACCACCTGACCGAAGCCGACCCCCGCCCCGAGACCGACCCCCATCGCGGCAATGCCGCCTTCGTTCTTCGCCGCATCGGGCAGACTGTTGGCTACCTGATACTGGGTAAATCGCTGCATGTCACCGATCATGTTCATGCCAATTTTCTGATCGAGAATTTTCTGCAGTTCTTCCGGCAGCGACACGTTCTGGACCACCAGCGTATCCAGCGTCAGGCCGTACTCGGCAAACACCGGGGCCATCTTGAAATGCATCGCCTTGCCGAATTCATCCTGGTTGCCGGCCATGTCGATGAAGGCCACACCGGACTCGCCGAACAGATCGGTCATCCCGGCGACCATGCTGTTGCGCAACTGGCCTTCGAGTTCGTCGCGGCTATAGTTTGCGCGCGTCCCGGAAATCTTCTGGTAGAAGGTCTTGGCATCGCTCAAGTGATAACTGTAGATCCCGAAGGCGCGCAGGCGGACGACGCCGAAATCCTTGTCGCGGATGGTAATCGGGTTCGGGGTACCCCATTTCTGATCAAGCTGGGTGCGCGTCGAGAAGAAATAGACATCCGACTTGAACGGCGACTCAAAGAGCTTGTCCCAGTTCTTCAGGTAGGTCAGGAGCGGCAGCGTCTGCGTCGTCAGCTTGTACATGCCGGGCGTGAACACGTCGGCGACCGTCCCTTCATTGACGAAGAGCGCCAATTGCGAATCGCGCACCGTCAGGCTGGCACCGTTCTGGATTTCCATTTCCTGCATCGGGAAACGCCAGGCCAGCGTACCGTCGCTATCCTCGGTCCATTGCAGAATGTCGATAAACTGCTTCTTGATGAAATCCATCAGGGCCATCACTGTCTCCTATCGGGTCAGGCGATACAGCCGGCATTGAGGATGCCGACCGCAATCGAAAGCAAAGCAAGGAAAATCCCGGACGCCATGCGCCCCTCGGGAATGTTTTGATTGATCCGCGGCAGCGCAAGGCGCGCGGCGACGAAGACCAGCAGTTGCACCACGCCGGCTACGAGCCCCCAGCCGATCATGGCATGCAGGTTATGGCTGACGGCGACCGACACGGCCAGCGGTAGCGCAAAACCGATGACGGCACCGCCAAGGCTGATGGCGGCTGCCTCATTGCCGGCCCGGATCAAGCTGATTTCACGGTAAGGCGTGACCATGACGTAGAGCGCGACAAAGCCGGCCAGCATCGCGGTGGCGGTGGCAAAGTAAGCGAAGAATGCCGGCAGGCTGTTGATGACCGGATCGAACATGGAATCTCCCGGAGGCTGGGCAAGGACGAACGATTGTCACCGTCATGCCCGATTAATTCAAGCCGGACGTGCCTGCATCCACTGAATGAATTCGGCCAAGGGCATCGGCCTGGCGTACAGGTAGCCCTGCACCTGATCGCAGCCAAGGCTGCGCAACTGCTCAAGTTGCGCCGGGTCTTCCACACCTTCGGCCAGCGGCACCATGTCGAGATCATGCGTCAGGTCGATGATGGTCCGGACAACGCGCAGGCTGTCCGGCGATCGTGCCATGGCGGTAATGAACGAGCGGTCGATCTTGATCTCCCTGAAGGGCAGGTTGACCAGATAACTCAGCGACGAATAGCCCGTTCCGAAATCATCCAGCGCCAGGCCGATTCCCAGATCGGAAAGACGTTCCATGACGCTCAGGCAACGAATCTGATCGGCCATCATGGCCGACTCGGTCAACTCGATCATGAAACGGTCGCCGGGAATCTGCCAGGTTTCAAGACGCTGGGCGATCATGTCGGGCAGATCGGTATCGACCATATCCGCGGCAGTCAGATTGAGCGACAAACGGACAGGAACGCCTGCCGCCTCCAACTCGGCCGAACTGCGCAAGGCATGGCGAATCAGGCTGTCGGTAAACATCTGCCGCCAGCCGTTTTCTTCGAGCAATTCAAGAATAAGCGGCGGAGCGACCCACTCGCCGTTCTCTCGCTGCCAGCGCAACAGCATTTCTGCACCGAAGCAAACGCCGCTATTGATATCTACCTGGGGCTGCAGGTAAAACTGGAAGCTTTCCTGATGCAGTGCCAGCTTCAGTTCAGCCGCCAGTTCATCATGCTGCTGCCAGTCACAATGCAGGTCCCGGTGATACCAGCCGAATCCCTGCCGGGTTCGCGCCAGATCCCAGCGAGCCAGGCGGGCCGCCTGGACCAGGGCATCGGCATCGGCTCCGTGTTCGGGCCCCATGGCTGCCCCCATCGCAACATCCAGCGCGATGCTGCGGCCACTGATCAAACGGATCGGTTCGGCAAAGCTTTGCTGGATGTGAGCCCCGGCCAGGCTCGGCTGGACCATCGACGAAACCCCAGGAAAAACCAGCAGCCACTCTCCTTCACGCCCGGAAAAAACCAGATCCTGAGGACGTAGGCGATGGGCCAGACGCTCGGCAAACAAAGCCGGCAAAGTCTGCAATTCACCGGCCGACAGATGGGCGAAGGCATTCCTGTTGATCAGCGAGACCGAGAGCAGCGACACCGGCAACCCCTGCTTCAATGCCTGATGCAGGTATTGCAGCGCGGCCAGTTCTCCGGGAATGCCGCTTTCGGCCAGTCGAGCCTCCTCATCCAGCTCGACGGTGGCGCTGACAGCCGCCAGCACGCTGCGCCGGAGGAGTGAGAACAGGTCAACATTGAGCCGGGCCACAAGGCGATCCGTGCCCAGGATCCGGTGCTCGCAAATCTCGACGGCCCGGTAGAAAAAGGTCATCAATTCGGTCAGGCGGAATCCCCGGCTTGCCTGCTTGTGCCAGGCAGCAAGCCAGTACTTCTGCCAGTCCGGATCGGCCAGAAAAAGTACCAGGCCGGAAGAAACTTCGATAAATTCCTTGAGAACCGGGTCATTATCGCGTTCAGGCAGCGCCTGGAGCACCGCGTCGCGCCAGATGTCATCGAGGACCGAAATGGAGCGCAAGGCATCGGTATCAAGACCGAAGGCAAAGAGATCGAGATAACCGGTGCTTTTAGCCGAGGTAGTAGTCATCTTCGGCGATTCCGTAGGCATCGTGCGGCAAGGCCCGTACGACACGCAAAGCCTTGTGCGCCGGCTCGCGCAGGTCGATCACCTGGTAACCGACCACCTTGTTCTTGTGCTTGTCGAGCATCAGCAGGACACGAGGACGCGAGCGATGAACACGATTCTGCTGGATGACGACGCCGACTTCGCCATTGCTCAACTCGACCAGCGTACCAATCGGGTACAAGCCGACGCACTGGACGAACTGCTCCATCAGATTCGGGTTGAACTTGTGGTCGCGCAAGGCATACAGCTCTTCGAGAGCTTCCTGATGCCCCAAGGCATTGCGATAAGGCTTGTTGCGCAACATCGCACAGAATGAGTCGACCAACCCGGCCATCTCGGCCTCGATGCCGATCTGGTCAAGCATCAGGCCACGCGGATAACCGCTGCCATCCCAACGTTCGTGATGCCGGGCAATGGTCAGGATGACCTCCTGCGGGATCTCGCTCTGGGTACCGAGAATTTCCAGTGAGCTCGCCACGTGCGAGCGCACCAGCATCTTTTCATCTTCGGACAGCGGATCGGTTTTGCTCAGCAACTCAGGGGGCAAATTAATCTTGCCGACATCCTGCAACATTCCGGCCAAACCCAGTTGCAGCAGTTTGTTGCCTTGCCACCCGATATGCGTCCCTAGCAGCAGCAGGTAAACCGAGACATCCATCGCATGATCGAAACTGTAGCGATCAACGCGCTTCAGGCGCAGCAACCACATCAATGCGTCCGGATTGCGCTTGAGGCTGCCCGCCATGTCACGAACCCCCTCGCGAATATTGCTCAGGTCGATTCGTTTTTCACTCAGGACATTCTGGAAAGAAGTTCGCAGGGCGGCCTGCAGATCGTTGAATTTCGGCTCGATGTGAATCAGTTCGCGTCCGAGATCGGCCCCTTCATGCTCGGTTTCCTGATGATGCAGAAAATCGAGAAAGCGGCGACGCCGGGGAGGAACTTCTTCGTCCGACGGTTTCCGGGCAAACAGCGGGGGACGCAGAGCTCGATCAAACGCAATTTTTGGCTCGGCATAGTGCTCGCCCAGCGAACGGCTGCGGTCAACATAGACAAAACGGCATTTTTCGCGAATCAGCTCGATTTGCTGCGGCGTGGTCAGGACGAAGCCCTGCAACGCAAAAGGGAACTCCGTCCAGGCGCAATCGGGCTCAGCGAAAAACATGCCGATTTTCAGCTCGGCAACCGAAATTATTTCCATTCTGCAGTCATGTTGGCACCCTCATCCCCAGGGCTATGGTTTTCAAACCTTCAAGCGGGAGATTGTCCGCCTGGATAAAGGGGATGACAAGGCCATTCGCCAGCAGAGCGGCGTTTCCGCCGGAAAGAAGGCAGTTTCCCTGCCCGGCCGGCAAGCGCCGGCAGGCCCGCTCGATCGCACCGAGCTGGGCCTCGATGGCCCCTGAAACAATGGCATCCTCGGTACATTGCGGGTAGCTGGCATACACCCCGTCGGCCAACGGCAAAGCCGCGGTATCGCGCGCCAGCGAGCGGCGCATCAGATCGATCCCTGGCAGAATCAAGCCGCCCAGGAAACGGCCCTCCGCATCCAGCGTATCGATGGTTGTTGCCGTCCCGGCCATGACCACTACGCAGGCCCCGGCCGACAATTGGCGGGCGCCGATCAGGGCGCACCAGCGATCGACGCCGAGGCGTTCTGGTATTTGGTAAAGATTTGTAATGCCGCAGGCATTTCGGCTGGATTTGACTTCCCGGACCAATGCCGACCAGGGACCGAGCGCCGTCCGAATCCGTTCTGCCGCCAGATCTCCGGCCACGTTGGCCAGAAGAATCATTTCAGGCCTTGGCCATTGCGTCGTCAGCGCCGTCAGTCCGGCAACATCGGCATGCGCGACAGCGCCCTGGGCCAACCAGTTCGGCCCTTCATGCAGCCCCCACTTGAGGCGCGTATTACCGCTATCGAGACACAGGATCATGCGCGACGCAGGCTGACATCGCCTGAAAAAATACGCTCGATGCCTTGAGGCGTTTCCAGCAGCAGGGCACCGTCGTCATCCACGCCCAGACAAAGCCCGGCTTGCGACTCGCCTTGCTCGGCGATAATTCGGACACTTTGTCCCTGCCAGGCATGACGCCGTTGCCAATCCGTTTTGATGGCTGCAAAGCCGTCGACCGCAAAAGTCTCGAGCACCTCGGCCAGGGCGGTGAGTATTTCAGCCAGCACCTGATGACGATCCGGCTGGGCATGGACCGCCTGGCTCAAACCGGCCGCCGGCAACGACAAGTCAGCCAATGGCGGCTGCAAATTGAGACCGATGCCGATGATTGCCTGCGTACCGCGCCGGTCGGTACTCAACTCGATCAGGACACCGGCCAGCTTGGCGTACTCGCCCCCGTGCTGCAGCAGGACATCATTAGGCCATTTCAGGCAAACACCGACTGCACCAAGATTTTCCAGGGCGCGAGTCAGAGCGACACCAACCGCCAGCGACAAACCGCTCAACCGGGAAAGCGGGCCGGAGAAGCGCCAGAGCAGCGAGAATGTCAGGCCGGACTCGGCTTCCGACAGCCAGCTGCGACCGCGCCGGCCACGCCCGGCACTTTGCCGGTCGGCGACAATCACCGTCCCCGCCGGAACACCGCGTTCGCTGCGACGCATCAACTCACTGCTGGTCGAGTCGCACTCATCCAGCGCATCAAGGTCAAAACGCCCGGCCAGAGGGCCAAGGCGGGATTTAATCAGTACAGGATCGATCAGTGCCATGCGGCCGATTTTACTCTGTCGCCGACTCCTTGCCGCCATCAATCCCGAGTTCGGCAATTTTTCGGGTAATCGTATTGCGCCCGATACCCAACGCCAGCGCAGCTTCGATCCGGCGCCCGCCGGTATGCGCCAGCGCACGCGAAATCACGATCCGCTCGAAAATTTGCGACAACACGCCGTGAACATCCTGGACACCGCGAGCCAGAAGACGATCGGTTTCACCTTCCAACGCACTTTCCCAATCACTGGCCAGGGTCATCGGCACCGAGTCGCGTAACTCGCCGGGCAAGTCACCAATTTCAACCTGCTGGGCCGGAGCCATGACCGTCAGCCAATGGCACAGGTTTTCAAGCTGGCGGACATTGCCCTGGAAATCGAGGCCGGTCAGGTATTTCAAGGCCGGCTCGGACAGGCGTTTGGCTTCAACGCCCAGTTCGCGGGCGCTTTTTTGCAGGAAGTGCCGGGCGAGCAGGGGAATATCCTCGCGCCGCTCGCGCAGAGAAGGCAAACGGACACGAATCACGTTCAGGCGATGGAATAAATCCTCGCGAAACAAGCCATCCTTGACGCGCGTTTCAAGGTTCTGGTGCGTCGCGGCAATAACGCGAACATTCGCCTTGATCGGCGAATGACCGCCAACCCGGTAGTAGTGACCGTCGGACAGCACGCGCAACAAGCGCGTCTGCAGTTCCGACGGCATATCGCCGATTTCATCAAGGAACAGCGTGCCGCCCTCGGCTTGTTCGAAGCGCCCGCGCCGTTGTGCCTGCGCCCCGGTAAACGCGCCCCGCTCGTGACCAAAAAGCTCGGATTCAAGCAAGTCCTTCGGGATAGCTGCGGTATTGATCGCAATGAACGGTTTATCGGCCCGGGGACTGTGGCGATGCAAGGCATGCGCAACCAGCTCCTTCCCGGAACCGGACTCGCCGTTGATCAACACGGTGGCATGCGACAGCGCCAGACGGCCAATGGCCCGGAACACCTCCTGCATGGCCGGAGCCTGTCCAAGGATTTCAGGAATCAACCCTTCCTCCTCAACCGCACCGCTTTGGTGCATAGACTCGTCGATTGCCCGCCGAATCAACTCAACGGCCTGATCGACGTCGAAAGGTTTGGGCAGGTACTCGAAAGCGCCTCCCTGAAACGCAGCCACGGCACTTTCCAGATCCGAGTATGCCGTCATGATGATGACCGGCACCGATGGGAAGCGCGTCTTCACTTCTTGCAACAATTCCAGCCCGGACTGGCCTGGCATGCGGATATCGGACATCAGGACCTGCGGCGGCTCAACCCCCTGCTCAAGGTTGGAGATCGCCTCGCTGGCCGAGGCGTAACTCTTGAAAGGGATGCCCTCGCGGGACAGGGTCTTTTCGAGGACCCAGCGGATGGAGCGATCGTCATCAACAATCCAGACTGGCTTCATGGGTACTTGGCTCATTTATGCGTTGGAATAAACCAGACCTTAGCAAGACTCAAGCCTGCTCAACCGGCAGTCGAAGGATGAATACCGTCATACCCGGCCGACTGGTGCAATCGATCGTCCCATGGTGGTGCTGGACAAAATTCTGGGCGATGGTCAGGCCCAGGCCATTGCCGCCATCCCGCCCGGAAACCAGCGGGTAGAACATCCGTTCGCGGATCTCTTCGGGGATGCCCGGACCGTTGTCGATCACCTTGATCTCCATCGCCAGGCGATAGCGCTTTTTGGCCAGCGTGACCTGCCGCAGGGAACGCGTCCGCATCGTGATCTCACCGGTCCCGCCCATCGCCTGCGCCGCATTGCGGGCAATGTTCAGCACCGCCTGGATCAATTGCTCGCGATCGCCGACCAGCTCAGGCAGGCTGGTGTCGTAATCGCGACGCATGACCAGCGAACCGGGAAACTCGGCCGTCAGCAAACTGCGCACGCGTTCAAGAATTTCATGGATGTTGACCGTGGCAGGCAGCATCGCCCGGTGCGGCGTCAGCAGGCGCTGCATCAAATCCTGCAAACGGTCCGCTTCCTTGATGATGACCTGGGTATATTCCTTGAGCGACGGATTGGCCAGCTCATGCTCAAGCAACTGCGCCGCACCTCGAATGCCGCCAAGCGGATTCTTGATTTCGTGCGCCAGATTGCGGATCAACTCGCGATTGGCCTGCTGCTGTTCGATCAGGCGCTCTTCGCGCGTCGCTGCGAGATGGTGTTCGATCGGCTGAAACTCAAGCAACAGACGAACACCGGCGGCAATTTCCGGCCGTAGCGGCGTCACCGTGCAGTTCAAATGCAGTACCTGGCCATCACTGCGCGTCAGCTCGATATTCTGGCCGGTATAACCCCAATTGTTGGCCAGGCCGTTGTCGAGCGCCGAGCGCAGAATGGCCGAACAGGCGCAAACACTCGACAGCGCCTTGCCAGCGACCAACCGACTACTGACCGCCAGCAGATTTTCGGCCGCTGGATTGAGATAGCGCAGCAACTGACCGTCATCGATCAGCAGTACGGCGGAGGCCAGCAGATCAAGGCCGGCAAAGGTCTGAGAGGAAGCGTCCATATCTTGCATTGTAACGGCTTGGTCGACAGGAAAACGATTGCTTGCATTACTGACCCATCGTTCATTATCATTCCAAGACTATCCTTGGCCCTTTTTGACCATGCCCCTGACCGCCCCGTACCGCGCCTTTCTGTTGCTCGGCCTGACCGCTTCGCTGGCCGCCTGCAGCAACCATGACACGCCGCCGCCGGCAGCCCGCACCGTACTGGTTCAGGCTGCCACGCCCGGACAATCCGGACCGGGCGTCTACACCGGGGAAATCCGCGCACGCCACGAAGTCGACCTGTCCTTCCGGGTGGCCGGCAAATTGGCCAGCCGACTGGTCGATAGCGGAGCCGAAATCAAGGCCGGCCAGCCGTTGGCCCGCCTTGATCCAGCCGACCTTCAGCTAGCCGCAGCCAGCGCCAAGGCACAATTGGCCGCCGCAGAAAGCGAGTTCTCAACCGCCCAGGCCGAACGTGAGCGCTATGCCGGCCTGCTGGCCAAAAAATTTGTCAGCCAGGCGGCATTCGACGCCAAGGACAATGCACTCAATGCCGCGCGCGGCCGCCTCGAACAAGCCCGCGCCCAAAGCCAGATCAGCAACAACCAGGCGACTTACGGCACACTGAGCAGCGAATATCCGGCGGTCGTCACCGCGGTGCTGGCCGATGCCGGGCAAGTGCTCGGCGCAGGCCAGGCCGTTTTCCGCATTGCACGCCCGGAAGAAAAGGAAGTTGCCATTGCCATTCCGGAAGGTCGCATCACCGAACTGAAAGCGGCCCGGAATATCACGGTCAACCTGTGGGCCGATGCAAAAATCAACCTGACCGGCGAACTTCGCGAACTGTCCGCCGCGGCAGACCCGGCAACGCGGACCTACGCGACACGCATCCGGATCAAGAACCCGCCGCCTGAACTGCAACTCGGCATGACGGCACGGGTTGTACTCGACCACACGAGTAACGCCGCATTGCAGGTGCCGCTCGGTGCGGTCGTCGATAACGGACAAGGCGCAACAGTCTGGGTCGCCGCCGACGGCAAGGCTCAGCCACGCCCGGTTCAGGTCAGCCAGTTCCGCGAAGATGGCGCCGTTATTTCGAGCGGCCTGCAGGCGGGCGAACTGGTGATCGTGTCCGGGGCCAGCAAACTGGTCGCCGGCCTGCCCGTGACCCCAAAGGCGCTCACCCCGCCCAACGGGCAGCGCTAAATCGTGAGCCATCGATTCAACCTGTCCGACTGGACGCTGCACCACCGTACCCTGGTCGGTTACTTTCTCTTTGCGCTTGCCCTGATGGGCGTTTTTGCCTACGGCAAGCTGAGCCAGTCGGAGGATCCGCCCTTTACCTTCAAACTGATGGTTATCCGCACGCAATGGCCAGGCGCAACGGCGCGTCAGGTTGAGCAGCAGCTGACTGAAAAAATCGAGAAGAAACTCCAGGAAACGCCTTATATCGACCGCGTTTCGAGTTATTCCCGCGCTGGTGAGTCGACCGTGATGTTCTTTGCCAAGGACAGCACGCCGCCGGCCCAGGTGCCCGATGTTTATTACCAGGTCCGCAAGAAGATCGGCGACATTCGCCACACCTTGCCGGCCGGCATTCAGGGACCATTTTTCAACGACGAGTTCGGTGACGTTTTCGGCAATGTTTATGCGTTGACCGCGGAAGGCCTCGATTACCCGCAACTGAAGGATGCCGCCGAGCGCATTCGCGACGAATTGCTCAGCGTTCCGAATGTCGGCAAGGTTGAGATTTTCGGCATTCAAGACGAAAAAATCTTCATCGAACTGTCGAATACCAAGCTGGCGACGCTGGGCATCGATCAAACAACGATTGTTCAGGCCTTGAACCAGCAGAATGCCGTGGCCGGTGCCGGCTTTTTTGAAACGGCGGAAGAGCGTATCCAGATTCGTCCCGGTGGTGCCTTCGATACGGTACAGGCGGTCGCCGACACCCAGATTCGTAGCGGCAACCGCAGCTTCCGGCTCGGCGACATCGCAACGGTCAGGCGCGGAACGATCGATCCGCCGGCCACGCAAGTCCGCTATGGCGGCAAACAGGCTCTGGCCATCGGCGTAGCGATGGCCAAGGGCGGTGACATCATCGTGCTTGGCAAAGATCTCGAAAAGCGCATTGCCAGCTTGCAGGCTGGCTTGCCGCTCGGCCTCGAAATCGGCACGGCAGCAAGCCAGCCGGACGCCGTCAAGCGCTCGGTCCAGGCCTTCGTCCAGTCGCTGGCCGAAGCCGTCATCGTCGTGCTGCTCGTCACCTTCGTCAGCCTTGGGCTGCGCGTCGGCATGGTCGTCGCTATCTCGATTCCGCTGGTTCTCGCCGCGACTTTCCTCGCCATGCAGTTCTTCAACGTCGGCCTGCACAAGGTGTCGCTTGGCGCCTTGGTCCTGGCGCTCGGCCTGCTGGTCGACGATGCGATCATCGCCGTCGAAATGATGTGGGTGAAGATGGAACAGGGCTGGGAACGCACCCGGGCGGCGTCCTTTGCCTACACCAGCACGGCCGGCCCGATGCTTTCCGGAACGCTGGTCACGGTGGCCGGCTTCATTCCGATTGCACTCGCCAAGTCATCGACCGGCGAATATGCCTTCGCCTTCTTCCAGATCAACGCCGTTGCCCTGCTGATTTCGTGGCTCGCCGCCGTCGTCGCCATTCCCTGGCTCGGCTACAAACTGCTGCCCGACCCGCGCGCACCGCATGTGCCGGGCATGGTCGAGCGCCGCTTGCCACGCCTCGCCCGACTGGCCGAAAAAATCGGCCTGTCCGGCCCGCCGCAGGGTGACGAGCACGATGTATACGGCACGCCGTTCTACCGCCGCTTCCGCCAGTTGGTCGGCTGGTGCGTGCATCACCGCAAACTGGTGATCGCCATTACCGTGCTGCTTTTTGCGTTGTCGATTGTCGGCATGGGCAAAGTCCAGAAACAGTTCTTCCCGAATTCGACCCGCCTCGAACTGAACGTCGAGCTACGCCTGCCGGAAGGCGCGTCAATCGCCGCGACTGATGCCGAAACGCGCCGTCTGGAGCAGTGGCTGGACAAGGACAAGGCTGAGTTCGATCATTTCGAGCACTACATCACTTACGTCGGCTCGGGCTCGCCGCGCTACTACCTGGGCCTCGACCAGCAATTGCCGGCGAGCAATGTCAGCCAGTTCGTCATCGTGACGCGCGATGTCGCGGCGCGCGAAGCCTTGCGCGGTCGACTGATCCATTTGTTCGAAAATGACGGATTCGCCGCACGGGCCAATATTGCCCGTATCGAAAATGGTCCGCCGGTCGGTTATCCGGTCCAATTCCGCGTTTCGGGTGACGATATCGACACCTTGCGCAAGACGGCCGCCAAGGTTGCCGAAATCATGCGTAGCGATCCGGAAATTTCGAACGTCAATTTCGACTGGAGCGAGCTCTCGAAGGCGGTCGACATCGAGATCGACCAGGACAAGGCACGACTGCTCGGCGTTTCCAGCCAGGATCTCGCTGCGCTGCTGAATATGTCGCTCAACGGCTACACCGTGACCAGCTATCGCGAAGGCCTGAAGAGCATCGATGTCGTGCTGCGCGGCGACCGTGAAGAACGCACCCATCTGTCGATGCTGGCCAATCTTTCGGTCCCGACACGCAGCGGCAAGAGCGTCCCGTTGAGCCAGATCGCCCGCCTCAAGCATGATTTCGAACCTGGCCTGATCTGGCGTCGCGACCGTCTGCCGACAATCACCGTGCGCGGCAACCTGTACGGCAAGATTCAGCCGGCCACGGTGGTCGACCGCATCAATCCGGAAATTGCCAGGATTCAGGCAGCCCTGCCCGAAGGCTACCGCATTGCAACCGGCGGTTCGGTCGAAGAGTCGGCCAAGGGTTCAAGTTCGGTCATGGCCGGGATTCCGCTCTTCCTGCTTGCCGTGATCACCATCCTGATGATCCAGCTGCAAAGCGTTTCGCGCGTCGTCATGGTGCTGCTGACCGCGCCGCTGGGCATTATCGGGATTGCGCTCTTCCTGCTCGTCTTCCGCCAGCCCTTCGGGTTCATGGCCCTGCTCGGCACCATCGCGCTATTCGGCATGATCATGCGCAATTCGGTGATCCTGGTTGATCAGATCGAACAGGATCTGGCGGCCGGCAAGCCCCGCTGGGAGGCGATTGTCGAATCGACGGTGCGCCGCTTCCGGCCGATTGTGCTGACTGCGGCCGCGGCGGTGCTGGCAATGATTCCGCTATCGCGCAACGACTTCTTCGGGCCGATGGCCGTGGCCATCATGGGCGGCCTGATCATCGCCACCGCCCTGACCCTGCTCTTCCTGCCGGCGCTTTACGCCACCTGGTACAAGGTCAAGGCTCCCGCGCACTGATCAGCGCAGGTTGGCAAGTTCCTTCTGGATCGCCTGGATGTTGCGCTCATGCTGCGCCACGCGATCCTTGTAAGGCGCAACGCGATCGCGGCTATCGGTAGCCCCCGGACGCACGGCTTCCTGCTCGGCCAGGTCCTTGCGCGCCTGATCTAGGCTGCGCTGCTCGCCGGACAATTCCTGTTCAAGGATATGACGGCGATCGCCATCACGGGCTTTCTGGGTATCTTCCTGCACCTTGGGGAAGCTGGAAGGTGTCGGACTGGCCGAGGCGCGTGGTGCTTTCGGTGCCGGCACGGCAGTTTCCGGGCTGAGCGAGACAGCTTTGCAATTCTTGTCGAGGCGTGACGTCGAAATAATGGTGCTGCCGCCATTGGCATCCGGGCATTTATAAATCGACTGGGCATGTGCCGGCAAACCGCAGGCAAGCCCCAGGAGGGCAAAGGCAAAACGTGTCATTGTCATTATTTCCTAGTGAAGCTTTAGTGTAGCGGACTTAAGTCCGACACCTCTATCCTGTAGACAAAAAAAGGGCGGGAAATCCCGCCCTTTCTTGAGTACCGAACTCGCTTAGCAGGAGTAGTACAGATCGAACTCGACCGGGTGCGTGGTCATGCGAACGCGATTGACTTCGTCCATCTTCAGGTTGATGAAGGACTCGATCCACTCGTTGGAGAAGACACCACCACGAGTCAGGAACTCGTGGTCAGCTTGCAGAGCGGCCAGCGCTTCTTCGAGGGAAGCACAAACGGTCGGGATCAGCGCGTCTTCTTCCGGCGGCAGGTCGTACAGGTTCTTGTCAGCCGGATCGCCCGGGTGGATCTTGTTCTGGATACCATCCAGGCCGGCCATCAGCAGCGCGGCGAAGCACAGGTACGGATTGGCGATCGGATCCGGGAAACGGGTCTCGATACGACGAGCCTTGGTCGAAGCAACGTACGGAATGCGGATGGAAGCAGAACGGTTCTTGGCGGAGTAAGCCAGCTTGACCGGTGCTTCGTAGTGCGGGACCAGACGCTTGTAGGAGTTGGTACCCGGGTTGGTGATGGCGTTCAGGGCCTTGGCGTGCTTGATGATACCGCCGATGTAGAACAGGGCCAGTTCAGACAGACCTGCATAGCCGTCGCCGGCGAACAGGTTCTTGCCGTCCTTCCAGATCGACTGGTGAACGTGCATGCCCGAGCCGTTGTCGCCAACGATCGGCTTCGGCATGAAGGTGGCGGTCTTGCCGTACTGGTGAGCAACATTGTGCACCACGTACTTCAGGATCTGGGTCTGGTCGGCGCGCTTGACCAGGGTGTTGAACACGGTACCGATTTCGCACTGACCGGCAGTGGCGACTTCGTGGTGGTGAACTTCAACCGGGCAGCCGAGGGCTTCCAGGGTCAGGACCATGGCCGAACGGATGTCGTGCAGGCTGTCGACCGGGGGAACCGGGAAGTAGCCGCCCTTGACGGTCGGACGGTGGCCGGTGGCGCCATTGCCGTCGTTCTTCTCACCCGAACCCCAAGCCGCTTCAGCGGAATGGATCTTCAGATTACAGCCCGACATGTCGACATTCCACTCGACGCCGTCGAAGATGAAGAATTCGGGTTCCGGACCGAAGTAGGCGGTGTCGCCGATACCGGAGGACTTCAGGTAGGCTTCAGCGCGCTTGGCGATGGAGCGCGGGTCACGGTCATAACCACGGCCATCGGCCGGATCAACGACGTCACAGGTCAGGACGACGGTGGTTTCGTCGAAGAACGGATCGATATAGGCGGTAGCCGGGTCCGGGTTCAGTTGCATGTCGGAGGCTTGAATGCCCTTCCAGCCAGCGATGGAGGAACCGTCGAAAGCGTGGCCGTTTTCGAACTTGTCTTCGCTGAAGGCGGAAACCGGCACGGTGACGTGCTGTTCTTTGCCACGGGTATCGGTGAAACGGAAATCGACGAACTTCGCGTCATTTTCCTTGATCAGATTGAGTACGTCTTGCGGGGTTGCCATAAGCGTCAGTCTCCTAAGAAAACAAGTTGCCGGACGATCCGGCAGAAATCACAATAAGTCGAACGCAGAGGATTTAGCAGAAAGCATGCCAAAGACTCACAGAACAGCTTTACATTTTGCCACAACGAGATGCGTGATTTAAGCAAAGAATGCGCGCACGCAATTGGTGCGGAAATAAATCGCAACGCACCATCACGGTGCAACCGTGCACACCAGTCTAATTCGGCTGATGGTCGAGCCACTTTTCAGTCGCCCAGCCAACGAGCGCTCGATCGCGATCAGAGAATCCAGCCCGGCAAATTCGGCGTGATCGAAAAACACCTCAACCTCGACCCGACCGTTCAGATAATGCAGCAAAACCCTGAGCGGTGGCGGCAAGCCGTCCAGCAAGGGCATCACTTCTTCAAGCAAAGCTTCGCGCCCCGGCAAGCGGGAAGCAGAAAGATCCGGATCGACATCATCCTCGGGATCAATGTGCACAAGCACATCCAGCACTTCCGGATGGGCCAGAAGAACATTGGCGCGGGCCGTTTCTGCAATTCGATGCCCTTCCGAAACGCTGATCCGCGAATTGACCATGACGTGCGCGTCGACCAAGGCCTGATGGGCCATGCGTCGGGTACGCAACTCATGCAAGCCAAGGACGCCCGGCGTGGTCACCAGGGTTTGGCGGATAGCCTCAACCTGGACTTGATCCAGACCGGTATCGATCAACTCCTTGAGCGCCCCCCAGGCCAGTTCGCCGCCCATGCGCAAAATCATGAAACCCATCAGCGCAGCCGCCAGCAAATCGAGGAAAGACCAGCCCAGCAAGGCACCGCCAATACCGACAACCACGACCAGCGCCGAAGCGGCATCGGCTCGCGTATGCAGCGCATTGGCAATCATCAGTTGCGAACGCAGGCGCTCGGCTACCTGGATCAGGTAGCGATACAAACCTTCCTTGGCCACGACGGTGGCGATTGCCACCCAAAGTGCGGATAGCTCAACCGACGGCAAGGCCTCAATGTGCTGCAAGCGCATCCCGGACTCCCACAGGATACCGCCACCGATCAGGGCCAGCGAGGCGCCGAGAATCAGGGTCGCCGCCGTTTCGACCCGTGCATGGCCGTAGGGATGTGCCTGATCGGCGGGATGGGCACTTTGTCGGCTGGCATAGATCACCAGAAAGTCCGACAGCAAATCCGAAAACGAGTGCAGGCCATGAGCAACCAGCGACTGCGAATGAGCCAACCAGCCGACAATCAACTGAATCACCGTCATGACGAGGTTGACCGCAACACTGACCCAGGTCGCACGCTGCGCCTCACTGGCGCGGTCGACGGCACTTGCCGCCTGAAAATGCTCGGAATGTTCGTGCGCCATGTCCTCTGCCCTATACTGTCGGACCAGAATTTTAGCAGCCAAATATTATGGGCAAGTTAACTGAGATCATCCTGCTGGCGCAGCAACGCGCCCAAGCCATGGGCGCTTCCTACAAGGGCGCCCTGACGCCCGTAGAGGCGGCCGAGTTTTTGGCACTTTCCCCTGAAGCCAGGCTGGTCGACGTCCGGACCCGGGCCGAATGGGATTGGGTGGGGCGCGTTCCGCAAGCCATCGAAATCGAATGGAATCAGTATCCGGGCGGCACGCGCAATCCAGACTTCCTGGCGAAACTCAAGCGCCAGCTTGCCCCCAATTCGCCGATCCTGTTTCTCTGCCGCAGCGGAGCGCGCTCCGATGGCGCGGCCAGCGCAGCAACCGAAGCAGGCTACGACCAGTGCTACAACATCCTGGAAGGTTTTGAAGGCGACAAGGATGCCAGCGGCCATCGCGGGCAGCTTGGCGGCTGGCGCCATGCCGGCCTGCCGTGGACGCAAGGCTGACCGCAGCTAGCCGGTCAGCCCTTTCAGGCCGGTATAGATCGACATGAGCGTTGTGCACAAAGCAACGGCGGCACTCCCCAAGTCACTCCAGCGAGTCATCGAGTCGGTCAGTCCACTATTCCCCAAGCCGCCAACCCCGGCCGTCCGCAAACGGGCCAGAAACTGCTGGTGCTTCTGAAAGCGCCTGTCCGACCAGCGGAACAACCACAGCCCGGTAATAAAACTCAGGCCGATACTGGCTGCAAACTCGACAAACTCGCGCACTTCAACCGCATCCTGCGGCCACAGGGGAACCTTGTCGAGCCACGCGGTAATCCCGCTCATGCCGAATACGGCAAGCCCTGCCACCAGAAAAGCCAGTAGCACACCAGGCAAAAGTGGAACACGGGCCGCGCGGGCAAATGCGAAGCCGAATGGCAAGGGCAACAGCAGGGCAAAAACGCGCAGATAGAGAACCTTCGCGTCATAAACAAATACCATCAGCCATTGACCGAGGAGCAAAAGCAACAATGGCAGGAGCAGGCAGGCAACGGCCAGCGACAGATTCCGGTCCGGTGCCGAAAACGCTGCATCAACCGGCATCGCAACGACCGTCTCCCCCACCTGCGCAGGAGAAACAGCCTCGGCCGGCGTACGGGATGCAAGCTCGGCTTCGAGTTGGGAAATCCGTTCCAGCAACGGTTTGACGAGAAACAGATCACGGTGGCAAACCGGACACACCAAAGCTTCGTCGGCAATTTCCGAAGCGCAGTACGGACATTTCATTATTTGACCACGTTCAGCGTCATCACGACCTGGCTGCTCCGCCCTTCACTGTCCTGAACGATAATTTGAATCTGGTGCTCGCCGGGCGGCGTTTCTGCACCGGGCAGATCGAGGCCGGCTTCGCTCAGACCCGGCTTAACTCGGGCCAACAGGTCAACCGGTTTGGCCTTGAGGTAAATGACCTTGGTCGCCGCTGCATCGATCTTGGCCCCGCCTCGCGCCTCGAAAGCCACTTTCAGATCAAAAGGTGAAGTCAGGTTCGTCAGATCGGGCGTCAGAATCTTGATCGCCGGCCCGCGCGTAATTCCTCGCGTTGCCAGCACGCCGGCCCCGGCAGGCAACTTGGCTTCATCGGCCTTGATCAAGGTGACCGCATCGGCAGAAAACGCCAGCAACATACCGACCAGGGCAACCCCGGCCATTTTCAAATTGGATTCAGACATTCACTTTTCCTCAATCGCCAACCAAAACAAATGGTGCCCAGAATAGTGGATGAGCATAGCTGAAAACCGGCTTTCCCGTCTTGGCATCAACCTTGCCCGCCCCATCAACCATCCCGAGCATTGCCTGACGCAAAGCCTCGGCCTTGCCCAAGGCTCGATCCGCCGACTGGCGGCGGAACAAATCGGTCATCAAACCGCGAGCAGCCTCGGTTTCGACCGGCCAGTTCGAAACCAGCAAGGCGCGCGCGCCGGCATAGAAAAAGGCTCGCCCCAGCCCAGAGACGGCTTCACTGCCCGAACCTTCTCCTGCCGCCGTATTGCAGGCGGACAAAACCACCCAGTCAGCATTGAGCTTGAGCGAGAGAATTTCCTCCTGGGTCAACAAACCATCCCCGCTGCCGCCGCTAACCCCGGGCGCACTGAGCGCCAGGGCGGGCTGGGTCAAGCCATTCAGCTCCCCCGGCACCAAACCATGCGTCGCAAACATCACCACGCGCCGATTTGCCAGGTTGGCTGAAAAGACCGTTTTTTCACTGGCCCCCTGGTGCAGAAAAATATCCGTTGCCGGGTCGGCGCCAAGTGCCTTGGCAATTTCACGGATTTCCAGCGCAGTATCCGGCAGGCGTGGCAACAGGGCCAGCTCGGCCGAATCAACCGACTGGGTATGCGGCGCACTGCGCAAACGCAGGGGCATGCCGCGCATCGCCACCTGGCTGGATACTGGTTTCTTATCCGCCTCGCTGGCTTGCGCTTCGCTGAAATAGGGATCGCCGAAACCGATGAAGGGCAGTCGGTCCGGCGCGCCCGGCGGCAGACGCCGCAAGCTGGCCAAGGCGGTCACCGAGGGAAGTTGTGCGATAGCCAACTGACGCATCAGCCATGGCGTCTGGCGGTAGGATGAAAAAATCATCCCGCCCTTGCCGGGTTTAGGCGCCTCGGCCGTCACCAGCAAAGAAAGCGGCAACTGCCCCAATTCGCCATGCGGCACGGCAAGCAGCGTTGTTGCGCCCTGGACCAACTCAGCCACAGGGGCAAACAGCGACTGATAAAGTTGGTGCGACAACACCGTATCAAACTCGGGAATCTGCTCAACCGTCGGCGCCTCGGCATCCAGCGCACGACGCAACTTGGCGACCGCCGCAGCCATCGTCGCCCGATCGGTCGGCAAGGCAGCAAACCGACTGCGGCCATCGGCGGCAATGGCCCAGACATGAGCATCGCGCCGGCCGAAATACCAGGACAGCAGCACTTCCCCAGGCTGAAGCATTTTGGCCACATCAGCCATGTTGACCGCGGGAGGATCAACCAGCCGGGCGTAATCGGGAAACCGCTGGCTGATTTCCTTTTTCAGGCGCTCCCGGTTTTGCTTCAAGCCCTCGATATCCTGCCGGATTCTTGCCTGGATCACCGGCAATTGCTGATCAGGCGGAGCGGAGAGCAACTGGCTGAGCAAGTCGTTCAGGGCATTTCCGCGGCGCTGCGTGTCCTGTTCTTCACGCGCCAATTGAGCCAGATCGGTATCCTTGATCGCAGCCCGCGCGGCACTCCGCGTCAATGCCCGCTGAACGGAACTGCCTCGCGCCAAATCAGCCATCACGAAGGCATCGTTGGCGGCATCGAAGCCGGACGGCAAACCGGGACGCCCCTGCATGTCCGACAACAAACGGATGTAGCGCTCCAATATACCCACCAGTCGTTGCTGACGCCGCATACTGCCGGTCTCTGCTTCGCTATCGCTGCGCACCCGTTCGACCAGGACAGGCAGCGCCAGACGGAAAGCTGCCAGCGCCCCCGCCTGTTCCCCCCGATCAGCCAGCGCCATGGCATAAAACGCCCGGACCTCGGAAGTCCGCAACGCTCGCTCGCCAAGCTGCTTGCTCAAACGCTCCAGCATGTCTCCCGCCATTTTTTCTGCCGGGAGCGGCTGGCCGGTACGCAGCAATGCCTGAACCACATCCAGGTCACCGCGTAAAACCTGGGCTGCCATTTCTGGCGATCCCTCAACCGCCTTGCGCATACGTTCATAAAGCGCCAGCGCCTCGGTATCGTTGCCCAGCGACACCTGAGCGGCGAGGTTGGCACGCAAAGCACCGAGCACGGTCAGGGAATGGGGCGCGGCACCGCTGGCCAGGGCTGACGTCAAGGCGGCCTCGGAGAGTTTGGCCGATTCAGCATAACGACCCTGCTCGGCAATGATTCCGGAAAGCACCCGCAAACCGCGACCGACATCGGGCGACGAACGACCTGCCCGTTTCAGCGTGTGCTCCAAGGCTGTTCGCGCCATCGACTCAGCCTCGACCAGCTTGCCCTGGGCCAGCAACACTTGCGCCAGACCGCGCTCGACGCCTTCGCTGCCCTGCTTCATGTTTTCGGCGGTTGGAGCATCGCGACCTGCGGCGCGAATAGCCGGCAGATCCTGCAACGCCAGAAGGTTTTCGCTCAAACTTTTCCGGTAAGCCCCTTCGGCCTCACGCATTTTGCCGGCCATCGAAAAATAATCGCCGCGCGCCTTTTCAAAGGACGACAACCAGAAGTGCGACCAGGTCGCCCAGCCACGGCCATTCCGCAAACCGAGCAGCACCGACTCCAGCTTGGCCAGGTTTTGCTGGGCCATCTCGAAGTCACCCAATTGCGATGCCAGGCTGACGATCTGGCCGTAGGCTCCCGTTAATTGCCCTTGCGACGATTGAGGCACTTGCTTGATCGCCTCTAGCGAATAATGTTGCGCCGCCAGGAAATTGCCTCCCTGACGCTCGGCCATCGCCAGCGCCCGCATCGCACGAGCGTATTCCGGCGCCCCCGTCTGGCCATATTCGACGGCCAGCCGAAAATCGCTGATCTGTTGCTGAACCTGCCCCAGCTCCGCGGCAGCCTGACCGCGTTTCCAGTAGAAATCGAACAGGGCGGCACGTTCGGAAGTTTCGGGCGGACGCGCCTCGGCAGTGCTTCGTAACTGGCGGACCAGATCATCGTGCTGGCGATAATCGGCCAACATCCGGGTGATGTCATTGATCGAGCGGGGCGGCGGGCGCACGGCAAGCTCGTCGATTTCCGCGCTGGCTGACGGCTCACCGGCATTAGCAGCGAGGGATACGGCCAGAAGCGTCGCAATCAAACAGCGATGATAGAATCGTTCCCCAAGCATTTTGCCTCTCCTAGGCGCCGTCACTCTGGCAGCTTAACCTTCGAAAAGAATCCAATGCAAGCCGATCAACCTCTCGTTTTCGCCCCTTTCAACAAGCTTTCCGATGAAGCCTGCCAGGAACGCATTCGCGTTGCCCGTGCCAAGCTTGGCAAGAAGGCGGTCATCCTTGGCCACCACTATCAACGGGCCGACGTTTATCAACACGCAGACCTGACCGGCGACTCGCTCAAGCTGTCGCGCCTGGCCTCCCAGACAGATTCCGAGTACGTCATTTTCTGCGGCGTGCATTTCATGGCCGAAGTCGCCGACATCATGACCGCCGCCAACCAGACCGCCATCCTGCCCGACCTCGCGGCCGGCTGTTCGATGGCCGACATGGCCAACCTGGCCAAGGTTGAACGCTGCTGGCGCGAACTGGGTGAAATCCTGAATGCCGAAGAGGAAGTGACACCGGTCACCTACATCAATTCGGCGGCCGACCTGAAAGCCTTTTGCGGAGAACACGGCGGCATCGTATGCACCTCGTCGAATGCCGGCACCATCGCCAAATGGGCCTTCGAACGTCGTCCGAAAGTGCTGTTCTTCCCCGACCAGCACCTGGGTCGCTGGACAGGCCATCAGATGGGCTTTGCGATGGACGAAATGGTCGTCTGGGACCCGGACCTGGAATACGGCGGCCTGACACCGGCGCAGATCAAGAAAGCCCGTATCCTGCTGTGGAAAGGCCACTGCTCGGTGCATCAGATGTTCCAGAAATCGCATATCGATGCCTTCCGCGCCAAATACCCGGAAGGCAAGGTCATCGCCCACCCGGAGTGCAATTTCGAAGTTTGTGCCGCCTCCGATTACGTCGGCTCGACTGAACACATTGTCAAAACCATCAAGGAAGCACCGGAAGGGACCCGCTGGCTGGTCGGCACCGAGTTGAACCTGGTTGATCGCCTGGCCAGCGAAGTCCTGCCGCAAAACAAGATTGTCCAGTTCATGGCCACCACGATCTGCATGTGCTCGACGATGCAGCGCATCGACCCGCAACACCTGGCCTGGACACTGGAAAACCTGGCAGAAGGCAAGATTGTGAATGCCATCAAGGTTCCCGAGCACGAGGCCAAACTGGCCAGGCTGGCACTTGACCGGATGCTGGCCATTTCCTGAGCAAAAAAGACCAAGCCCTTTGTCCGACAAGCATTTCCGGGACAAGGGCCTGGTCTTGAAAAGCGAGGGAGAGCATTGCCGACACAGCATTTTTACGGTTTAATACCCTATTGTCATAAAGCCCTCGCAACTTGTTTCTCGCTCGTATCCTTCTGTTTTTTGCCACGCTGACGGCTGCCGTATGCGCCGAAGCCACGCCGGCTGTCGCGCTTTACTACGGTCAACAAGCGCCGCTCAGCGATTTTCGCGCCTTTGACATTGTCGTTGTCGAACCGGATCACGGACATGACCCGAAGCGCTACGCTCGCCCGGACAGCGCCTTGTACGCCTACGTTTCGGTCGCCGAAGTCCAGGCCAGCCGGCCCTACTACAAGGCCATCCCTGAAACCTGGAAAATGGCCCGGAACGGTGACTGGAACTCGGTCGTCATTGACCAGACACCAACCGAATGGCCCGAGTTCTTTGCCGAACAGGTGGTTGCCCCGCTCTGGGCGCGAGGCTATCGCGGATTCTTCCTCGACACGCTCGACTCTTACCGATTGGCCAGAAAGTTCGATGAAGCCGCCCAGCAGGCCGGCCTGGTTCGGGTTATCGAAACATTGCACAAACGCTTTCCGGGCATACAACTGATTCTGAACCGGGGTTTCGAGATCGTGCCGAAAGTCCGCGACAAAATCCGCATGGTCGCTGCCGAGTCGATTTTTCAGGGCTGGAATGCCTCCAACCAGCGTTACGAACCAGTCAAGGCGGCCGACCGGGAGTGGTTGCTGACGCAATTGCAGACCATTCGCCAGCGCGACGGCCTGGACATTCTGGCCATCGACTACGTCGCCCCCCACGACCGTGCGCTTAGCCGCGAAACAGCCGAACGCATCAAGGCGCTCGGGTTTATTCCCTGGGTGACCGACAGCAACCTTGAAAGTGTCGGGATTGGCGCAATCGAAGCCGTTCCACGCCGCATTGCGATGATTTACGACAGTGCCGAGTCACCAGCGCTTAACTACGCCAATGCGCATCGCTTCCTGCAAATGCCAATCAACCATCTTGGCTACATCGTCGACTATGTCGATGCTCGCAAGCCACTGCCTGAGCAGATTCGGCCAGATCGCTACGCCGGCATAGTCACCTGGATATCCGGACAGCTCCCAGACACCCAAGGTCGAGCCCTGTCCCGCTGGCTGCTCAACCGCATCGATGCTGGCTTGAGGCTGGCCATCATTGGAGATTTCGGTTTTCCTGTCGAGCCGTCGCTTGCCAGCCGTCTTGGCCTGAAACTGCAATCAGGAAGCGTCTCAGGCACGCTCGGCATTGTCCGCCAGCACCCGATGCTTGGTTTCGAGGCAAAGCCCTTGCCCAATCGAACCGGACTGCCCCCCATCCGCCTGGCCGACAAGCAGGCTGAAGCATTGATCGAACTGCAAGATGCCAAACAGCAAATTTTCACAGGCGGCGCACTGACTCGCTGGGGTGGTTTCATTCTCGATCCGTTCGCCCTGATCGAAGTTCCTGGCACCGAACAGGCACGCTGGGTCATCGACCCCTTCCGTTTCTTGCAGGAAAGCCTGCACCTGCCAGCTTTACCGGCGCCGGATGTCACTACGGAAAATGGCCGACGCCTATTTTTCTCGCACATCGACGGCGACGGTTTTCCATCGCTGGCCGAATTCCCGGGCAGCCCGCCGGCCGCAGAGGTTTTGCTCAAGGAAATTCTGGAAAAATATCGCATTCCGACCACGGTCTCGGTCATCGAATCGGAAGTCTCGCCCGAAGGGCTGCATCCGAAGCAAAGCCCACAACTGGAAGACATTGCCCGGCGCATGTTCCGGCTGCCCCACGTCGAGATCGCCAGCCACACATTTGCCCACCCGTTTCTCTGGGACCACAGCGTCAAGCACGGCATATTCAAGGATGGCAAGGAGGAGTACTACCATCTGAATGTACCCGGCTACCGATTCGACCTTAACCGGGAAATCGTCGGCTCGATGAACTACATCCGCCAGCGCCTGGCACCACCGGACAAGCCGGTACGCATCCTGCTCTGGTCCGGCGATACCGCCCCCGGCGCAGACGCACTGGAAATTACCGAACGCTCGGGTTTCCTCAACATGAATGGCGGCGACACTTCGATCACCCGGAGCAATCCGTCACTGACCGCTGTCGGCGCCCTTGGCATCCAGAAAAATGGTTATCTGCAGGTCTACGCACCGATCACCAACGAAAACATCTACACCAATCTCTGGCGCGGCCCCTACTATGGTTTCGAGCGGGTGACCGAAAGTTTCGAGATGACCGAAAGTCCGCGTCGCCTGAAGCCGGTCAATATCTACTATCACACCTATTCAGCCAGCAAGCCGGCCGGCGTCAAAGCCTTGCATCGCGCATTTGCCTGGACGCAGACACAGTTGTTGCACCCGGTTTTTGCCTCCGAATACATCGCCAAAGTCCAGGATTTCCATACCCTGGCCGTCGCCCGTGAGGCACAGGGCTGGCGGGTTCGGGGCGATGGCCGCTTGCGCACGCTGCGCCTGCCGACGGACATGTTTCCCGACATGGCAGCAGCACAAGGCGTCGCCGGCCACACGCCTGGCCGCGATGGCAACTACCTTCATCTGACGGACAGTTCAGCCTGGTTCGCCAGTCGCAACACGCCGGACAAACAGCCTTATTTATTCGATGCCAATGGCCGGATCAGTCACTGGCAAAAAACACCCGGCCCAGGGAAACTGCGCCTGAGTTTTCAACTGAACGCCCATCAAGCACTCGACTTCCGACTGGCCAATGTCACGGCCTGCCGTATTGAAATCAACGGGAAATCCGTCACGCCAGACCGCACAGAAACCCTGGCGACCATTCCTGTCTCCCGCTTCCGGCTCAAAGATGCTGCTGCCAAGATCGAAATTAGCTGCGCAGCGCCCTGACCGCCCCTATCTCGCGCCACTCTGGCTGCTGCTCCTGCTCGGCGGGCTGATCGCGCTCGCCCTGATCATCATCTATCCGCAAAAGAATCTGGTCGAGCGGGTCAGCCAGGCGCCGGACAGCGAACTGAGCCGCGATTACCTGCTCAACCTGCTGCGGACCGACCCCAACAACCCCAAGCTTCGCCTCCTGCTCGCCCGGCAGGATTTGGCACGAGGCAACCTGAAGGCCTTGCGCGAGACCTTGCGTCCGGCGCTCAACGCCGGCGATCCCGAGCTGCATCGCGAAGCCCTGTGGCTGCTCTGGCTGGCCGGCGAACAGGAATATACCGCCGAGGTGCAGCAGGACCAGCGCAACGCACGTCGCAAGGAACTGGCCCGACAACTCAAGGCCCTGGCCAACGAAAACTGGCCCGACGAGCGGCTGGTTGAAATCGCCGGCAAAGCCTTTACCTTCGGAGAAAGCACGGCCGGCATCGCCCTGTTCGACCAACTGGCTCGGCGCAGCACAAACTCCGTCGCCACCGCCAACACCCTGATCGATGCAGCCCGTAGCGCCTTGGCCAATGGCAATTACCGGGGCAGCGCCGAGCTGTACTTGCTGGCCCGAAAAAAGACGACCAATGCGGCCCAGGCAAAACGCTGCTTTCTGAGCGCACTCGCCACCTTGCAATCGGGCAACCAGTTGAGCGATGCCCTGTTTGTTGCCGAACGCGACATCGGCGAGCTGGCCGATGACAGCGAAACGCTGTTCTACCTGACCAACCTGGCGCGCGCCGCCGGCCGCCCGGACATTGCCGACCGTTACGTACGCAAGCTGCTGCGCTTGAGCCTTTTGCGCCAGCTCGAACAAATACGCCTGGCCGCCGAGCACGGTGGCGCCCTGCCACAAAAAGCGGCTTTTCGGCCGGTAGACCGCAGCACGGACAATCCGGAACGGCAAGGGCCGCAAATTCCGTTCGACGACAAAACCTACACCCTGGGCTACGAGGTTTTTCTCGAAAACAGAAAACTGGACGATGCCTGGAAAGTTGCGGCATCCGCCGTTCGTCAGGTCCCGGAAAACCTGCTCTGGCGTGAGCGCCTGGCCCGGGTCGCCGAATGGACACAGCGCCCGGCCATGGCGCTCGACAACTGGCTGCATCTTGCCCGCCAGACCCAGCGCGACGATGCCTGGCAAGCCGTCCTGCGTCTTGCGCCGGGGCTGTTCAACGACGAAGCCCTGGTCGCCGGCCTGCAATACGAACTTGCCCGCCGCCCCTCGGACGCGAAGCTGCTGCGTGAAATCGTGGCCGCCTGGGAACGTCAGGGCGAGCCGAAAAAAGCAATCGCTTTCCTGGCTCAACTGAACCGCCAGCACGACTCACCGTTTGCCCTCGAAATGCAGGCTGATCTGTACGAGCGGGCAGGCGACCCCAAGGCCTCGCTGGAAACCTGGCAACGCCTGCTCGGCAAGCCTCAGCAGATCACTGCCCAGCGGGCCTTGCGGGCCGCCATTCAGGCGACACTCCTCGGCCACTACCGACAGGCTATCGACTGGCTCGACAAGGCCCGCACGCAGGATGGCGCCGACGCCGGACTGAATCGGGAATTCTGGCAACTACTGGCTCGACTGGCCGAATTCGAACAACGCGAAGGGCTCGCCGTCGATGCCTATACAAAGCTGACCGCAGGTCCGGATGCCGAAGAAGGCGACTTCGACACACTCCGCCAATTGCTGGCCGAAAGCTACCCGCTGGAAGCGGCCAAGGTGGCCGTCCTCGGTTGGCAGCGTTTCGGCCGGCCAGCAGCACTGCTGCAGGCACTCAATCTGTATGCCGGACAACAGCAATGGGCGGCAATGGGGGCTTTGCTGAAACAGCTCGATCCGGCCCCGAATGCAACACGGAACGCACTGGCGACTTTGCGCAAACAACCCGACTTCTTGCGCCTCTCGGCGCTTTACCACCAAAACAGCGGCCAGCTCGAACTGGCGCGCAAAGAGCTTTCTGCCGCCCTGCAGCTAGCCCCCGGCGTACGCGATATCCAGCAAAGCATGCTGTGGCTCCTGATCGACAGCAACGACGCGCCCGCACTACGCCGGCTGCTGGCCAGCCGCGAAAGCGAATTGCGGACGGAGAGTTCGCTGCACGACGCGCTGGCTGCGGCCTATCTCGCCTTGTCGCGCCCGAAAGTGGCCCTGGAGCGCTATCTGACGCCCCGCCTCGCAGCGCACCAGGATGATTTTCTCTGGCTGATGAATTATGCCGACGCGCTCGACCAGAACCAGCAAACCGACCGCGCCTGGCGCCTGCGCCGCCATCTGCTCAGCCAGGAATGGCAAGCCGCGCAGCCCGCGGCAAATGGCGCGGTCGACGCCAGAAACAAGGCAATTTCAACCCGTCGGACATGGCTGGACAATGACCAGGTCGACGCCACCCGCCGGCTCGCCCGCGCCCGCTTGCTGATCACCCAGCGCGACGGCGACACCGGGCTCGATGCGCTGCGCGAGTTGCTCCGCCTCGACCGCGGAGCCGAACAAAACTACTCGAACGCAGCCGTCGAAAGCATTCTCGGCTGGTTGCAGAATGCCGGCGAGTACAACGCCGAACGCGGCCATCTCTGGCAACAATATTCACGCAGCCTGAGCAAGCCGGCGAACCGGCCGCTGTGGGCTGAAATCTCGGTCGCGCTGGCCCATGATGACGGCGCAGCCCTCGGCCAGATGCTGGACGAGGCCGGCGAGCGCCTGCCGCGCTATGACCGGATCAACGCCGCCCGCCGGATTGGTGACCTGCGCAGCGCCCAGAGCGACGCATTCGACACGCAAGACCAGCAAAGCGACGACGATCCCTTGCACATGCAATTGACCGAATCGCTGCTCGCTTTCAGCGATCACGCCGGCGGCGCGCTGGCCAGCCGTGACCTGGGCGCTTTCAGCGAAGCACAAGCCAGCGCCGAATGGCACCTGGCCCTGACTCCCCGACTTTCGCTCGATCTTCAAATCGGACGCATCCAGCGCCAGAAAGTCGATGAAGCCGTGATCCGCAACGTGCCCGATGAGCGCTTCACCAGCCTGCGCATGAACTGGCAGGAAAGGGGCGAACAATTCTCGCTGCTGGCCGAAGATCGTCACAGCCTGAGCAACTACCAGCCGCGGCAAATCGAATACGAACATCGCATCGACGATCGCCTGTCGCTGCGTATCGGACTGGGACAAAACCTGCCCAGCCAGGACAGTACCGCGCTACGTATCGCCGGGATGAAAGACCGCTTTTCTGCCGGACTGAATTATCAACTCAGCCGCCTCGACCGGTTCAGCCTGGAACAATTCAGCGAACGCTACGCCCTGCAAACCGGCTCGGCGATTGGTCGCGGGCAGCACACCTCCCTCGTCTTCGCCCACGCACTGCGCCAGGAAAGCCGCGATCTCGAACTCAGCGCTTTCTGGTCAGCCCACCGCTTCAGCCGCGAAGACAGCTACAGCGACGCCGCACTACTCCCGCTCCTCCCGGCCAGCATTGCCAATCTCGGCGAACTGCGCCCGGATTTCTTCCTGCCGGAAAATTTCAATTTCTACGGCCTGCGCCTGTCGACAGACATGCGCTACGAGCGGGAATACACTCGCGCCATCCGGCCTTACGCCAGCTTGAGCCGAACCTGGCACAGCGAACTGGGCCCCGGCTATGACGTCCGCCTGGGCCTGGCCGGCAGCCTGCTCGGCGCCGACCATTTCAGCCTGACCTGGGGACAAGCACGCGGCGGGCCGCAAACCGGCGGCCTGACGCGTGACCTGAATTTCAATTACCGCATGCATTACTGACACTTTGACCGGAAGCCCGATATGACCAGCACATTCCGCACCCTGCTCCTTGCCGCACTGACCCTGTTGGCCAGCGCCTGCTCGACGCTTGACCGCAGCCCACCCCCGGCGCTCGAACGCCAGGCCAACTGGGTGGTCCTGCCCTTTGCCAATCACACCGAAACGCCGCTGGCCGGCCAGCGTGCCGAGGCAATTGCCGAAGCGATCCTGCACAGCAACGGGATCAGCAAGGTCAAGCGCTACCCAAGCAACCTGCAGCAAGAAGCGCTGTTCGATGCCGGCGAACGCCGCCAGCAGGAAGAAGCCCTGGCCTGGGCGCGCCAGCAAGGCGCACGCTACGCGTTGGCCGGCGCGGTCGACGAATGGCGCTACAAAGTCGGGGTCGATGGCGAACCGGCTGCCGGTGTCGCCCTGCAAATCATTGATGTCGGCAGTGGCGATACACTGTGGAGCGGTTCCGGCGGCAAAAGCGGCTGGAGCCGTGAAGCCCTCTCCGCCGTCGCCCAGCAACTGATCCGCAGCCTGCTCGGCAGCGGCCTGTCCGGCGCCCGCTGAGCCAGCCATGGGCTTACTTGATCTCAAGGCGCCGAGCCAGGCCGGCACAATGACCGAAGCAACCGGGCAAAGCTCGGCGCTCGATCCCGGCACGCCGCAATGGAGCGTGTTCGGTCAGTTGACCTCGCCCGTCACTCACCCTTGGGCCATTGTCGGCGAAACCATCCTGCTTCCGTTGATCGCCGTCAGCCTCGGGCTCTGGCTGAATCCGGACGACCCGCTGTGGGTCCATGCCAGTTTCCCCTGGGCCTGGTTCGCCCCTGTCGTCCTGGCCTTGCGCTACGGCCCGCTGACCGGCATTGGCGGCGCAGCGATGCTGCTCCTGGTATGGCTGGCACTGAATCTGGTTCACCCGGCCGAATTCCCCAAGCTGTTTTTCCTCGGCGGACTGATCCTGGTCATGGTCATCGGCGAATTCTCCAGCTTGTGGCTGGCCCGCGCCCGTCGAGCCGAAGCCATTCAACGCTATCTCGACCAGCGGCTTGAGTTCCTGACCCACCAGTACTACCTGCTACGCCTCTCGCACGACCGTCTGGAGCAAGACTTGATCAGCCGCCCGATGGCGATGCGCGATGCGCTTGGCGCCATGCGCAACCATATCGCCACCGAGCAGATGGACTCCGACTCGGCCGGTGCATCAGCCCTGCTCAGGCTGTTGGCCCAGTACTGCCAGTTGGAGGTGGCCGCGCTGCACTACCTGGTCGACGAACGCCTGCAAACAACAGCGATTGCCACGCTGGGCAACACCTCGCCGCTACAGGCCGACGATCCGCTGATCGAGCATGCCATGCAGACCGGCCACCTGTGCCACATTGCCCAGTCGCTCAACCAGAGCGAACAATCGAGCCGCTACCTGATCGCTGCGCCCCTGAACAACCTCGACGGTGAATGTTTCGGCCTGCTGCTCGTCGAACAAATGCCGTTTTTTTCACTGCAGGATGAAACGCTGCAAACCATCAACCTGCTGCTCGGCTACTACGCCGACAGCCTGTCGATGCATGCACTGGCCGCCCAGATTCGCCGCAAAGAACCGGACTGCCCGCCAGAGTTTGCCTTCGAACTGCAACGCCTTTGGCACATTCGTCAAAGTTCGCAAGTCAGCAGCGTCGTCGTTGCACTGGAAATCCAGTCGCGCCCGGGCATGCCGGATGTCGCACAACAAATCCAGCGCCAGAAACGTGCGCTTGATGAAAACTGGCTGATTCAGGACGTCGACCGCAGCATCCTGGCCACACTGATGCCGCTCTCCGGACAATCGGCGGCCGAAGGCTATCTCAGTCGCCTGGAAATGTGGGCCCATCAAAAAAGCGGCCAGACCCTCGCCGAGCTCGGCATCTTCGGCCACATCCTGCCGCTCGACACCGATCCACCGCTCGCCCTGCTGCAACGTTTAAACGAAATCGCCCATGCTTCAGCACAAACTCGGCCTCTACGCCCTCACGCTTGAGCTGAGCGCCTGGAGCGGCGGTGCGCTGCTGACCAGCCACAGCGACAGCGTGTTGCTCTGGTACCTGGTCTTTCACGGTGCCGCCAGCCTGATGCTCGCCAGCTTCGGCATTCTGTTCCTGCCGCCGGCACTGGCTCGCCCACGTCGCCCGGTCCTCCTGCTGATGGCCGGCTGCAGCTACGCCATCCCGGTTTTCGGCTTTGTCGGCGTGCTGATCGGCATTGTCATCCTGCGCACCTATCGCCCCAAGGAGCTGAACAGGCCATTCGAATCCCTGCAACTGCCCGAATTCGATCCGCATCAGCACAGCACCGGCGGCTTCCGGCAATCCGGTCTGCGCTCTTTTCTCGGCAACACGCGCGCCCCGATGGCCTCGCGGCTCGGCGCCCTGGTCGCCCTGCAATATGTTTCCGGCCGCGTGGCCTCGCCCTTGTTGCGCGACGTGCTGGCCGACCCGAGCGAAGACATCCGCTTGCTGGCCTATGGCATGCTGGACAATCAGGAAAAGCGGATCAACCAGGCGATCGACGAGGAGCTGAAACACTGGGCCGAGGCGACAAACGCCGACAACGACCAGGAGAGTGGCGCTCAGGCACAAGCCGCAGCCCGGCGCCTGTCCGATCTGTATTGGGAGTTGATCTACCAGGAACTGGTACAGGGTGACTTGCGCATCCATGCCCTGTCCGAATCCTCGCGCTACTGCCAGATCGTGCTTGATCACGAACCCGACAATCCGGCCCTGAACCTGCGTCAGGGACGCCTGCTGCACGATCTGGGCCAACCGGAAAAAGCCGAAGCGGCGTATCTCAAGGCGCTCAAGCTCGGCCTGCCATCGACCCGCGTCTTGCCCTACCTGGCCGAGCTGCGTTTCGATCAGGGCAACTTTGCCGGCACGCGCACCCTGATGGCCGAACTAGGCGACTGGTCAGCCCTGCCCAGACTGCGCCCGATCATTGAATACTGGAATAGCAAATGACTTACCCGACGGCTGAAGAAGCCGATATCGCCCTCTTGCTGGAAGGCACGTTTCCTTACGTCAGCGGCGGCGTCTCAAGCTGGGTCAACCAGATCATCCGGGCGTATCCGGAATATCGTTTCGCCCTGATTTTCCTCGGCAGCCGGCGTGAGGATTACAAAGGGTTCAAATATGAACTCCCGGCCAATGTCGTGCACTTCGAGGAACACTTTCTCTACGACGACATTGCCTCGCACGAAAAGCCTTCGCCACGCACCGGCGACGCCGAGGCGTTTGCCCAGGCCGCCAGACTGCATGAAAAGTTCGTCCCCGGCACGCCGCATGGCGAAGCCATGGCCGCCTTCCGCGATGTCGCCCATGCCATGATGCCGGGCGGCAAGCTGACGCTCGAGGATTTTCTGCACAGCGAACGCGCCTGGGAGATCGTCTGCGAGCGCTACCGCAAATTCTGTACCGATCCTTCGTTCGTCGATTTCTTCTGGACGGTGCGCATCATGCACGCCCCACTCTGGAAGCTTTCCCGGATTGCCCACGGCCTGCTCAAGGTCAAGGCCCTGCATACCGTATCGACCGGCTATGCCGGCTTCCTCGGCGCGCTGATCCGCCAGACGCGCGGTACCCCGCTGATCCTCTCGGAACACGGCATCTACACCAAGGAACGCAAGATCGACCTGTTCAAGAGCGAGTGGATCCGCGACAACCGCAACGTCTTCCAGCGCGACCCGACCGAACTGTCCTACTTCCGCCAGATGTGGATCCATTTTTTCGAATGGCTGGGCCGCTTCTGCTACGACGCCGCCGACCCGATCATCGCCCTCTACGAACAGAACCGGCTACGCCAGGTGGCAGATGGCGCGGTCGACGACCGTACATTCAACATTCCGAACGGCATCAGTCTCCAGCGTTTTGCCCCGCTACGCGCCCTCCGCCCGAGCGAAGTGCCGCAGGTGCTCTGCCTGATCGGCCGGGTCGTCCCGATCAAGGACATCAAAACCTTCATCCGGGCCATGCGCCGCGTCGTCAATCACCTGCCGCAGGCCGAAGGCTGGATTGCCGGCCCGGAAGATGAAGACCCGGCCTACGCCGAAGAATGCCGTAATCTGGTACGCAGTCTCGGCCTGGAAAACAACGTCAAATTTCTCGGTTTCCAGAAAATTGACGACCTGATGCCCAAGATCGGCCTGACCATCCTCTCGTCGATCAGCGAAGCCTTGCCGCTGGTCATTCTCGAAGGCTACGCGGCGGGTGTGCCGACCATATCGACCGACGTTGGCTCCTGCCGCCAGTTGATCGAGGGCCTCGCTCCGGAAGACAAGGCGCTCGGCGTTTCGGGCGCAGTCGTCAGCATTGCCGATCCGCAGGCCCTGGCCGATGCGGCGATTGCCCTGCTGCGCGCACCGGAACAATGGCAAGCCGCCAGCCGGGCCGGCATCGCACGGGTCGAACGCTATTACACCGACACCTTGATGTTCGGCCATTACCGGGATGTTTACGAACAGGCGCTGGCCGCCGCGACGGAAGGGCGCTGAGCATGGCCGGGATCGGTTTCGAATTACGTCGCCTGCTGCGCAAGAACACCCTGCTCGGCCTGGTCGAGGCCTACACCTACGCCGGGATCATTGGCTCCGGCCCCTGGGTTTTTTCGATTCTCGGCATCCTGCTGGTCGGCCTGATCAGTGCCAGCTTCGTCACCCCATCCGTCTTGATCACCCAGTTCCAGACTTCGGTCACCTACCTCGTGGCCGTCAGCCTGGTCGTCACCGGTCTTGTCCAGCTCGCCTTTACCCGCTTCGTCTCGGATCGCCTTTTCGAGAAACGCAACGACTGGATCATGCCCAATCTCAACGGCTTGCTGCTCGTCGTCGTACTGGTTTCCGGCGCCCTCGGCAGCCTCTGCCTGTTCCTGGTTTTCCCCGGTCTGGGCCTGCTTTACCGGCTATTGATGCTGGCCGGTTTCGTCCTGATGTGCGCCGTCTGGGTGATGACTGTCTTTCTCTCGGGGATGAAGCGTTACCACGCCATCGTCATCCTGTTTGGCATTGCTTACTCGATTATTGTCGGGCTTTCGCTGATTCTCCGGCGCTACGGGCTGGAAGGCCTGCTCGGCGGATTCGTCATCGGCCATTTCGTGCTGGTTGCCGGCATGTGGCTGCTCACCGCCCGCGACTTTCTGCCACGCGAACGCCTGATCAGTTTCGATTTCGCCGACCGCGACAAAATCTACCCCAGCCTGATGGCCGTCGGCCTGCTCTACAACCTCGGCGTCTGGGTCGACAAATTCATGTTCTGGTATTTCCCCGGCACCTCGGACCCAATCATCGGCGGCTTGCGCGCCTCGCTGATCTACGACCTGCCGGTTTTCCTGTCCTATCTCTCGATCATTCCCGGCATGGCGGTCTTCCTTGTGCGCATCGAAACCGATTTCGTCGAGTTCTACGACAAGTTCTACAACGCCGTTCGCAGCGGCGGCTCACTCGAATTCATCGAGAACATGCGCGATGAAATGGTTTATTCGATCCAGCAAGGACTGAGCGAAATCGGCAAGATCCAGACCCTGGCAGTACTCGCCACTTTCGTAGCCGGCCCGGCCTTGCTGCACAGCCTGGACATCAGCGAACTGTACCTGCCGCTGCTTTACGTCCAGGTCATCGGCGCCGGCCTGCAAGTCGGGCTGATGGCGGTACTCAACGTCTTCTTTTACCTCGATCAGCGACGCATCGTCTTGTTTCTCTGTGCCGAATTCGTCATTCTGAACATCGCCCTGACCGCCCTGACCCTGTATTGGGGCGCGGCACTTTACGGCTACGGGTTTACGCTGGCCGTCCTGATCACGCTGATCACCGGGCTTTATCTGCTGTCACGCAGTCTCAACCGGCTGGAATACGAAACGTTCATGCTGCAATAGCCGGACAGCCTTGGTAAGCTAGGGGAACAGGTTGCCCAGCCGGGCGACCAAGGCAGCTTCGAGAGGCCAGTTTCTGACAGTTCCCAGCCTTCACGTCACCACGTTCAATATCCACAAGGGATTCTCGCAGTTCAACCGGCGCATGATGGTGCACGAACTGCGTGACCGCCTGCGTCATTTGAATCCGGACATTGTCTTCTTGCAGGAAGTGCAGGGGCTGCATCTCGGCCATGCCGAAAATCACCACAACTGGCCGAGTGCACCGCAGCACGAATTCCTGGCCGACGAGGTGTGGCAGGCCTCGGCCTACGGTCGCAACATGATTTACGACCACGGCCACCATGGCAACGCCATTTTGTCGCGCTTCCCGATTCTCGATTCGCACAATCAGGACGTCACGCATCTGCAGTTCGAAAAGCGCGGCCTGCTGCATTGCCGGATTGCGCTGCCCGAAGGCCCCGCCGCGCATTGTGTCTGCGTCCATCTCTCGCTTTTCGGCCATTCGCGCCGCCGCCAGATGCATGCCCTGGCCGATTACCTCGACCGGATGGCCGACCCGACGGCACCGATCATCATTGCCGGCGATTTCAACGACTGGAGCAACAAGGCCGGTCAGCAACTGGCCGCCCGGCTGGGCCTGATCGAAGTGTTCAGCCAGCGGGACGGCCGGCCGGTACGCAGCTTCCCGGCAGCCATGCCGATGTTCCGGCTCGACCGGATTTACGTGCGCGGCTTCAACATCATCAGCACCGAAGTCCATCACGGCCAGCCGTGGTCGGCGATTTCGGACCACGCCGCACTGTCGGCATGCCTCGGCCGGCATGGCGCCTGACTTCCTGCCGGGTAACCGGATCACGCTACTCAATTCAGGCCGGGAATATTTCCCGGCGCTGCTTGCGGCAATCGATGCCGCGCGCGACGAGATTTTTCTCGAAAGCTACATCTACGCCAATGACCCGGTCGGCCAGCGCGTCTGCCACGCACTGTGCCAGGCAGCCAGGCGCGGTGTCACGGTCAATGTCACGGTCGACGGCTTCGGCGGCCGGAATTTCGCCGACGATTTCCTGCCGACTCTGACGGCGGCCGGGGTCCGGGCGATGCTCTTCCGGCCCGAAATCAGCACCTTCCATCTGCGCCGCCATCGTCTGCGGCGACTGCATCGCAAACTGGCCGTGATTGACGGACGCACCCTGTTCGTCGGCGGCATCAACATTGTCGATGACGACAACGCACCGCCCGACATGTGCCCGCGCTACGACTACGCCGTGCAGGTCGATGGCCCCGTCGTGCAGCAAGCACTGCACGCCGCGCGCCGTATCTGGGAAATCGTCAGCTGGGTCAATTTCAAGCGACGCTTCCGGCTCAAGCCAGGCCGACCTTCCCCCGTCGAGGCGACGGGCAATCAAACGGCTGCGTTCCTGATTCGCGACAACCTTCGCCACCGCAACGACATCCTGCACGCCTATCTTGATGCGATTGCCGAGGCCCGCGACGAGATCCTGATCGCCAACGCCTATTTCCTGCCCGGCGTACGTTTCGGTCGCGCCCTGCAAGCGGCGGCCAAACGCGGCGTCCGGATCACCATCCTGCTGCAGGGCAAGACCGATCACCCGATGCTGCGTTTTGCCGCCCAGGCGCTGTACACCGTGGCACTGAGCAACGGCATCCGGGTTTTCGAATACGAAAAAAGCTTCATGCACGCCAAGGTGGCCGTGATCGATGGCGAGTGGGCCACTGTCGGCTCGTCGAACATCGATCCCTTCAGCCTGCTGCTGGCCAAGGAAGCCAATCTGGTAGTGCGCGACCGTGATTTCGCCCGAACCCTGCGCCGCAGCATCCTCGATGCCATCGCACAAGGTGCCCGCGAAATGCGGGCCGACGAGTTAAGCGAACACGGCTGGCCGGTTCGATTGCTGCGCTGGCTAAGCTACGGGCTGGTCCGGGCATTGGTCGGTTTGACCGGCTACGGTCCGAAACACTGGCAAGCCGACGAGGAAATGCCCGGCATCACGCCGGAGAAGCTCCCGGAATAACGCGTCCGGAAGGAATAGCCGAAAACTGCCAGTGCGCTATCGCCCAGGCCCAGCATTCATCCAGCCGGGCATGCTCCAGGCCGGGCGGCACGGCCTGGCCGAGAAAACGCAGGGCCGCCACCAGTTGCGGCACCGGCCGGCCGGCATCGAGCGCCGGCGCCAGCGTCTGTTTCGACAACTTCTCTCCGGCAGCATTACTCACCACCGGCAAATGCGCGTAACGCGGCTGGCGATAGCCAAGACAACGCTGCAGCCAGATCTGACGCGGCGTCGACGCCAGCAGGTCGGCGCCGCGCACGATATCGGAAATTCCCTGAAATTCATCGTCGACCGTGACGGCCAGTTGATAGGCAAACAAACCATCGGCCCGCAGCAAAACGAAGTCGCCGACATCGTTTTCCAGTTGCTGGCTGAGATGCCCCTGCAAGCGATCGACAAAACCCAGATCGCCATCGACCCGCAGACGCCACGCCCGCGCCTGACGACCTGCCGGCAAGCCGACACGGCAGGTGCCGGGATAAGCCAGGCCACCATCAATCGCCGGACGGCTGGCCGAGTCGGCGATTTCCTTGCGCGAACAGGCACAGCCATACGCCAGCCCGGCCGACCTGAGTTGCGCCAGCGCCTCGGCATAAGCTTCGCTGCGCGTGCTCTGCCACAACACCGGACCATCCCAGCAAAAGCCGAAGGCTTCCAGTGTGCGCAGGATGTCATCGGCCGCCCCCGACACGTTACGCGGGGTGTCGACATCTTCCATCCGCAGCAACCACTCGCCGTGCTGCGAACGGGCATCGAGATAACTGCCGACGGCCGCAACCAATGAGCCGGCATGGAGCGGCCCGGTCGGTGATGGCGCAAAGCGCCCGCGATATAGCTGATTCATGCCGCCATTTTCGGACAAATTACCCGATTGCGGCAGCCAGCAAATACGCCGGCACAGACCAGAGGCAAAAAAAATCCCGCCGGGATCGCTCCTGGCGGGATTGCGGACCGGCGTAGATTTACTTGCCAGCCGGGGCGGCGGCAGGCGCCGGAGCAGCGGCGGGTTCAGCCTTGACGGCCGCTTTGGCATGCTTCACGTGCTTGACCGGTTTGGCGGCATCTTGCTTGACCGGCTCGGTCTTCGGCGCCTCGACCACCTTGGCCGGCTCAACCGCTTTCGGTGCTTCAACCTTCTTTTCGGCCGCCGCAGCGACCGGAGCGACAACCTTGGCAGCCGGGGCGGCAGTAGGGGCTGGGGCCGGCTGGGCAAAGGAAGCAGAAGCAAAACCAGCGGCAACAGCGAGAGCGATGACAGTCTTGAACATTTTGAATCTCCTTGAGGTTGAATCGGTACTTTGTCCGGTGCTGCGATATTGCAGCGCCTTGTTGCGAATAACGCGCTGGCAGACGGCCCCGATGTCATCAGTTGTGTAATTCACTGTATCGATTTGTGACCCGGCTGCCGCACGGTTTCTCCGAAGCCTGACTTGTACGTTACGATTTATCGTCCAGCCGCCGCGTTGACCGCAGCACGCCCCATCGATTCGAGGAATGCCATGCACCACCGATTTAAGCTTGTTTTTTGCTGCCTGATGACCGTCAGCCCGCTGCTTTGGGCCGCCGGTTTCATGGAGCGGGAAATTTCCTTTTCGACGCAGGAAGTACAGGAAGCACTCGCCAAAACGAGCAGCAGCGAGAAAAACTACGGCGGACTGGTCAGTGTTGCCCTGCCTGCCCCGCCGCAAGTAACGCTGGGCGAACCGGCCGGCCTGGCCGGTGTGACGGCGCGGCTGAACATCAGCCTGCTGGGCAGCCCGGCCATCGGCGTCGATGTGGCCGGCACCGCCGGCATTCGCTACGACGACAAACGCAAGGCATTTTTCCTGGAAAACCCGGTCGCCCATTCAATTCAGTCCCCGGCGCTGTCGAGGGACAGCGAACCAATGGCCAAACAGGCCATCAACGCTTTCATCAGCAACTATTTCCGCAACAAACCGGTCTACGTCCTGCGTGAAGATGGCAAGCCGGAAGAAATTGCGGCCCGCTGGCTGCTCAAATCAGTCCGCATCGAACCAGGCCGCGTCGTCGCCACGCTCGCTCCATTCTGAATGCCCGGCTCACCCGGCCGGGCGTTGATCGGCGAATAGACTTTTTACCGATTGCCTAAGGCCAGGGGGGTTGATAGCATCGCCCCCCGTTTCACCCGCATCCTTTTGCCCAGCTGCCGCATACGCCACCTGCGCAGCACCGTCCGGAATCGTCATGTCCCAGCCTTCAGCGCCCAGAAAAACGATCAACATCAAAGCCATTACCGATCCGGACAACAAGGTTTACCCACGTTCGATCAGCGGCCCGTTCACCACCTGGCGCTGGATTTTCGTCTGGCTGACACAGATCGTTTTCTACGGCCTGTGCTGGCTGCCCTGGCACGGTCGACAGGCGGTTTTGTTCGATATCGATGCGCGCAAGTTCTACTTTTTCGATCTCGTCCTGTGGCCGCAGGACACCATTTATCTCGTCCTGCTGATGATTCTCGGCGCGCTGGCGCTCTTCCTGTTCACCGCCGTCGCCGGCCGACTATGGTGCGGCTACAGTTGCCCGCAAACCGTCTATACCGAAATTTTCCTGTGGTTCGAAAAGGTGATCGAAGGCGAGCGCCCGAAACGCATGAAACTCGATGCCGAACCCTGGTCAGCCAGAAAACTGGGCATCAAGACGGCCAAGCACTCGGTCTGGATCCTGTTTTCACTGTGGACGGGCATCACCTTCGTCGGTTATTTCATGCCGATCCACGAACTGATCAACGATCTGGTCTCACTCTCGCCGGGCGCCTGGTCAGCCTTCTGGGTTGTTTTCTACGCCTTCGCCACCTACGGCAACGCCGGTTTCCTGCGCGACCAGATGTGCCGCCAGATCTGCCCCTACGCCCGTTTCCAGTTCGTCATGTTCGACCCCGACACGCTGATCATCGCCTACGACGCCAAGCGTGGCGAATCGCGCGGTCCACGGGCCAAAAATGCCGATTCCAAGGCGCAAGGACTGGGTGACTGCGTCGATTGCGGCATCTGCGTCCAGGTTTGCCCGACCGGCATCGACATCCGCAACGGTCTGCAAAACGAATGCATCGGCTGCGCCGCGTGTATCGATGCCTGCGACCAGGTGATGGACAAAATGAACTACCCGCGCGGCCTGATCCGCTATTCGACCGAAAACGCCGTGACCCGCCACTATTCGGCGATGGATATCCTGCGCCGCGCCGTGCGGCCACGCGTCATCATCTACGCCGCCATCCTTGCCGCACTGACCTTGGCTACCGCCTGGTCGCTGGCCACCCGCATTCCACTCAAGGTCAACATCCTGAAGGATCGCAGCAGTCTGTCGCGTGAGGCCGACGATGGCAGCATCGAGAACATCTATCGCCTGCAGATCATGAATACCGGCGACCAGACACGACGTTTCCGCATCACGATCAGCGGCAACGACAACCTGCGCCTGGGCAGCGACGAGGAAATCACCGTGGCCGGTGGCGAAATCGGGATCCAGAGCGCCATTGTCCGGGCTGAAAGCGGCTCGATCCCGTCCGGTGCGATGCCACTCTCCTTCAGCGTCACCGACATCGCCGACAATCATGTCGCGGTAACTGAAAAAACCAAATTCTGGATGCCTTGAAGCCAAGCGGCCGGTGAAAACCCGGCCGAACGATGAACAGTTGGCGCATTCGATGTTAGATTGCCCCTCTACGAATCTCGACGCGAAAGGAAAGGCACCATGAGCACGATCAACATCCTCGGCATTGCCGGCAGCCTGCGCCAGGCATCGACCAATCGCGGCCTGTTGCGTGCCGCACAGGCCAATCTGCCGGCCGATAGCACGATGGAAATCGCCGACCTGACGGACATCCCGTTCTACAACCAGGACATCGCCGAAAAACCGGCTTCCGTCAGCCGTGTTCTCGCCCAGATCGCAGCCGCCGACGCCCTGGTGCTGGGCAGCACGGAATACAACTATTCGCTGGCCCCTGCCTTGAAAAACATTCTCGACTGGGCGTCGCGCGAGCCGAACAATGCCCTGCTCGCCGGCAAGCCGGTGGCCATCATGGGTGCGGCGGGCGGCATGGGATCGTCACGGGCGCAATATCACCTGCGCCAAGTCTGCGTTTTCCTCGATCTGCAGCCGCTGAACAAACCGGAAGTATTCGCCAACGCCTTTGCTGGCGGCTTCGATGCCGCAGGCAACCTGACCGATGCCAAGCTGACGCAACTGGTTGCCGAACAAATGCTGGCCCTGATTGGCCGGATCAAGGCAGCACGTCGCTGAGCGGCATCCATGGAATTGGCACAAATCAGCCAGGCCCTGAGAAACGACGCAATGACCGTTGTTTTCTTCAACGTGCTGTTGCAGCAACTCGGCCTGCCGGTACCGGCCGTGCCCACCCTGCTACTGGCTGGCAGCCTGGTTCTCGCACCGGAAGGCATCGTTCCCATCCTGGCAGCAGCCATCGTCGCCTCGGTGCTGGCTGACTGGGTCTGGTACGGCACCGGCCGGGTCTTCGGCTACCGGGTTCTGGCCGGTTTGTGCAAGCTCTCGATCAATCCGTCATCATGCGTCAGCCAAACGGAAGCTCGCTTCGTCCGCTGGGGCCTGTCGTCGCTGGTCGTCGCCAAGTTCATTCCCGGCTTTTCAACCGTCGCGCCACCGATTGCCGGCGCACTGCGCATGAGCCAACCGGGTTTCCTGTTGGCCGCCGGCATGGGCGCCGGTTTGTGGGCAGGCTTGGCACTGGGCGCCGGCTGGCTGTTGCAGGATGCCGTCCAAAGCGCCATCGCCACCCTCGACCGGCACGCCGGAAGAGCCCTGATCCTGCTGCTGCTCGCACTGACGTTCTGGCTGGGCTGGAAACTCTGGCAGAAATACCGCTTCCGTAAATTCTGCGCCGTTCCCCATATTTCACCGGACGAATTGCTGCAGGCCCTGGCCACCGAGCAACCGCCCCTGCTCCTCGACCTGCGGGGAGCATCAATGATCGCCGATGCCGGCCCGATCATCGGCGCCCGGGTCGGCGAGCACGACTTCCTGCGTGATGCGGTCGGCGACTGGCCCAAGGAACAGGCCATCGTCACCCTGTGCGCCTGCCCGGAAGATGCCGGCGCCATCCAGGCCGCCCGCCAACTGCTCAAACAGGGCTACCTGTCGGTCAAACCGCTCAAAGGTGGCTACGAAGCGTGGTTACAGGCAACCCGGCCAGCACAGCAAAGCACATCTGCCGGATAACCAGCGGCCAGATGGTGCAAAGGCATCCGTATTTTTGTTCGATGATCTGAGAACGATTTGTTCTGAATAATTAGTCCGTCCTGAATAACCCATTTCAAAGGACGGCGAAGCGGCGAAATTCGGGAGAGGTTGATTGCCGACGATTGGTGTCGGCCATGGAGAAACACAACATCCAGACGTAAAAAAGCCGGATGGCCCTGAGAATCATCCGCAGATTGTGACCGGCACCGCAAAGCACGGCATTCAGGGCGTCACCGAGGCTGCCCTTGAGCCAATTCCGACGCAGCTTGCCTTCGTTTTTCATGTGCCCAATTGCGGGTTCAACGGCACTTCGTCGATGAATGGCTTTCCGGATGGACGGGGTGACGCCGCGCTTCTGGCCGCTGCGCCAGATCGTCACACCCTCGACACTGACGCCCCGATAGCCCTTATCGACAAACACCGCCTTCGGTTTCTGCGCGGTGAGAATGCTCACCTGCTCGATGGCTTCCGGCAACGTGTGGCCGTCGTAGGGGTTGCCGGGCAAACTGCGCATGCCGACCACCAGACCTTCCTTGTGCGTGGTGGCGACAGTGACCTTGACGCCGAATTCATACGGCTGGCGCGCCTTGCCTTTGGAAATACACTCGACCTCCGGGGCGTGCAGGCTGTAGAGCTTGTTTTTGTCTTTGGGCTTTTGCTCCAGCAGCCGTTTGACACGGGCCAGGATGCTGGCCGCCTTCGCACACTGCACTTCGTCCTGGCGATCCAGTTTGCGATCAATGTCACGCCAGACTCGCCCGACCACCGTGCGCAAGGATTTCAGGCAGGCCTTCCATGCGTCGGAATTGCTTGGCATGGGCGTAACGTCCGACCTGCACAGCCAGCCTGGGTGCTTCGCGGTTGTAGTTCTGGCGCAGGGTGATGCCCAGGGCGCCTGCCAGTTTCACCAGATGCTGCCGACCGCGTTCGAGCAGGCGACTATCGGTCGGGTAAGCCACGGCTTTTTCCATCACCGTGGTGTCGATGATAATTTTCTCGAAACTCTTTGCCTTGACCACCTTGCCCCGGCGGGCGGCTTCAATGGTTTCAGTCAGCAACCACTCAACACCTTCTTCACCGACCCGCTGGCGCCAGCGCGTCATCGACGAGGGATCAATCGGCGGCTCGTGCTGGAAGTAGGTTTCGCCGCAGAAATGCTGCCAGTAAGGGTTCTCGACCCATGTCCAGACCAGATCCGCATCCGAGCAGGCGAACGTGTGTTGCAGGTAGAGCAACCCCGCGATCAATCGCGGCGAACTGGCCGGGCGCCCGGTACGGGAGGGAAAGAACTCCGCCCATCGGGTTTCGAAGAGTGACCAGTCGATCAACTCGGCCAATTTCACCAACGGGTGCTTGAGATTGATCAGTTCCGCCAGGGGCTGCTGAAACAAGTCGCCGGTCGAGGGATGTTTACCTTTGGGACGCATCGAAAACTCACGAAAATTTGCAAGGAATCAAGGCGTTATTATCTCATTTCCGGCAAATTATCGTCCGCAAAATGACGAAATTAGCCCATCAAATCAAGAGGTTGAGCGTTGTTCAGGACGGACTGGTTCGGGAGGCCGGGCGCAAGGTATTTTTGATTCTGGACAACCTGCGAGTGCATCACAGCAACAAGGTTCGGGACTGGCTGAAAAAGTACACCGAACACATTGAGGTGTTCTTTTTGCCCGCCTATTCTCCAGAACTCAATCCGGACGAATATCTGAACTGTGACTTGAAGGCATTGGTCCATGGCGGGAAACCAGCCAAGAATCGGGATGAACTGGAATCAAAGGTGCGAGGCGCAATGATGAAAATACAGAATCGTCCAAAACGGGTTATGTCCTATTTTAGACATCGGAAAATCCAATATGCTGCCTAATGAACCTATTGGATTGCCGGGTTAATACAGTAATTTAGCCTTTTGCTGCAATTCTAAGATGCTCTGAATCTATCAGGCCGATTCGCATCCAGGTGCTGGAAATTTTTGCAATTTCACTCACCGCACGGCTGTAGCGCATTTCACCCATCCAGATAAATTCCTGCACATCTGATCGTGGGAATTTAAATTTATTATTCCCATCATCAACACGCTCTCCTATTACTCTTTTTTTTATAGGGTCTGGCGCGAATTTAAATGTGAAAATTTCTGGTGATTTCGTACTGAACTTTAAATGCAGGTCAAGCCCATCCTCGTTTTTTACAACCAGGTTGTAGCTTTTGGTATTTTCTTCTGCTTTAATGAAAGAGAATGCTGATTTTTCCTCGAGACGAAGCGTGTCGCATGCAGGTGTTAGGCAAATATAGTATGTGGATTTTTCTTTACTATCTGCACTATTGATATTGTCGTTATTTTCACCGTTTGGCTCTACTGCGCTCTCATTTTTTTTGTCTTTTTCTATGGTCTTAAGTTTTAGTATTGTCCCAGTAGTAATGGACGGCACCCAGCTTGTGTTCCATGGAGCTTTGTGTGAGCCAAATGCTTCTCGACGTAATGCAACCATGCGTGAAAATTTATTTTCACGATTTATTGATTCCTGTGTTGAGCCAGAAAGAAAGGCAGAGATGTGTTTTCTGTTGCTTTCATGGATATCAATTTGCGGCGTCTCAGAAGCTGGTTTGTTTACACCTTTGTCGTTTATTCCATGTTTGAGTAACTGATTTATTAACTCCATGTTAACGTCACCTTCTTTTTTTATGGCGACTCTTTTTTCTTTTGTTTTGATATTATCAATTTTTGCTCCTATAGCTTGCTCTATTGCTTGAACATCTTCATTTCTTATATCTAACGCACTGGCGACTTCCTTTCTATTTTTTGTGATTTTTGTTTTTATGGTTTCTAGTTTTATATGCGATGTCTCTGTTGATTCTGCTTTATTGCTGTTTGGGGTTTTGATTTTTGTTTGCAGCCAATTTTCTATAGGTTTTGGTGTTAGGTATTCATCCGCAACGGCGTCATAGCTAAGCGAGTTCTCAAATTCCGCCACCAACAAATCACGCATCAACTCTGCTATGTCTTCTGGTGGATCTGTGATCAAGCGGTTTGCAATATAAGCTGAATCAAGGTCACTTTCGAAACGAGTTAGAAGGTGGTGCGTATTTTTTCTGATTGCGCCAACTGATGCCAATGCAAATGATGGAATCAGTCCATCGTTTAATTTTGTAAACAGGGTGATGATTTTTTCTGGTAAATCGCTACTGGGAACAGTATATTTATTGACGATAGCCAGTAGGCATGCTGCACTCTTTGCGGTTTCGCCATCAACCTTGCTCAGGTCAATACCTCCACTGCCAAGCGCGGACACGGCTTCATTCAATATCTCAACTGTCACCATGTTTCCAGTGTAAATACAAATCAAGCGTAGTCTGTTGCCCTCATTTATATCTTGCTCAGCTAGTTCTTTCAGAATTTCTTTTGTTAACTCTGGCGATTGTTTTTCCAGGTGCCAATCGATGATCAGCACATCAGCAGCTTTGGCCGCTTTAAGCGCCCGCTTCTTCTTGGCATCGCTGTCAGTATCTGTATCTTTTGGCAGTACAAAGGCGCAGGACAAGCCTGCATCGGCAAATGAGTCCGAAATCTCAATGATGTCCAGGCGGTGAGCAGTCAAATCTGCCCCTCCTGTTAACGCATCACCCTGCGTTTGGGTGGTTACCGGCTGGCTGAGTTCAGCCGCTGCTTGCACTCCACCCATGCCCACATCGACAGGAATGGCGAGTGGCGCCTGGATTGTTTTGAGTTGTGCATTTTCTGGTGGTGTATATGGTTCGTTGTCCACAATGACCACATTTTTTAGAAAGCTTTTTACTGCGTTCATGCAGTGTTGTTGCCAGATCTCTTCAGGGGTAGGTGCGGACGGGGTTGCTTTGTCGCCAGCTTGTGCCGGGGAGCTTTCGATAACAGGGGGCTGATCATCAATATTTGCTGCTACAGGCTCAACCTGAATGGCATTTTCACGATTCATTTTTCGCTCACTTGTTCTTTTGCGCTGATGCGGAAAATAGGGTGGGTGTCCAGTCCGGCCTGTGCCAGTTCCAGTTCAAACCCTTCACGATGTAGGGCGTTGCGGCTTACTGCCAAGCCCATGCCGCGGCCACCGGGCTTTTTGGTTACCCCAAAGTCAAAAATCTGTTCTTTCATCCGCTCTTCTATGCCTGGACCGGTATTGGATATCAGCAAGTCCTGTCCATCAGCATCTAGAACGACTTTTCTTTCACCTTGGGCGCGGCTGTCGATCCAGTAAATCGCGTTATCAATAATGTTTACAAACGCGCCAATGATGGCGGGGGGTTTGCAGTCGATCTTGAGCTCTCGAAAAGCTGAGGTGGGTACCAGTTCTATTTTTGCTTCTTCGAGCGTTAGGGAAAATATGCGCCGTACAGCAGACAAAATTTCCTCGCCGGATAGAGTGACGGTTGAGCGGTAAAGTCTTCGGCCGAGAGGATCAATGGCTTTTAGGTAGTCATCCAGATGCTCGATATGGGTGCGCAGCGGTTTATAAATCAGAGCTAACGGGGGGTTTCGATCTGCCCATGGCCTGAGGTCATTCAGGGCAACACGTATACCGTTGGCTGCCCGTTCGAATTCATGCTGCAGGATGCCGACAGCCATGCCCATTTGGGCAAATTCCGTATAAAAATCGAGCTGCTCTTCCAGTTGCTGATTACGGTTTTCCAGTGCGGCGAAACGATCGTCCAGTGTTTCTCGGGCAGTAATACCTTCGGTGAGTTCGTCCATTTGGCGCCTGAAGGCATCGAGCAACGAGGCTTCCTCTTCACTCAGCGCACTCATGGCGTTTTCGATGTCGTGCCGGACTTCGTCCAGATATGCCGGGTTCTCTGCTGTGCGTTTGGTAAAGTCACCCACCAAATTTTCCATACTGACGCGTAACCCGGCAAATTCATCCTGTAGCGTGATACGCAAGGTTTTCTGCATATTGTCGCTAGCCATTAATGCGGCCCGGCGAAGACTACTTAATGCTTTTACAGACTCGGTTCGTTCCTTCTCTATATCTTGCAAGGCATTTTCAATGCGCTGGGCTTCGGCAATATGCCCTTCGGTAGCATTATGTAACTGCTGGTCGATATGCACGCGCAGTGGGTCAAGTATTTCTGCTTTTAGCGTGGCCGATGTATTCAGGTAAGCATTCCAGTCACGCTCAAGTGACTTCCCAAGTGAAAGCCCTTTTGGGGCCAAAATGATGCTGGCACTAGCCAGTTTTCTATATTGTGCGCGTACCTCAGCATCTAGATTACGCAGCTTTAGTGCCAAGTCGCCCAAGCTGTGAATGTTTGTCAGGTTGGCTATGCTTTCTTCAATGTAACTTCTGACTTTCTTGTTTTCATTTTCAAAGAAATTGTTCTCGTAATTTTTGAAGAAAACATCTAGCTGTTTTTTTAGCTCTCCCCTTCTCCCTTCAGCTTTTTTCCTTTGTTTTTCCAGTAATTTTGATTGCAAATCCAACTCTTTTTTCACATCCCAGAAGTCACCTTGGGGAGATGTTTCGCGAAAGAATTCATAAGCTAGTTGCTGATAAAAATTAATAAGAATGGATCGGAAATCACGATAAGCTTGGTTTTCGCGGAAGCCTTCTCGGCCTGCTTTTTCAGAAAGTGCACTATTATGTTCGTGCGAAATTTCTACGTAACCAAACCCTCGGCGATAAGAGAAAAACCAATCGCCAGCTGATTTTGTTCGTCTTTTTTCGATGTCCAGCCAATCAATGTCGCTGTTGCCATAAGGCAGCATCCTTATGCTGTCCCTATAAATGTACAGTCCGCCTAAGCGATCTAATTTTTTTGTAATATCAATCCAACTTTCAGAGCTGAGCTTTGAGTCTTTTTGCGCCCCCTGAACATAGCCATATTTAAAGTAAAAACTACCGCAGCGGGGCTGTCGACCACGGCCATCCAACCAGTTGCAAACAAACGGGCGTGATTTTCCATAAATGCTGACTGTGCCGGTGAATTGGCCATTCGCGTCGAAAGTGCCTTCGAAAAATTGGTCTGTTTTTTCAAAATCGTTGTTAGAGAAAAATTCATTTGGCCCAATCAGTGAACGCGGTTCACTGCCATTGTGGTCACGGAATTCTGTCGTGATAACAGGGAGCTGATCAGACATGTAGTTGGAAAAGCCCAGCAGATTGCGCTCCAGCTTGGAGGCATCCTTATCTGCGCCACCATCAATATCGTCATCCAGTTCAGAGGCAACTGGCAGGACAATGAAATGGGTACCGTAGCCATCTCCACTGAGAGAGAGCGGTTTTTCTCTGTCACGGTTCAGCGTGGTATCGAGGATGTCTGGACTAATCGTGCGCACCCGATCCAAGTCACGGCAGAGGGTGTCGTAGGCCTCGGGTGCAATGTCGGGCTGAAGGCTGGCAAGGTTGGCTGCAACGTGGTTGGCCAGCGTAATGATGTCGCTATTGCTTGGCAAGGTGCCACCGGGGATTTCCTTAATCGGGATGTCGATGGCGCTGATGTCAATGCCGGGCTGTTCAAATAACCCCCAGTGAACAAGCGTGACGATCAGGTTGTGCAGGCCATCTGGGCGGGCGGCACGGGTCATGAGTAGTGTGACGGGGGCGATGACGGCGATGGCCAGTCGTCCAATGCCTTTCTCTCCCATAATGATGCGTTTGGGCGGATTCCGGAGGCCTCTCCACTCATCGGTATTTGCCGTGCTATTCGCTTTTACCCGTGATTCTGTGCCGATTGTCAACCAGCGATTTTCCAGATCTTCCCTAGTCATGCCATAGCCATCATCACGTAAAACCAGAACCCGGGTACGACGATAGAAATCGACTTCAACGCGATCGGCGTAGGCGTCGTGGGCATTTTTGAACAATTCGTGAATAGCGGTTGGTATGCCTGCAATTTGTTGCCTGCCGAGCATGTCGACAGCGCGCGCCCTGACTCGTAGCTGTGTCATTGCAACCCCTGATTACTTGTGCATTAGTCTTTTGTAGATTCAGGGAAGTCTACCATGCGCAATACTTTGTCATGTGGTTGCGAGACATGGATATCGTTACTGGTAGGGCGAGCCGTGCCATCGAGCAAATGTCACGGCTGCTGGGGGATTAGTCTTTAGATTGGCGGGTCAATGCCTTTTTCAGGCTTTGGGCGATGCAGTGCATCATTTGAGGAGGAACGGCATTCCCAATTTGAGTCGCGATTTCGCTGGCATTACCTTTGAAAACATAGTGATCCGGAAACGATTGTAATCTGGCAGCTTCGCGCAGGGTGATGGCACGGTGCTGTTCCGGATGAGCAAATCGTCCCCGGGTAATGTCCGTGCAGCCGGTTGTCAATGTCGGTGCAACATCGCCCCATCGCATGCGGCCGTATGTATCCGAGAACGATGAGCTTTTTTTGCCTTTGTGACAGGCGAGCTGTAAATGATCGGGCAGGGATTCGCGTCCGCCACCATCCTTGGGAATGTGCTGGAGACGAACGATATTGAGCGGGGTATGTTTTCTGGCAAAGTGCAATGGATCAGGATTTGCCTCCGTACGGCCGACTGATGGCGGGGGCAAGTCGCCAATTGCATCTCGGACAAACTTCTTTTCTGCCTGTGCAATTCTGACTGCATCTTCCAGTGGTACGCCTTTTGCCGCAACCAGAATCATTCTGGCACGTCGTTGTGGGACGCCGTGATCGGCTGCGTTTAGTTTGATTGGTTCGGAAACTGCGTAGCCAGCTATTTTATGCAGCCATGTTGTGAAGAATGTAAAGACATCGCTGGATTGTAGCCCCGGTACGTTCTCAATAAACACCAAGCTGGGTGTGAATGTCTCTATGAATGGTATGGCAGTGGAAAGAAGATCGTTGCGAGTGTCATCTTTGCTTTTGTGGCGATTCTGAGTGCTGAATGGCTGGCAGGGGGCACAAATTGCCAAAAGATCAAGTTTTTTGGGTACTAGATCGGCGAACTCGCACGGGGAGACCTCTCGGATGTCTCTCTCAACCAATCGTACTTCTGGATGGTTTGCGCGGTATGTCGCGCATGCTTTAGTGTTCAGATCGATCGCACCTACCACTTTAAAGCCAGCATCCTTAAGCCCAAGGGTGACCCCCCCTGAACCACAAAAAAGGTCTAGTGCAATGAGTGTTTCGTTGTTGCTTTGCATGGGCAGTACAGATGCTGTCGTTCTATCAGTTTGATCATGTGCGGTCCTTCATTAAACAGCGCATGTAAGGATTGCCCGTAGTTTAAATTTGGTCAACCTTATAGCCTACAGCTAGATCAAATGCAAAGTACCATTACATTAGTATCGATATTTGAAGATTTTTGGCTTGCCAACTTAATTGGTGCTTCATTTTGGGCAACACGCCGCCGCTGATCTCCTCCCAACTAACCGAGCGGTCGAAATTAGAGATTTCCGACTTCGAATCCCGTCTCCTTTGAGGATTCGGCTAATTTGAGGCTGACTTGCCCCAACAATTTCGGCTACCTCCGACTGGCTAATCCCTCGCTCCCGAAAGATTGTGGCAGCACGCAGTACACGAGCCTTGGTGACCATACCGATCAATTGATTATTTCCTTTGTTAAAGCAGTTCTTTGCTGGCAGCCAAGCAATGGCTCCCCTTGAGGTAGGCAGTTTTCGACTTTAATTGGTAAGAACACGATTCTGTTCATCGGCAATTAAGTCTGAGACACCAAGATTCCAATCCACGTCATTTACAGGGAACCAAACGCCAAGCAATGTCTGAGACACAGGGATAGCACCCCACTCCCACCGTGAAGGTTGCACCCAATATAGTCTGGGACACACTGTTATCACTCGTCACGCCATCGCCAAAGCCGCAATTTCGGCCTTAGCGACCGTTGAGCTGAGGTACTGAATCAGACCGCAATCAACGGCTTATCTGCCGCTCAACTAAGGCCTCGTGATGTCTATTAAAGACAGGAAAAGTCTCTTACGCACGTCATTCCCTAAGTGCCTTATCCAGATACGACGTCAATTTTTCAGTCGCAGCTGTCCAACCTCCAAGGTCGGAAAAGCAAATTGAGTTCGGATGACGACGTCCCAATTCCAAGAGATAAGATCGCACAAATGAATCTTCCGAGTGTTTGAGGATGAGAAACTGGGCAAGTGTTTTCAGATTTTCAGGAGCATTCTCACGATCTTTGAGCATGTTTAGGACTGAAACCTGAAGTGATTGTTTCCGCTCGGAGAGCATCCTATCCTCGCTGTTCCCGGCAGCAAAAAATACGAGATTCATTCGAACTTCAGCATTACCACGCGCAATCACCATAGCAACCAACTTTAGCAGTTCTTCCTTAGGCTCATTTGTGCCAGATGCTGCATACAAGATGCTTTCAGTGAGCCTTCCGAGTTCATTTGTAGGTGGAGTTTCATTAAACACCTTCAAAAGTGCTCTACTAAGAGGGAGAACATGCTCAGCCTTAGGTCTGCCAACAGCTAAACCGTGAAGCACTTGGTCTCGAATTGCCTCTCTTTTTAGCAATTCGTCCAATACCTCGGAAAAGTTATCAGCAGCTAGTCCGTACAAGGCAGATATATCCTCTAATGCCAGGCTCTCACAAGCAATAAGCTGCTGAGCGGCTGCGGCATCACCTGCGTGGCTCAGTATTCTTAGCAGAAGGTGTTGCTCAGCTTGATGACGCTCTACGCGAAGCCAGTGTTGCGCCAGTTGAGTTGCTGCAGGATGCGGGCCATCGTCAGTAGTCATAGCGAGTGCTAGGCCTACCTTAGTCGGAAATGGAAGGAAATCCGCACCATTCAAGAGTACTTGATGGATGTGCTCAGGGTAGCTGTGCGCCAGGTAATCTAGCATCAAGCGGCAACTTGGCCTTTTGTCGTTGGCCAGTAGCTCAAGGGCCGTTTCTAGGCGCGATTTTGCAGTCAGAAAGAAGCAGCCTTGTGCCAAATTGCACATGGCAGCTTCGTTTGTGTCTTGGAGCGGTATATCAGAGTCGAACCAGTCCAGCAGGAAACGTAAGCTTTCGGCTGGAGTTTCAGCTATTACCTTAAGAAAACGGGATCGCCATTCTGTGACGTGAAAGTTGGGTGCATAACTGGGGGTTAACCAATGCTTCGTTCGCCAGTCGTAGCCACTTTCATTCTTGGCTAGTGACCAGAGCAAACTTAACCGAAAGTTTGCGTTCCATCGGCAATTGCTCACTAGGTCAAGCAATGCACGTCCCGGCCCCCAGGAAGAGAAAAGATTTGATTTTCGCCAAGAATTAGCCAAACGCAGTGCGATATCTGTAAACGGAATCAAATCCGTGTGCGCACTAATGCTGGAGCAGACTAACGACAAGCAGGTTTTATCTCCAAGGCGGATATAGGTCTCTGCCAGTTGCTCCACAAAAGGGAACGCTGCGGCTGGGTCGCGTGCCGCGAGCTGTTCTAGTGCTGACCTAAGTGCCCCCACTTTTAGCGGGGATTCGTTGATCGAACTCCAGTTCGTTAACTCCTCATTTATGCAAACATGCCTGCCTGCCAAATGCTCTGCAATCTCGTCCACCTCCAAGCGGCCTCTTTCGTGATGGACGGATAAAAAATTGGACTTTCTTAGAGCGATATATATCGAATTATGTTGCAGCAGGAAGCGACGTAGACTGTCGGCTTCAAGGAGGCCGGATGGGGAATTCGCTAGCTCCATTCCAAGATCATCAAGAGCGATCTCTATCAATTCGCTTAACAGACTATATTCAAATGCAATCTCGGCAACGGCGTGTTTGATGAAAGCAGCGACGGCTTCCTCTGGGCGGAAGGACTTCGTAAGGTCGATACTCCACAAGTTTGCGCAGAAACTCATCATGCGAGGGTGTCTATACTTAGCAAGTTCGGGAATCCCAAGCTTTTCAGCGGCCTGAATGGCTTCAAATTCCGAAAATTCCTCCAATCCGGCAATCTTCAGCTTGGATCCTAATGCCGACTTAACTACTTCAAAAATCTCAGGACGTGTTGTAAATACGAAGCGGCCTGCGGAGTCTTCAGCCTCTGCCATCGTATTTTGAAGCCATTTTTGCAAGGTATTCCGAGGAATAAGTGCTCGATCTAGGCCATCTAGAAAAATTAGCAAGGAGGTCGAACGAAACCAGTTGATTATTTCCGCAGTAGAGAAAGAACTAAGATGAAGCTCTTCTGCCTGCCGGTTCAAAAAGCGACCCAGAGTGTCACGAAGATGTAGGTCATCAGATCCGATATATTCAGCAGGTATTAAGACACGAATCTGCTCATCATCTTGCTCTGCCTGAGAAACACACCAGGTTGTTTTGCCTTGGCCGGAACCTCCCGCTACTAGAAAGATGTGTTCATTCGACTCAAGAAACCTATTTAATTGAGTGTTGAGATCAGCTCGCATGACATACGAGTTCTTGTCGTAGCGCTTTTGCTTGATTAGTGCTGCTATTTGACTCTTGTTGAACTCAGCACAAACCCCCGTGAGCGTAGGCTGTTGCCCAGTTCGGAGCCTAATTGAAATTCCTTCGCACGTAAGTTGAGATATCAGCGCCGCCGCATCCATCGGACGTCGTAACCTCCCCGCCTCCAAGCATAGGTCGGAGATCACCTTCCATGCCAAGTTACCTGTACTGCTTGCGACAATTGTGTTGAGTGACTCCACGCATGCGTGATAGTCATTACCACTCATTGGATCAAGTATGGTCAGATGAACTGCCCCAAGGAAACCTCGCCAGTCAACTTCAGTTGGAATGTGGCGGTGTTTGGAGTATTCGCTGTCGAATATTCGTTGCACCCGAGCCAGGACGCTAGAAGGACCTTTTCCATGTGGAAAGTTCGTAAGGGGCTGGGAAACGGGCAGATTATGAAACCAAGATAACGCCTTTATAAAATCGCATCGAATGCTTCCTGATGCACTTGGGTCAGAGACGATCACTAAACGATCAGTGCTACTGTTAAATTTCAAATCTGCGTACTGCCTGGCAAGCTGCGCGATTGCTTTATCGAATTCACTTCCTATTGCCAAGCCGTGTTTCATCTGGATAAACACTTTGGCTTGTGGCATCACCTTCAATACAAGATCATCAACCTCTGATTCACTTTCGCACCAGAGGTCGCAAATAAACGATCCTTGTGGGAGCAACCAAGGCAAAGAGGCACGCGCCCCGAGCAGCATGCGGGTCGCGGCCCAAGCAGCGATTGAGGCCCCATACTTTGCTCCAGCGGTACTTGCACTGCCCCCAATCGGACCACGCATCTTTTTTGTCAACACCAAACCCTCGATATTTTCTGCAATCAGTTGATCAGAATGGTTGCATGCCCTGATTGACCAAATGTCATCATAGGTTTCGTCCATTTGAATTTACATCGTTCTGGCTCTTGAAGCCCCTCCTAAGAAGCTGCTTGCCACCAGCATTCAACCACTTCGGTGGATCGGAAACCTGCCGTTCTACTGCATGAACGCTCAACGGCAGGTAATTCGTTAATTTCGGCAGACTTAATTGCCTCAAGCGAATGGCCGCAAAGGCCGATTTGTTTGCATTTGCCAGAAGACACGTCACAGAATGCCTCCGACATTTGGCTGGTCAGTTCACGAAGAAGAAAAGCAAAGGCCATCGGCAGGGCAAGAACAGAGGAACAGCAAGCGTACCAACTCGACGTTAATGATTTGTTCATTTCGACGTGTCGCTCAAAGCTCGCTCCCTATATCGGTCACCGCTCCCTTGTGAAGCTGCTAGTAAAGAGTTGATTTATTAGATCGCACACAATATCGAATGTCCGAAGCACAGTCGGCCGCAGTGTCTGACTTCCATGGGCATAGTCGTTACGTATTGTTGGCAAGGACTCAACAAACACAGATATCCAGTCACATGCCAAATCATCCTCAGTCGGCGCGACGTTCGAATCGTCTATTACCATTTCGGTCAATCCAGCACGACCCATGGCATCAATCTGGAGAAGGCTATGGCGATCCCTCGCTAGTTCAGTAGCCCACCTTACTCGGCTTTTGGTTTCTTCGTTGCGAATGAGATCGTGCTTTTTTGCTCGCTTCAAGAGGTCTGCCAAGCCCATCTTGTCCCCCTTGGCTGCGCTAACGAATGCCCCGGCAATTAAGCGCAAGCGAAGTGCATATTCGAGCGATCCCAATGCATGCTCTTCCGAAACTGCATGGAACCGGTAGACAAACCAAGCATAGAGATAGAGGTTCCTCGCATTCTCAAAATGCACTCGCACATCCAGAGGAACTTCTTTACTCAACTCATATCGGGAAATTTCTGCATGGCGTTCCGCAAGCGTTACCTGACGTATCCCATCCTTACCGAGGATCACAAATGGTTCCATTCGCTCATCCGCGAGCAAAGCTTTGTCAGGCGCTCTCAAAGCATCGCATGAAGCGATATCACCATAATCCATAGTCAAATATCCCTCGAGTACAACCGTAGGTCATCCGTCACGTTTTCCCCAAATACGGCGATTCTAAGGGCCTTAGACCGATCACAATTTTCAACTAACGGAGATTCCTAACCCTAAGTTGCATTCCCATGGCCTTCAAAATTGCAGAAAAATCGCTTACCGATGGGTCTCCATCACTCGATAACTGACAGTCAAACTGTCTGGGTTGGAGCCCAACTTGCTCCGCCAAATTCTGGGCATCACCAAACGCATCAGTCATTTCGCGTAGAGCCACAAGCAGCTCCCCTTGATTGCCTTCTTCAAGAAATTCACTCAACACCTGGGCCGCAAGACTTGAATCCTTACGACGAAGTGCGGCGACGACATCTTCCATCAACATTTCACCCATTGGTAACACCCCGCCCTGAATTGAACCCTGCTAATAATCATCAAGATACTTGTCATGATCCAAGACATCAACTCAGGAAATCGTCATTTAGATCACGGCATTCGTAGCAGGCTCTATGACAAGGTGTCACTAGTGCTAATTTGGGTAATATCGCGCAAGGAGGAAAACCATATGGCAAGCGATTGGAGTTTCGTACCAAGTATCATTTCAGCTGCATCGGGCCTGCTTGGGGTATGGATGGGTGGGCGGCTAACGTGGAAGCGCGAATCGCTACGAGAGAATGAGCGCATCAATAAGGAATCGAGCTATCTTGCGATCCTCGTCATTGCGCACTTAGATCGTTTCATAAACGGCTGCGTACAAGTCTCATTTGATGACGGCACGAGCGAGGGACGGCCAGCAGGAAGCGACGGCATTTATCACACAACAACCGTGAAAGTGCCTGCGTTTTCCCCATTAGAATTGGACGTAGATTGGAAGGTTTTGCCGGCTGATCTAATGTACGGAATCCTGAACCTACCCTATAAAGTTGAGCAGTTGGCAAATCACCTATCAGGAGTAAGCGAGTTTGACGATCCTCCTGAATACACTGAGTATTTCTGGGCTCGACAGTATGGATTTTCTGTACTCGGACTGGAAGTATCGGAATTGGTACGTCGGCTACGTCAGCATGCAAATTTGCCGACCGAAGAGCCGTTGAAAGGCGATTGGAACCGCGATGAGATACTTCGAGAGCAGGGAGATAAGATTGAGAAAGCAAGAGCAGCTTATGAAGCTCGGATGAAGCTGCCATAACCGGTCAAAAAGTTTCCTCTGCATTCTCCCAACCTAACACTTGCGCTGAACCCAATAGCTTAAGTGGTCACCTCCCTCCAAAAATCACTATTTCCAGAAAGCCCCTCACTTCCCATAGAGGGGCTTTCTATTTTTTAGCTATCAGATCCAAAATTTTTGGGAATTTAGGATGCAAGCTCAGCAGCAAGTTGCTTGTCATTTATGCTAGGCACCCCGATGCAGCCAGAAAGCGGCAAATGATGTTTGAGATTTCCGAAAGCCACATCCAGAAGCTGGATGATTCCGAACTTCGAAGCCTTGTTCGGCTTTTGTGTGAAGCTGAAGCACTCCGAAATGGACTAAAGATATCGTCTGTTATCGCAGGAGGAAGCCAGGATGCGCCAGATGGAGGCATCGACGTCAGAGTATCGAGCGTTAAATCGGATAGTGAATTTGACTTCATCCCCGCACCCGAAACAGGCTTTCAAGTCAAAAAGCCAAGCATGGCAGCTAGCGAAATCACTCGTGAGATGAGGCCTGATGGAGTCCTTCGACCGGCAATCAAAGAACTCGCTGACCGTAGTGGCGCTTACATCATAGTCAGCTCCGGCGAAAACCTGGCGGACGCATCTTATCGTCGGAGACTAAAAGCGATGGGAGCGGCATTAGCTGACATCCCCTCTCGTGACAATCTAAAACTAGACTTCTATGACCGAAGTAGGTTGGCTCAGTGGGTTAATCAATACTCTGGCGTGGCCCTATGGGTAAGAGATCGAGTTGGCGAACCATTGATTGGCTGGCAGCCCTATACCAACTGGGCCTATGGCGATGCTCAAAACTCAACATATCTCATCGATGAGCGCACTCGCTTAGCGGACTGTCGTAATAAGGATGCAGAGATACTGTCAATTTCACAAGGTGTTGAAGCAATGCGTTCAGCCCTCCGAGATGGCAATGGGGTACTACGCCTTGTCGGGTTATCTGGAGTAGGCAAGACTCGACTTGTTCAAGCCCTCTTCGAGGAAAATATTGGCGTAGATCCATTGGCGACCTCTATCGTCATGTATACGGATGAAGGAGCAGAACCAACACCATCACCACGAGAATTGATTTGTCGGCTTGGTGCAGCCCGCCGCCGAACAATCTTAGTCATAGACAACTGCAAACCAGAGACACACCGAACCCTTACCCACGCAGTTCGACAATTGGCACCGACAGTAAGTCTCATCACTATCGAATACGACGTCACAGAGGATGAGCCAGAAGATACTGCAGTCTTCCGGCTCGAGCCTGCATCTGAAAAGACAATCGAAGATATCCTGGAGCGCCTTGCCCCCCACCTTGGCCAAATTGACCGCTCGAGAGTTGCCGAATTTTCGGGGGGAAATGCGCGCATTGCATTGGCCTTAGCTCGCAATAGTAATCGCCAAGATAACCTCGCGCGACTAACTGACAACGAATTGTTCAAGCGCCTATTTCAGCAGCGAAATCAAGCCGGGGATGACTTACTACGTGCTGCGGAAATTTGCTCCCTCGTTTACTCGTTTGATATTGAAGGAATTGGGTCGGATAGCGAGTTAAGCGTTCTGGCCAGTCTTGCATCCTTGGATTACTTGACCCTCTTCCGATATGTCGAAGAAATTAAGCGTCGAGACTTAGTGCAAAGCCGTTCTAGATGGCGTGCTGTTCTGCCTCACGCGATTGCCAATCGTTTAGCCAAGAATGCACTGGATCGGATTCCTCGAAATCATCTAATGGCAGCAATGTGGCAGAAAGGGCATGAGCGCTTACTTAAATCATTCAGTCGACGTCTTCGGTACCTTCACGATAGTGAAACAGCAAAACAAATTGCAAATCAATGGTTGGATGACCCATCTGCACTCGGCAACATTACTACGCTTAACGACCACGGAATCGCCATCTTTGAAAACGTTGCGCTTCTTGCCCCTGAAGCTTCGTTATCAGCCATCAAAAAGGCAACTACGGGGGAGAATTGCGACCAGATTTTATCCACAAAGGCGACCAACAGACATCATTGGATGCGTGTATTGGGGGCTGCGGCATATGATGAAAAACTGTTTGACAGTGCTGTCTATGCCCTTGCTCAGTTTCTTGCTGCAGAACCCCCCAATTACAACTACAACTCGGCACGAAGTTTTTTTGCAGAGCTCTTCCATCTCAAACTATCTGGTACCAAGGCGTTAATTTCCCAACGGCTAGGCTTGGTTACGCAACTTCTCTCTGACTCAAATCCAAAAATCCAGGAAACAGGTCTCAATGCACTAAATGAGTTACTTGAGTCTTGGCATTTTTCCTCGATGCATTTACGCGGCTCAGATGGTCGCCCTACAGATTTTGGCTGGCAACCGTCGAGTCATTCCGATGTTCAGAATTGGTATTCATTAACACTTGCCCTGTGTCGGAATCTCATTGTCGGCGGTTCACCTCACAAAGAACGAGTGAAAGAAATTATTGCTACACGCTTTCGCACGCTGTGGATGAATGCGGGAATCGATAATGAGTTGGAAGACCTATTTAGAACAATCGCCGGAGACGAGGGCTGGTCCAAAGGATGGCTCGGAGTAAGAGCGGCCCTTACCTTTGATGGCAAAACTATGGCCCCCGATGACTTGGCAAGACTACAAGATCTGGAAGAGGCCTTGCGCCCCAAGAGCTATATCGCGAAAGTCCGGGCTTACACGTTCGCAACAGGCTCAGGAAACCTACTGGACTTCGCAGACATCGAGGTGATGGAGAGCGTTACCGAAACCACCTCTATCTACGAAAGAATATTCCAGATAGTCGAACTGCTTGGAAAGAATGCTCCGTGGGAGAACATCGCATCCTTAGATATTTTGATCGAAGAACTCCTTACTCAAAAAAATGGCCGGCAGTGGTCCTTCGGCAAAGGCTTGGCACTGGGAGCACCAGAGCCAGAGTCATTTTGGCAAGAATTGGTCGACAAATCGAATGGGATACCAAATGAACAGCGCAACGTATCTCTGCTTTGCGGCTATTTGAACGGACTTGAAAAGCGTTCGCCCGCCGCGATACCGCGAATACTCGATGACGCCATCGATCACCCAAAACTCGGCCATCGCTTTCCCGAGCTTCAATGCTCCGTTGATATCGGTGAAAAAGGAGCTTTACGCCTTCTGGAGGCTATCCGAAGGAGTCCAGCACCCATTGCTAATTACTCCTGCATCCGTTTTGGGGCATCTGATAGCGTCCCTGCAGAAATTTTTCGACGCTTGGTAATTGATATTTCAAGGGAGAGCGATGGATTTTTGGTCGCTGTCGATATCGTTTCAATGCGAATTCACCATTACTCCACAGCAAAAAAGACGTTGGATTTTCAAACTGTTATGGCCGGCCGGGAATTACTATCTTCCTTCGATTTTGGTGATGCCTGCGCAAACCTCGACTATTCCCTGAATGAGATTGCACAACAATGCTTGGTTGGCGATGGTGCAAAACCATATGCGCTTACCGTTTGCCGGAACCTTGCTCGTGCCCTGGGAAACTACCGCTCTGGAGCATGGCGCTTTGCGGAGCTTGCTGAAACACTTTTTTCACTCCACCCTTGGATAGCCCTCCATGTGTTTTTGGGAGGAAAAAACAAAAAACGTATATTGCCTCTACAATCGAGCTTCGATCACACTCATAGCAGCCCCGTGGGCAAGGTTTCGAAAGAGATTTTGTTGGAGTGGGCAAGAAAGCGACCGAAAGACCGATTTCCACGCCTAGCGCAGGAAATTGAATTTTGTAGCAGTAGCTCCACTGATACAGGTTGGTCAGAAATAGCACTAGAAATTCTAAATGCTGCTCCGGATCGTGTAGCTATCCTAAATGCTTTCGCATCTCGTTTTCACCCTAGCGCCTGGTCGGGATCGCTTGCCAATGTATTAGCACCCTACCGTAAATTAGCATCGCTATTCAGAGATAGCGAAGACCCTGACGTGAAGAAGTGGGCACAATCCACCATCGAATACCTTGACGAACGGATTCGCCAAGAGGCCGAGCGAGACAGAAGGTTCGATCAGAGCTTTGAATAATTACTCATCAGGAAATCTCACGCCGCAAGAAGCACCACCACCGATAATAGCGAGATACATAAATAGCACCCAGCGCCAATGAGATGGCCCCATAGGTCATCCGTCACGGAATCACAGGAGCGGGGGCGTAAACCGGACCAGTAACTCAGCTTTAAGTAGAAGAGTTGTGCGATCGTGACGTATGACCTACGCGCAGAATTTAACGTAACCCACTCACACCAACCTGCGACTACGAGGCTCGTAAAACCTCAGTCAAATAAGTTAAGTTGGCTTTTTCGAGACAATGGTAGTGGCAACTCGCTGTCGAGCCATTGCCGGTCGTAATTCAGCAACCAGCGGTGGCTTCTCTGATGATTCATTAAAAAATCGGCTCGTACAGGATTCTCATGGGTAGCTTTGTATTCAAGGCAAACAGCGCGGTGTTTTTCCAACGGTAACAGCGGAAGGGAAACGTCACCGGGTGCGAGTTTGATAGCCACATCCCCCAAAGAGAGCACCTGTTCCCATCGGCATAGCTCCTTGAATACTGACCATGAACCAAAAAGCCAATAGACCAGTAGCAGTCTCGCCAGCGGCTGTGGACGCGTGGAGTCGACTATTCCATGGAACAGACCTTCTGCTCGAGCCACTGAGTCATGTCTCGGCAGGGCCCCTTGACTGCGAATAGCCGAAAGTTTTTGCGCGAACGAATAAGCCGCGCCTTTCTTCCGAATCGATCCCCCACTCGTGATTAGGCCTGCCTGTCTCATACCAGTTCTAAAGCCTCGAAGAACCACGGCAGGAGAATATGGAATCGCCTTATCGTTAAGTGCATCAGCTCCAAGCCTCGCTAATACGAACCAAAATTCGCGCTGCTCGAGAACGCCAGCGGGAAGCTGATTTAGCCTATGGCCGTTCAGATCCGAGGGTAGAAACAAGCGCTCATGTGCCTTTGCTCGTCCTATTTCAAATCTCTCAAGCACCGCACCATGATTGGCGCAAATTAGCGAACACGGCAACTGATGCTGCCGATGCCAATAGGCAACGCCGAACTGTGCAATATCCTCCTTCGCGCATACTGGGCATATTCTCCAGCGACAGAGTCCGCCCTGCGCGGGGTCCGACAGCACAAGTATTTGATTGCTGATACTCGATTCAGCCTCGGCCAAGTGCGCCGCAGCTCGAACAGCCGTCATTTCGGCCACCATCGAATAGAGGCTCGCTGGCAAATCATTTTTGCTGAACAAAATTTCCGGGGCGAGCCTGCAATCCATTACGGACAACGAGGGAGAGAGCGAAAACTGGTTGCACAACGCCAGTGCATCGGCGATGCCATTCAACTTTGCCACCCTCGCAATCAGCGAATAGAGCGTCTCATCCGGCAACGGAATCGGCCACTGCAACACACAACCCCCATAATTTTCTCTGGCATAAATATGCATTTATGCAAATTTTGCCGCAGTCAAAAATGCGCAACCAATCCCAAGAAACAGTGAAATAGCTTTCGAGCGGAGGGCAGGAGGCAAACACACCCTACTGCAGACTGCATTGACCGCCAAGATCATTGCCAATGTTCGATATTCGATATTCGGCGTTCATCACGAAGACAACCAAACAAATACAATAACCCAAAGGCATCCTACCGCCATTGAAAAGCACTCCGAATCACCACATCGGCTCTACTCAGAAGTATTTCACAAAACGCATAAATTATGCATAATAATATGCATGAATTTTGACGCAACCCTCCGCACTGAATCAGCACTGGTGGCCAAGCGTGCTCGTGAGCTCGGGCTGACCCAATCAATCATTGCAACCCAACTGAATGCCAGCCAATCGCAAGTTAGCCGGATTCTCTCCGGCGCATCCAGACGGCGTTCAAAGTTGTTTGATTCAGTATGTAAATACGTGCTGTCGGTTGGCCAAGTCCCATCACACGAAGCCATTGCTGAATCAAAGGAACTGAATGAAGCCTTGGCAGCAGTCTGGGATGGAACACCTGAGCACGCCCAGGCCCTAGCGTTAGTCATCCGTAGCCTCGGGGTATTACATCCGAGCACCAGTGCAATTCGAAATAGAACGCCCGCGCCCAAGGAGATCAAAGTCGATGATCCATGTTCCAGAACCATTACCAGATGAACTTGCTGCTGGCCACTTGGGGCGTGTTTACACGATCAATGGAATTTCCAAGAAGGATCGAGTGTCCTGCACGATCCACAAGCTTGTTGGGGATGAAAGTCGAGCGTACTCCGAAACACTCGCATCGCTAGCAGGCCTATCGTTTGCACACTATCTTTTTCATCACACACTGCTGCCCTTTTATCGGGCCGTCCAAGTGGCAGAGTCAAAAAAATGGGGGGTGTTCAACGAGAATCTCGTTGCTCGCACCGTAGCGCACCGCGCCAACCCATTAGGGGCAATGATCTGCCCCCTCTGCATCGATGAAGATGTCTCTTTCTGGGGCTTTTCGTATTGGCGGAGATCGCACCAACTCCCCGGCATATACACATGCCAAAAACACCAAATAGCCCTATTGCGAACCAGTTGGAGTTCGCCGATGAAGCTATTACCCCAAGAGTCCTTGGAAAAAGCAGAAGCGCTTTCGCCTGAACTCCATATATCAGCGATTGAGAACCCCACGATCCGACGCTACGGTGAAATTTGTCAGGAATTCTTGTGTAGAGAACGATCGATATCAACGACTCAAATGGTCAGTTGCCTGCAGCAACGCGCACGCCGGTTACAAGTCCGCTCACGAGCGGGCGTTATTGGTTTGCATCTTCATGACATGGCCCGCCGCCAAGCATCTGGTGAATGGCTCACAGCGCATTTCCCCGACATCGAAAAGAAGGGGAGCAGCTCATCCCTATGTCGCACCTATACAAGCCAGAAAATCGCTTATGCCACGACCTACTACGCCCTAGCTCTCGCTTTGTTGTACGACTCGGCTGATGATGCATTCTCCGATTTGGAGGCATATCGAGAATTGAATCTGGCAATCAATATTCAATCGTCGCCACAGCCAATTCATTGGGAACCTGCAACTGAAAACTCAGGGAGGCTTCAACGTGCACTGAGTGAGTTTTTGCGAGGAATGCCGGTTGATCAGGCATGCAGCCAGCACGGCACGGAGCGCCATGCATTAGAGCAGGTACTTCGTGTCGCGACAAAACATGCATTGGAAAATCGAATCTGAGCAGCAAATAAACGTCGATAGTGCTTGGCTTTTATCTGCGCTGTTCATAGATCAAATATAGATCGATCAATACCATCCTCTTGCCCCCTTGAGGAATGGCAATTGAGCATCTAGACACACAGGATGGCAGGTAACCGATAGCTGACCTCAAATGGCGGACACGCGAACGGCAAGTTCGGACTATAACTGCGAATACTTGGCTTTTTGCATCATAAAGAAAACGAAACGAAGCGCCTCCTCGGTTGGTTCATCATCTCGAAGCCAGCGTATCTGAATGCCAAGATACTTAGCCCAATCGACGCCCTTCTTGAAGCTTTTCCATCGATTGGTTTTGGCGGCCAATTCGACAAACTGATTCACTAAGAGATACTGGCTTTTGCCGGCGCAATACTTCGCCCGCTCAAACGCAATTTCCATATGCTTAAAAGCGGATTCGTACTCCTCTTTACGGTAGCGAACCACTGCGCGCAGCCAACGCTCCATCCAAGCAAGGTGTAAGGCTAAGCCATCCCGCTGTATTTGAATCAGGTACTGGTCAATATCGTCGTCAGTGCAGTTATGACCGTTTTTTTTCAGGTCGAATCCTTCACCTAACCTTTGTGGAAAGCTTGGGGGCATCTCGAACTCCGCGCTGATCCCAATGTTTTCAAGTGCTGTACGTACACGGTATTCGCCGTAGTACTCTACCAATTCATTGATGGTTTCTTCGGGGAGCGGTCTGTAATCGTGATGCTTGAGGAGAGTGTCTAGCGTGTAAGCTAGGTCATCGAATCTATCCCGGAACCAAACCCAGTAGCGTTCGGAAAACTGTAGCCAGACCTCGTCGACTGCAACGGAAGGAACGCAGCGTTCTTCAATGTAAGCTGTGGTTAAGCTGACAAAGCTCTCAATGTCTGGCAATAGCCAAGCGCGGTGCTGCTTAAATTGAGTGATTAATTGCTGTAATGCGGCTGGCCCGTAGGCGTCCCTCAACAGGCTGCAAACATGGGTGCTCATGCGCGCCAAGAAGAGCACTTGATAGATGCTTTCACGCAGATTTTTCGGAATTATTCGTTGGCAAGCTGGATTTGCCTGCTCCTGAAGACTGTCCATTGATCTGGAGAAGTTCCAGTAAAGGCCTGGCCAGGAAGGGAGGCGTTTCCCGTTAAACCATGCTGACGCATTATCTAAATTCTGCTGTTGTTCAGGGCGGTCAGTTTCGGTGCTCTTTCCTGGATAGTGAAAGTGAGTGCGACCAATAGTGCAGACTTCGTAAACCCAAGACATTGCCTTCGCTAAGGGCCAAGTGATTTCATCCCCATTGATCGTCGGCAAAAACCAATCTGGGTCCGGAGGGGTAGTGAAACCTTCTGAAGAGAGATTCAGACGCAGAACGTGCTTTTGAATTGATAGGACCAGGCGGGGGATCGCATGAGCGCGACAAAACCACAGGATGCTGTCTTTCTTATTGAGGTAAGTTCCCTCGTCGCGAATGACCGCGTTGTAAACCTCGAAGAGATCCATGGCACATTCACCTACCGCGAGATTTGCCTTTTCATTCGGGATAGCGCCGCCTGTCAGAAAGGCGAGCGTGCTAATGAGTTCGCCACAGCGTTCTGTCAGGCTGCCATCTTCATCGGTGAGGCGTTCTAGCTGTTTTTGAATACGCTTTTTGGCCGCATCGTCAAATCCGTCATCCTCACCTCGTTTGCGAGGTAATACTCCAGTGGCATCGAATGCAAATTTGACCAGTTCGCCCAGTGTCGGGAAGTTGTAGTCCATACTCAGTTACTCTTCTTTGGAAAACGCCTCCCCGCATGAGCAGGGAGGCAGAACGATCAGCGCTGATTCGGATTCAGTTGTTTGCCACGATTGCCATGAACCTGGGCATTGACGGGGTTGGTGCCCGAAGTCCCTCGGTTGGTGTTGCGCGCATCTGCGCGGTTGTTCTGCTGTTGCTGGGTGCGTGCTTGCGGCTGCGACTGCTTTGCCATGATTGCTCCTAAGAGGATTAAAGGAGTAGCCATGCTATTTTTTGACGCGTTCCGAGTAACCTGGAGTTTTGGCGACAAGTTTTTTCTGGAACTAATCGTTGAGTGATTTCCTCTTTCGCGATGAACGGCTTTTGACCCCCCCGTGCGCAGAGCGATCAGCGCAGGCGATAGCCAGTTAGTGTTGCACGGTCAAAACTAAAAACGTGCTCCCGGGGACTTTCCTGGCAACGGCCGACGATTCGACGCTGAAAATCCGGCTCTCCCCTGTCTAGCAGAACTTGGGCCTCGCAGCTGGGACATGTCGCCGCATACTTGATCATTCTGGCTCGTTTCGGGGTGTCCGAGGTAGCGCCGTCAGGCTTGTACAGTTCGAGACATACGCCAAATTCCTTGAATCCGACCATCGACTCCGAGGCCATAACGATGCGGTCATCGACAAGTCGGCTAAATCGATTCACGAGATAGCGCGCGTACCACGCTAATAAACCAATGTAGATCAGAATGATAACGTCGCGGGTCATCAGGGGTGATTCACTGAGGCTGAGGACGTACAGCAGAAATGCGCCAAGCAATCCTACGACGGCAAACCAAAGCAGTGTTGGCCAAACAAGTATGTGCTTCCGCCATCCTTGGGCAACTTGCTCTTTGTCAAACAGCAAACGCGCCCACCACGAAAGCTGGAGGTTTTCTGCAGGGATGTAATCAATATCGTGCTTCGGAAGATTTCGCGGAGTTGGGAGTGCGCATGCGGGGATCTGCAGCGCGACGAGTGAAATCAAAGCTTGATTCCCCGCTCCACCATCACTTTCGCGTTTGTCGATCCAGGGGTAAACGGTGAGTCCCTGGTCGGCAGCAAATTTTTGTATTCCCTCTTCACATTTTTTACGGAAATCACCGTTGAAGGCCTTCCAGTGACGACTAAACCAGGCACTGGCATCTCCTTCAGATTCGCCGGTGACAGCTTCCCGAATTGATAGGTAGTTGAAGTGAGGCTCTTTACCTTCAGATAATCGGTAGATTGTCTGCTCGGCTAGAAAGCGAAGGATTTGATAGGGTTGTGCGTGTTTCCCGTGGATTGAAAGGTAATCCAGTAGACAGTGCGCTATGGCCAGTACGTGGCATTCGGTAGTGCTCTCGGCGCTGCTATTAGTATTCTGATTATTTGGCATTAATTTCCCTGCTCAAGGGTAATGTCAGGGTTGTTGAGTGAATTTTCGAGGATGAATTTTCTAACCTGACTTCGTGTTCAAACCATGGAGTCAGAATTATGCAGCAGAAATTTTTGGTACAGGGTGTGGCCGTCTTCACAAGACGCCTCCCATCGGGAGACTTGGCTGTTTGGCACCCGTTTAACGCGGAAGTCCAAGCCATTGTTGAGCCGCTATGTCGTGGTCGCGGATATTGGCAAGCCGAATTCAACAACTGGATCGTTAAAGCGCATTGCGTAGCTCTGGTATCGGCAGAGCTCGCCAAGATCGGGAGCGCACCATGAGCCGACTCCCTGCCTGCATCACGTGGGCGCTAGACGTCCAAGCAGGAAAGCTCATCAAAGCTGATCAAGCTAAGCATCGACTTGGAAAGGAGCGGTATTCGATGCATTGCCGACGGATACCGGTAATTAGCCAAGCGTCGGCAAAGGACGATACGGAATAACTGACATGACTAACTTCCATATCCCACTCCAGTACTTAGCCTTATTTGAAGCAAAACCAGCAAAATCCTCTATCAGTTCCGATACAACGCCCACCACCACACTTGGTCAGCAAACATGAATACAAGCACCTCCGACAATTGGATGGTTGAATCAGGTCAAGAGAATCCCCACCGTCCTCTACTGGACGATTTGGTAATGGCATGGGCGCGGGATCGCTCCACTGGTGAGCCGCGCTACATCGGCGAACTAAAGGCTCACCAGACAGGTGCTGCGTGCAACTGTGAGTGTTATAGCTGCGGCCTGCCCTTGCAGGCGGTGAATGCCGGAAACCCGGACTACAAGCGCCGCCCATCATTTCGGCACCCAGCCGGCGCGGCCAAGGATGAATGCCTGATCCTATCTGCGCGAGTCGCTGCACTGGAAATGCTGCAACGGGAAGGCAATCTCCGATTACCGATGCGGCGAATAAAAGGAGCCGTTCAGGGTTTGTCAGGGCAGTACCACAATGCATGGGCCGTTGCCCCAACTGAAACGGTGCGTGTCGCCCGCTTCGAGTTTCGGGACAAAACCGCGGCGATTATCACGCTAGAAGATGGCAGAACCTTCAGGGCCGTGCTTGAGGGCTCGATTGCCGCCCAGCAGCAAGACGCTGGTACGACCTCGCTAATTCCAACCATTGTGATGGCCATCGACGATCCAGCCCTTGCGGGGATGCCACCAGACGAACTGCGCAAACGGATCACGATCATTTCCGAGCATGCACTGTGGTGCTCTCACTGGAATGACGAGAAGCTGGCCAAGGAAGCCGAAGACAAAGCAGTGGATGAGGCCAGGCAAGCATTGGACTGGGGCGCAGCCGACCGGGAAACATTGCTGCACCTGATCGCCAAGCAGATTCTGGAAGAAGAGAAGCGGATTCGATTGCCAGACCTGACCGGGACGGCACGCACTACGCTTCAGGATGGCGAATCTTTGACGGCCAGCAAGAGCTATCCCGGAGCAATGGTTCAACTGGACGAGGTAGCACTGGAGAAAGATATGGGCCGCACCCGCCCCGACGTGATCGCCCAGATGCGTGAATCATTTCCATGGGAGGCAGGGCCGATCCTGATTGAAGTGACGGTCACGAATGCGATCACTGAAGAACGGATGCAGCGGATTCGGCACAACAATTTGCCGACGCTGGAAATCGACATTCGCCAGTTGGGCGGCAAGGTATCTCGCGGCGAATATGCCCGGCTCGTGGTTGATGAAGTAGCAGGGAAACGCTGGCTCTATCATCCCGCCGAGGTTTTGCTGCGTCAGGGAGCGGCAGTCACGCTTTCCCAACTGGCCTCGGAGCGCAATCGTGAGATCGAGCAACGCCGGGAACAAGAAGTCGAGCAGGAAAAGTTCCGGAAAATCCCGGAGAGCTTGCAACGCATTATCCCTCCGCCGTCTGAGCGTACAGCGGCCAGCAGCTATCCGCGCAAGACGAACACACATAACTGGAAGCATGGCCCGGTTTCAACGGCCAACAACGCCCAGTGGCGATCCTGTGGCTGCACTCAGTGGGAGGATGTGCTTCGGTACGGTGAGGATCGCCGAGCCGAGCATCAACCGGTCGCTATAGCACTCCGAATGTGCTCCGAGCGCTATAGCTATTCGGTCGGCTTGCTGCGGGGCATCTGGTTGTCGGCTGGCCTGATCCAATAGCTCGCCGCTGTGGCTGAACAAGCAGGACGGCTTTCAAGTAGAGGGAATAACGATACGATAATAGTTCTGAGTTGAGCCGAAACCGCCGTGGTGCCGAAAGGGAGAATGTAACTTGTACGATAGCTGGACAGTCTGGGTGCAGGGAAAAGTGGCGACCAACCTAAACATTGGGCGCCTGATAGTGGAGGACGAATGCTTCGTTTCCGCGAATACAAAGCTCTGCGATTTCGCCAATTCAGCCTGCCTATCCTCGGAATCCTTGGCCAGGCGTTATTTAGAGGCACTCCTCCCCATCCTGAAAAAACGCTACGGGGACGGTATCCGCCTCTCCGTATTCGACCGTGGCCCGCAGGGTCGCCCGGAATTCGACGACTCCTTGGTCACGGCCCGTATCGAGCAGGGGGTTTTCGCTCCTAACCGTAGGCCGAAAATTCTTTCCTGAGGAGGCTAACCCAACTCCCCGCCCTGCCTTACGATGCATGCGAAGAGGTAGGGATTCAAGGGCACGTCTACCAATACGCGAATTTCGCAGGCAGGAGATCTTCATACTGCAATTGCAGACGAGGATCTCCGCTAAGTATTGCCTTGACGGCGGGCTGCAAGGGCGCCAGAGCGTTGGCAGCCGCATAGCGAAAATCATCCAGCAACAATTGCCTTCCACCTCGCTCAAACGACCGCCGATGGGCATGAATCCACAGTGCCATACAGATTCGGAATATGCCGCCGCTGAGTTCATGCAACAGATGACGAAGCTCATCCGAAGGCTCCAACGAATCCGGTTGCCATTGGTATTTGCACAATTGAGGAAACAGGCGGTTTCTGAAAAAATCGTCCTCAGCAGACACCGCATGCGGTATTCGGTGAAACCCTGCAGTCACCAATCGCTGAATCGTGCTCATCCGTGATCCCAAAGCCTCTATCCCATCGGGAGTCCCACTGGCAAGCACCGGTATCTTGGTGGTATTGGTTAAGGTCAGGATGAGCTTAACCGCCTCATCATCAGCCACTCTTAGTGCAGGCCTTTGAGCAACCCTACGCCTTGCGGCCGCCTCCCGAACCGCTTTTCTTTCAATTTTGAAGAGATTCTGAATCTCATCGAGAATAAGCAGCCCTGGGAAGTGGCAGAAGATCATTTGCAGCCATTGATTAGCCAGCGTCCCACCTTTTTTATTAGAGTTCGAAAGCAGTTGATCAGCGTAGTTCGTTCCAAGCGCACTATCTGTCGCAATTGCAAAATTCTCCACCAGCTCTTTGATTTTTCCTGATTGAGGCACATCGACCTTCAGCCACAGCAGTTGACGTACTGACCCAATGAGCCCGGGAAATCGCTCGTGGGTAACGACTTGCGGAAATAATGCCAATGCCCTTTCAACCGCTGTAGATTTACCGACACCCGATAAACCGACCACCGTACTACCTAGCTGGACCGCCGCATGAGAAGAATCAGTAGCCCCCGGAGCATAGATACGCTGCCACGTTGATGGATTCACCGGATTCCGATGCACATACCCTTGCCGAATCATGAACCCGATGCTTTCAGCAAGCTCCAGACCTGTCGATGTAGGTATGTGAACCCGAAGAATGTCCGCAAGCTGATGCTTCCGGATATGGATTGGCGTCGCTTCAATATCTTTGGGTAGAGGCGGTAGGTAGATCATTTGCCTCAAAATCTCTGCTGGCGACAAAATGGGACCGCAGGCATCAATCAGGATATTCCCCGCATAGGCCTCGACCTCGGAGACCTTTGCGGTGCCAGCGACTAATTGCATTCGCCGGCCTCTTTGTCGATTTCGGCAAAAACCTGGTTCATCAACGATTCATAGCCGGGATTACGTTCGGTGACATCTCCATGATTGGTATTGTCCGGTGGTGGCAGAATGGATCTCTTGGGCATGGTTTCCAGCAGCCGTGCTTCACGCGCCGTGAGCCTTGGACCCTCGTACTCACGTTCAGCTTCTCGCGTAAGCTCTACCGCACGCTTGTTGACTGCAGCTTGTCGGTCAATATTATTCACAGCAGCCTGCAGTCGAAGGTATGCGCGATCATTTTTCTTCGAGCTTGCATCCATCACCGCGTCGCGCCATTCATCCACGCTGACATTTCCCGGCGCACGAGCATTAGCCCTAAGTTTGAACTCGTGTAACCTACCCACAGGGTCAGGCCACCAGATTCGTGAAGTCGATCCAGGAAACTGGAATACCGTTTTCTCATCCGAGCCAAAGTTTCGGGCCAAAGCAGACCAATTCTGTTCATGAGCAATCGGCGACTCGTATTGAAGTGACTCCAGAAAAACCCCATCCCTCCTGGAAAGCGCCACTTTCTGCTGAAGAAGTCCGCTCAACAATCGGTCCTGCGGCATCGCCTTCTGATATCCGATTCCCATTTCATGCCCAAACCGCCAAAGCCCGGCAGGGCTTGGCATGACGTTGGCAGCGATCATCTCGCTCGTCATTCGATGTGAGCGATCTGCAAACAAGTTGTAGTGATTGAAGATGCCATGCAGAAAAGCAACGTATTCCCTAAGCGTCAGTGCTGATTCTTTGCCCGATGTCTTCAACTCCAACTCTCTGCGACGTGCATCGATGGCTCCAGGCAAAAAACTGAATTGCTGGTCTTTTGCAATCCGATGCACCACCTCGACCAGCCCCTTCAAATCCGGCCGATATGCCGCATTGATCATGAAGTTGATTGCAAGTTGCTCACATGTCTCACGAGCCCCAAAGGACAGGTATTCACCGCGATCACACAGCACCTTGTAGGGTGCCGTCGGAAAAGGAGTCAACACATCAACGAACTCAACTCCCCAAAGTTCGGCAAGCAGTTTCGGATCGCAAAATGCCGAGAACAATGCGAGTTTGGCGGTCTCCCACGAGGGACCCGACAGGCACACATAGAAGCCAACAATAGCCGTCGACCAAACATCAATCACGATATAGACGATGGGTCTGCCAATTGGCCAAGCCCTGTTGATCGAGCTGCGAAGATGGATGTCACCAATAGTTGAGTCAATCGCATACACATGGCCAGGACCGGCAACACCGTCATATGACCGACCTCGAAGTCCGCGCATATTCCGATCAAAATGCCCTTTCGTCGTTCGGAGCATCGTTCGCTCCAGTCGCTTCACATCGAACTCAATGACGTTGCGAAACTGACGCTGATTCGGAAAGCTTCCTTGGATGGGGAGAATTGGTTCCCGCCCAGAATCTGTCTGCTGATATTGCGTGACATAGGCACGCTCAATCGTCTCATCATAGAGCTGCCTGAAAGCTTTTCCGGGTTTTACCAATGCTCGGTAGTGATGCACGATCTTGATGCGGTCCTCCTCTGTCACGCCAGCCTGAGGATTTGGCTCAGGATTTCCCAGCCGTGCGTTCAAGGTCTTGGCACCCGCCTTACGTCGGGTTGGAGTAACAGGTCGAGGCACCCCAGGAGCCCCGCATTTATCAAAGCGAGGCATCAGAGATAGCTGATCGAAACCATGCTTACAAAGCATTGGCCATAGTCGGTAGATGCTGGCTCGCGAACCTTTTCCGGTACTCATTGCAGCTCTGACAAGAGGGCCAAGGCCCCGCGAACTCTGAAGCGCATCACAAATTGCGCGATGATCAAAAAATGGCTTCATCAACTCACAGCGACGTTCCCAGAGATTTTTCTCAGCAAAGTCCAATGCAGAAGTTGGCGTCAAAAGCTTGCCCTCAGGCTGAAGATCGACATCAACCAACTTTCCTGCCTCCTCGAAAGCCTCCAAGGTCGCTCTCTCAATCTTGGTAAGGGTTCCCGGAAAAGTCGACTTCCCCCCAGCAGCTCCCCACGGGGCGGCGAAAGCTAGCCAAACATAACTGAATCCCGGTGGCGTTGCCACGACACGGTAGAAACCGCAAAGATCATCACTTTCAATGCGCAAGGCGGCGTTAAATATTAGTAGTGCCATGCCGTTCTCCTCGATGCAATTGGGTTCTGCTTCCAGAAATCGGTTTTTGAAAGCAAGGCGATGGGTTCGTTGGGGCGCATCGAATGAGACATATCGAGCGGGACGCGGCCTGTCCAAACTGCCTGCCAAAATACATACAAGGCATTGGCTTTGGCGACAGGCAGCACGTGAGTCACGTGCGCAATGATTGAACTTAGCGTCATGCCTCCTGGGGATGGAAGCGTGACAGCCAGTGCATCGAGTATTTCGCTCGAAACTGGCGAGACATCGACAGCCCAAGGCATACCAATACGAATCGTATTGGCCACCGAGTCGCAATAGAGCGAAGGCGACAACAGCAACCAGAAGACATCCTGACGCAACCAGTACTCACGTTCTATCCGAAGTAACTCAATTGTTCGCGGATCGCTCAACTCACTGTCGTACTTCACGCTAATCGCTAACAATTCACAACGCCCGGCCGGATTCTTTAGTGTAAGAACAAGGTCCGTGGTCATCACCCACAGGGCGACAATCCCGTCTTTGCGAACTACTGGATGTTTGTGCCCCAGATCTTCTGAAATCTGCAATGTGCCCTCAGACGCAAGAACGCGCGAACTCGACTGATAGGCAGCTATCTCCGGTTCGCCAACATCATGGGCGAGCGGATACTGTTCTCGTAGATCAACCAGGTTAGGCAACATTGAGGCAAAGGCGAAAGCTACCATTTCCTTATCTGACAGGAGATGATGCAATCGCCCGAAGCGCCAGTTGATCAGGTGTGATCTGCCTCGACTACCAGGATCAGAGCGTGTGACTTGATGCCATGGTTGGTAATCGGCGCCTGTGCCAGTTCCTCGGCCTTCATCGCGCCACTTTGCCAGACGCGCAGGAGTAAACCGCAGTCCCTTTCTCATGGGATCTCCTTCCTTGCCATTCAACGGCAATAAACAAACCGGAAAAGAGATGCCCTTGACGCGTGCAGAAGGCACGAGTACATTTCATTTTGAACGCGAAATCTGGGGGCACCCCTCAGTACGAAACGCCGCAGGCCTCGAACCCTGTGGCGTTTTTGTTTGTGCAGTCGTATTTAGTTCATTTCGATTTAACACTCCCTTCGATTCGGCCGGGGCGGTAGCCCCAACTACGCACGACACGACCTTAGCGCGTGCCGGCCCAAATTATTTATAGTGTGATCGACTCCGTTCGTTCAGAAGGCACGGGTGCCGAAGTAGCCAATCGGCGTTGCTGACTCAGCCAAACCGCCACGTCACGTGCTAAAGCAAATTTCCCTCGCCTATTCGGTATCCGCATCAACGGCACAGGGACAGCACCCCGCACAACAGCTTGGCAATAGGCATTTGCAGATGGATAGCCCAGCACTTTGGCCAGATCTGACGAAGACAGGAGCAAGCCATACCGACGCACAAGTTCATCGTTGAGCTCCTTGGCCAGCGAATCACTTGATAGCTCCGGAAAATCCTCTTTTTGCACGTCATGCCCTGTCATTGGTTGTCATGGAAATGCTATGTTTCCTAGGAAAACCCAACAAGCCACACGATTTTGGCAATCGTCACCCTATTTTCGAGCATGAATTGTCATTAAGTGATTGAAACATCGACATCCTCCATCGACGAGTTCATTGACGCGTCAAAGACGCGAAAAAACCCGGTCGGCAAACAGCGGCATGTCGTCGATGCATTTCGTACCGTCGCCTGGTTCAATTTTCTGAAAAGACATTGCGGTGCGACTTCTACCTACCAAATGGACCAGCGGCTAGAGATACGCCCCGCGCATGGCAAGACAAGGGAATGCGACTACAAGAACAAATGGCGCAGCTATCGTAAAGGCCTCCATACACCAAGTCCGGATCTGGTGAACGCAATTGAAACGATCTATGCAGGCGGATACGCTGTTCTAAACCATGTGCTTTGGAAGACATTGAGGCGCGACTGCTTGATTTCGTTGCACTCTGAGTTTTGGTTTGGCGAACTTCACCCGGAGACTCAAAAGATCATTTATCAGCGCGAATCCAATCTCGGCTTTGGAAAAACACCCCACCGATCACTAAATCAGACTCAGCTCGCCATGCTTGAGCGTCGAGCTGGACCAGATGCATTGGCCTGTTTAGTAATACTGCTACGCCAGGCAGTAGAAAACCACGATGGCGTTTTCGCACAAACTGTTAGCAGGCGTGTATGCCGAATGTTGTTAATTTTGGGGCCAATACTCTCGGCTATAGGTATCGGAACCCCATTGGTACAGTATTTCGAGCAAGAGCTACTTCCGCTAGCAACTTTAGACGGAAGACACTACCAATACGGGGGTAGCGGCTATCAGTCAGTGGCGAGGCGCCTTAGTGTTGCAGCCAATCTCATTGAAGGGGACGAGAACCGACTATTCACCAACGAAGAGCGCATCGCTCTGCGCATTGCTCTTTTGGACGGTAGGCGGGGGGACATCCTCGATTCCCCAATCTGCTTAGCGCCCCCCCAAACTCCATAATTCATATTTGCCCTTGGCTATCGGGCGCCGCTTACCTGCATGACCAACAAAACCTATTGGCTATTCTGCTCAGCATTACGCATTCTGTATGATGCCGATTGCATCTCGCACAGCCAAATCAAATTTCATGGCTGTAGCCATGAAACAACCAGAATCGGGAGAGTCCATGAGGGTCAAAAACGTACGAATCCAGAATTTCCGGAGACTGGCCGATATCACAATTCCTTTAGCCAACTACTCCTGCTTTGTTGGACAAAATGGCGCTGGGAAATCGACCGTTCTTGCTGCTCTCAATATTTTTTTCAAAGAGCAATCAGGCAGCTCAACCGATGTTACAAAACTGTCTGTAGAAGATTTTTCCTGCCAAAACACTAGGCAACCGATAAAGATTACAGTGACCTTTGACTCTTTAGGAGAAGCTGCAACTCACGAACTATCGAACTACGTTCGCCAAGGGGAACTAGCGGTTACAGCAGAGGCTACGTTTGATGATGCAACAGGTATTGCGGTGGTCCGCCACTACGGTGAGCGATCCGGTATGGGAGCTTTTCGGGGCTTTTTTGAGGCAGAAAAAAGAGGAGCATCTGCTGCCGATCTAAATAGGCTCTATCAGGAATTGCAAGTAAATTATCCTGACCTGCCGAATGCCCGATCAAAAGCTGACAAAATTGAAGCTTTGCAAATATATGAAGCTGGGCACGCTGAGCTATGCGAACTTATTCCAAGCGAGGATAATTTCTATGGAATAAATGGAGCAGGGAAGCTTTCTCCATTTATACAGTGGGTATATGTTCCCGCAGTAAAGGATGCAACCGATGAAAGCCAGGAAGCAAAAACCAGCGCTCTAGGGAAATTGCTTGCGCGAACCGTTCGCTCGCGTATTAATTTTGATCAAGAGATCGAAAATTTAAAGTCAGACACGTTAGAGCGTTATCTTGAGCTGCTGAATCGAAATCAAGAGAGTCTCAACGAGATATCTGCTTCGCTACAACGCCGACTAGGCGAATGGGCTCATCCAGATGTTCGTTTGGCCCTTGAGTGGATGTCAGATCTTAATAAATCCGTAGTTGTTCAACAGCCTGTCGCAGGAATTAGAACTGGCGATGCAAACTTCTTTGGAAGTCTCACCAGAATGGGGCACGGCCTCCAACGTTCTTACTTACTTGCTTTGCTTCAGGAATTGGCAGCTTCTGATGAGGAAAATGCTCCAACTCTCTTGTTGGGAATTGAAGAGCCTGAGCTATATCAACACCCTCCACAGGCGAGGCACTTGGCCGACGTACTAGAAACGCTTTCCTGTGAAAACAATCAGATATTAATTACCACACACTCCCCTATCTTTGTACGAGGGCAAGGGTTTGAGAACGTTAGGCTTGTTACGGCATCCGGCAATACAGCGGAAGTTAAATTCCTCACGTTCGATGCTTTATGTAGCCGGATCCGAGCGGCTACCGGGCAAGCGCCACGAAATCGAAATGCGGGGTTAATAGCAAAAATACACCAGAGTTTGCAGCCGGGCATTTCTGAAATGTTTTTTGCAAAGGTTCCGATCTTAATTGAAGGGCTTGAAGATGTTTCGTACATAACCACTTATCTACATCTGAGTGGTCGCTGGTCTGAATTTCGGAGGCTAGGCTGTCACTTAATTCCAGTGCACGGCAAAGACAAACTAATACAACCTATCGCCATGGCTTTGGAGCTAAATACGCCATTTTTTGTCGTATTTGATGCCGATGGAAATACAACTCGGGAAGACCACAGAAGGCGTCAACAATTGGACAACCACGCCATTATTTCTTTGTTGGGTATGGAAATTGATGACTTCCCAAGCTGCATTACAGTTGAGGCCAATTGCGTTATTTGGCCTGAAAACATGGGGACCGCAGTTAAATCAGATTTCCAAGAAGATCATTACAAAACTCACGTTGAACAAGCTAGGCAGGTTTATCACCACGAAGGGGGCCTCGAGAAGCATGATCTGTTCATCGCCGAATGGCTAACCTCCTCCTACGGAGATGGTTTTCGATCAAACACACTAGAGATGCTCTGCGACAGCATTCTCGAGTATGCACGAACTGTGTAACCGAGCTCTTTGAAGCAATCTGAAGCCAATGCACCAGCATCATTGATGCTTAGGAGCCGAATAACTATATGCATGATTTTAGACAATTATCTCCTCTTGATTTTGAAAACCTCGTCAGAGATCTACTTCAGGCTGAGCTTGGCATCTACATAGAAAGTTTTGGTCCAGGAGCCGATGGAGGGATAGATTTCCGTTTCGCGCACGCAGGCAATACCACGGTTATACAAGTCAAGCATTACATTGATAGCCCAAGCAGAGCGTTACTGAAAGCTGCTCGAGATGAAAATGAGAAAGTAGCACTCCTAAGACCGAGCCGTTACATTCTGGCCACTTCTACTGCCCTCACGCCAGCTCTAAAAGATAAATTAATTTCAGCGCTCTCAAACGCTCCTTTGAAGCGCGAAGATGTATTTGGAAAAGAGGACCTGAACAATCTGCTGGAACGACACCCTTCGGTGTTAAGACAGCACTTCAAACTTTGGCTGACGCACACCGATATCCTTGAACGTATCTTACATAGCGGCATATATAACCGCACAGATGCTGAACTCGACGTAATAAAAAGCCTTGTCCCAAAATTTGTTCAGAACCGGAGCGTCGCTGAAGCTGAAGCAATTCTAGAGCAGCGAGGGGCGCTAATCATCGCTGGAGACCCTGGTGTTGGCAAAACAACTCTTGCGCGAATTCTGACCTGGCTTCACCTTGCACAGGAATGGCGTGTCTTCGTGGTGGACGACCTTACTGAGGCCATGGAAATCTGCTCAAAAGGCGAGAAGAGACTCATCTTTTTTGATGATTTTCTTGGCCAAATTAGCCTAACAAATGAAGTGATCCGAAATACAGATCAGCGGTTGCCTATTTTCCTTGAACGAGTTCGATGCAATAAGGATTTACGCTTCATCCTGACAACGAGAAGTTACCTGCTTTTACAGGCGCAGTTGCAATCTACGAAGCTATCGTCGGAAAAAATTACAGCCAGTGAGTTGATCCTCAACGTTGGATCGTACACTCGAGGCATTCGCGCCCAAATTCTCTTCAATCACATTTATTTTTCCGATCTGACCAACGAGGAAAAGCGTTCACTACTAAGTGACGACTTCTATCTAAGAATTATCGACCACAGGAATTTCAGCCCTCGCTTGATCGAACTGCTTACTTCAGCAGATTTCCAAGCTATTCAAGATCTACCCATCAGGGACGCTGTTATTAATGCGCTCAATAATCCAAGTGCTCTGTGGGAGAGGCCTTACCGTGCCCATCTAAGTGCAGACTCTCGTACCATCATGCTCGCGTTATTTTTCTCAGGACACTGGCCGTCTGTCGACACAATCCTGCAAGCATTTAAACGCTTCTCGCACCACATTGATGACTCCCAGATGGTCGTAAGCTTCAGGCATGCACTTAAGCCACTTGAAGGATCGATAGTCTCTCTATCGAACAACTATATCTTCTTTAGCAATCCCGGCATTCGAGACTTCATGAGCGCAGTCATCATCGAAGATCATTTACTTCTATCTATCGTTAAGAGCGCAGGCACCTTTGTTGAACTCGATAATGCTTGGGGGTTTTACATAAAACATTATGACGTTTGCTCAAAACAGTTTAGCGATGAAATAGTCTGGATCGATGCGGTTAAGAGACTAATGGTTTCCGGCCGAGGAGCGGCTATCGAGCATCTCCGACTCGCACTTGATATGAGCGAACACCTGGACGAAAAGTACCCGACCCTCGCTTTAGCAGAAGATGCATTTAAGAGGCTGTCCGTAGAAGGCGCGGATCCCATTGATGAGAGCGAATGCAGACGTGCACTTGAATTATTCCAAAATCACTCGCTAGACGAACAACAAGCCCTCCCCTCAAATACCGTACTTGCACAGGTCACTGCAGATATGCTTTCTGGTGCGGGGGATACACTTTCATTAGACGAGATTAAAGAAGTCGCCAGTGCAATTGAGAGATATGGAGAAGCCCCAACACTCGCCAAAAATGCAGCTTGCGACGCACTGCATGGTTTCATCGAATGCCTGGAAAATCGGCTTGATGACATTTCGTCCATTTCAGAGTTGAACTCCTTTGAGGATGAACTGGAGTTTGCGCTTTCAGCTTTCGACCTCAAAATTCCCTCGGATAGTCAGCTCGAGCTAAACAAACACCGTGACTATCTCGAAGAAAAAGAGGCTGACCGTAACGACAAAGACTACAAGCCATCAGCCCCCTTAGGCAGAGATATAGATGCTTCTGACTCCGAAGTGAGATCACTTTTTGCAATTCTCCAGACCCAACTCCTAGGCGACTGACTGCCAATCTAAGTCTACGCTTTGGACAGCCTCCAATTTGATCGAAGGCTTTTCGCTTTAGCTATTTGTCGCAAACATTAATGTCTTGTCTCTGACTCTATTGCACTGTCTCAGACTTTATTGGCAACGAACAGATTCCCCGCGAGAAACTTTTTTCACTTGTTAGCACTCATAGGCAGCGAGTGCTAAAATTGAATCAGGTTTTCAAGGAGAAAATTACGCGATGACCCAAGCTATGGCCCTTCCAATTCCCTCTGCGGTCGGCAACATCGACGCCTACATTCAGGCTGCGAACCGTTATCCGATGCTTAGCGAGTCCGAGGAGACAAAGCTGGCTGAGCGTTTCCACAACGATGGCGATGTGGAAGCGGCACGTCAGCTCGTGCTCTCGCATTTACGCCTTGTCGTTTCAATTGCCCGCGGCTATCTCGGCTACGGCCTGCCGCACGCCGACCTGATCCAGGAAGGCAATATCGGCCTGATGAAGGCGGTCAAGCGCTACGACCCGGCTCGTGGCGTGCGCCTGGTGTCCTTTGCGATGCACTGGATCAAGGCTGAAATCCACGAATACATCCTGAAAAACTGGCGCCTGGTCAAAGTGGCCACCACCAAGGCCCAGCGCAAGCTGTTCTTCAATTTGCGCAGCCTGAAAAACAACTACGAAGGTGTCGATACGCTGTCCGGCACCCAGGCTGCCGAAGTTGCCGCGCGCTTGGGCGTCAAGCAGGAAGAAGTCGTCGAGATGGAAACGCGCCTGACCGGCCGCGATCTCGCGCTGGAAGGCAATCCGGATGATGGTGACGAGGCTTTTGCCCCGATCGACTACTTGGCCGACTCGCGCTACGAGCCGACGCGCGTCATGGAAAACAAGGCCATCGCCCGCCTGCACGATGAAGGGCTGCACAACGCCCTGTCGGCACTCGACCCACGCAGCCGCCGGATTGTTGAAGCACGCTGGCTGAACAATGACGAAGGCGCCACTCTGCATGACCTGGCCGCCGAGTTCTCGGTATCCGCCGAGCGTATCCGCCAGATCGAGGTCAAGGCGCTGCAAAAAATGCGCGGCGTACTCAGCGCAAGCTGAGCGGTCCTTGCTTCATGCAAAAAGGGGAGCCGAGGCTCTAATGCCGTTCACTTAGGTGAGCGGCATTTTTCATTTTGGGGCTTGTGGACAGTTCGCCGAATGGTTAACGTGGCGAACGATGTTGTCCAGCCAGCTCTCCATTACGACAGATGTCATGCCGACGATCGGATTCGATCGTCTGGCGGCTCATTTGCCGTATGAGTGGATTGAGCAGGCGCTCAGCGCGCATGGGGTGGCGAGTGTTCGCCGCCGTCGTTTGCCGGCGGAGCAAGTGGTCTGGCTGGTGATCGCCCTGGCGTTGTTTCGTCGCCAGTCGATGGAAGAAGTACTCAGCACCCTGGATCTGGCCTTGCCCGACACCCGAATCGAGGCGGTCTGCAAGAGTGCGATCACGCAGGCGCGGGCTCGCCTTGGCCAAGCCCCGCTGCAATGGTTGTTCGAGCAAACGGCCCAAGCCTGGTGCGCACAGGAGAAGGTCGCGAATCAGTGGAAGGGACTTTCGCTATGGGCGGTCGATGGCACCACCTTTCGGGTGCCGGACAGCCCCGAGAACCGCGAATTCTTTGGTGCCCAACGCTACGCCAGCGGCAAAGTGGCCTCCTATCCTCAGGTGCGTGCCGTCAGCCTGACGGCACTGCCCACCCATCTGGTCTCGGCCATCGAGTTTGGCCAATACGGCCAGAACGAAATGCTTTACGCCAAGGCGCTGATCGGTCGGATCGAGGACCATTCCCTGACCGTCTTCGACAAGGGCTTTGTTTCTGCGGAAATATTGTTGGGCTTGAGTGCTGCGGGCACCGAGCGGCATTACCTGATCCCCGCCAAGTCCAACACGCAATACGAAGTCCTGTCGGGAACGCCCGAGGATTGTCGGGTTCGTTTGCGTATATCTCCTCAAGCGCGCGTCAAGGTCCCTGATCTGCCCGAGGCCTGGGAGGCCCGTGCCATTCGAGTCGAGTCGGCCAATGGTCAAAGCCGGGTACTGCTGACCTCATTGTTCGATCGCCGCCGCTTCAAAGCGCAGGATCTGGCGGACTGCTATCGCCGGCGCTGGGAAATTGAAACCAGCTACCGCGAGCTCAAGCAATCGATGCTGGGCGAAGCGCTGACCTTGCGCTCGCGTTTGCCCGAAGGGGTCAATCAGGAAATCTGGGGGGCCTTAATTGCCTACAACCTGATCAGACTTGAAATCGCCAAGGCGGCCACTGAAGCGCGCGTCGCTCCGACCGATCTGAGCTTCCTGCGCGCACTGCACATCATCCAGCACGAACTGATCTGGGCGGCGGGAATGAGTCCGGGGAAACTGCCGTCCCATCTGGCGCGCCTGCGTTTGCAGTTGCAGATGGCTATCGTGGAAAAACGACGGGGGCGAAAATGCCCCCGTGTCGTCAAAGCCAGACCGGCTCGTTACGCCGTTCGTCACCTAAAAGAGCCTTAACTGAACTGCATTAGGCCGGTTGGCCCCCTTTTTTCTTGCCTCAGCAGCCGGCTTACTGATCGCCCGCTAGGGTCGAAGCAGGGTTCTTGAAGCGCAAACTGTAGGTAAAAACCTCTTTCGAACAAACGTCGATACAACGGCCACAGTTCGTACAATCAGCCGACAGGATCATCGGCCCGACGCCTTTGGCCTCGCCTTTCAAGGCCGGACGAATCACCTGCGGCTCGGGGCAAACCTCGAAGCAATCCATGCAGTCGTTGCACGCCACGCGGGCCGGGGCCGAAACGCGCAGCAGACTGCGCCGACCCAGCAGGTTGTAGAAAGCGCCGACCGGACAGAGTCGACCGCACCAGCCGCGACTCATCACAAAGAGATCGAACAGGAAAACCGAAAGTACCACGGTCCACGCTGCTCCCAGGCCGAAAATCAACCCGCGATGCAGCATCGAGATCGGGTTGATCAGTTCCCACAAAACCACGCCCGTCAAGGCCGAACCGACCAGCGTCATGCCCAGAATCCAGTAACGGGTCTGCCGCGACAGATGCACGCTGCCCTTGATGCCAAGGCGATCACGTAGCCAGCCGGCAGTATCGGTCACAACATTCACCGGGCAAACCCAACTGCAGTAAACCCGCCCCCCGACCAGAAAGTAGAACAAGGCCACAATCGCCATCCCGATCAAGCCCAGCGTTTCCGGCACATGGCCGGCAACCATCGACTGCAGGGCGACATACGGATCGGTCAGCGGCAGTACATCAAGCGTGTAGCTGTAGTTCAAATTGCCTTTGACCACCCAGATACCGGCCAGAGGGCCGAGCAGGAAGAGGCCGAGGATACTGAATTGCGACACCCGGCGCAGGATCAGCCAGCGGTAGGCACGCCACCAGCCTTTTTCCTCGACGGCCTCGGCGCCAATGCGTTTTTTATGGCGAATCTGGCTCATGGCTTTTCTCCCAGACCAGGGGGATGACTGGGCACTGCCCCGGCCTCGCTGCCGGGCAAACCACGGGCCGGTGCTGTCTGGCCGCTGGCCGGGTCGTAGTGACCAGGCAGGACGGCGCCCTCAGGTACGCGATCGGGCAGGTCGATCAATTTGGATTCATCCATCAATGAATGGCCCGCTTTCTTTTGCTCGTCCCAACCCACGCGATAGTGGTGCCCCAACTCGCCCTTGGCCAACTTGGGCGGCAGGACGCGAATCGCAGCCTCTTCCAGCACACATGATTTTTCGCATTTGCCGCAGCCCGTGCAGTGTTCGGAATGAACGGTCGGCAGGAACATGGCATGCCGACCGGTGCGCTGGTTGGGCTGCAAATCAAGCGTGATGGCCTTGTCGATGACCGGGCAGACGCGATAACAGACATCGCAGCGCAAGCCGAGGAAATTGAGGCAGGTTTCGTGGTCGATCAGCACCGCGACACCCATTTTGGCCTTGTTGATATCGGTCAGTTGATGGTCGAGGGCCTTGGTCGGACAAGCCTTGATGCAAGGAATGTCCTCGCACATTTCGCAGGGAATGTTGCGCGCCGTGAAGTAAGGCGTACCGGTGGCCACCGGTGTTTCCGGCTTGGCCAGTTCCAGCGTGTTGTACGGGCAATCGCGCACGCACAGGCCGCAGCGGATGCAGGCGCCGAGAAAATCGTCCTCCGGCAGTGCGCCAGGTGGCCGCAATGCCAGGGCGGGCAAGGCTTTCGATTGTTTGGCGTAGAGCCCGAGTCCAAGGCCGAGCATCCCGACACCGCAGGCCATCCGGGCTGAATCGAAGAGAAACTGGCGGCGCGCCGCACCGTTTTTGGGGGAATTTTTTGTCATGGCTTTCCACATTCATGCCGCAAGCGGGCTCGACGACCGAGGCCGATTTTGACCCGCGTAATTTACGCTTATAAGCGTTTAATGGTTTTAGCCCAGATCAAGCGAAACGCAATACTTGTTGCGCATTCAGACGGCTGGCCGCGATGATTTCACCACGCGGCAAGTTGCGTAATTCAGCCAGCACATCGACGATCGCCGACAGTTGTGCCGGCGTATTGCGCCCCCGGTCAAGCCAGGCGGGCGGAATATCCGGCGCATCGGTTTCGAGGACAATGGCGTCCAGCGGCAACTCGGCGGCCAGCGCCCGGATACGGGTTGAGCCGCTGTAGCTCATGGCGCCACCAAAACCGAGCTTGAAACCCAGCTTGATGAATTCATCAGCCTGCTGACGACTGCCATTGAAGGCGTGGGCAATGCCACCCGACACACGAATCCGGCGCAACTGCTTGAGAATCGGGTCGATCGAGCGGCGCACATGGAGAATCACCGGCAGCTTGAACTCGCGGGCCAGTTTGAGTTGTTCAACAAAAAAATGCGTCTGACGGTCCGGGTCGAGATCAGGCACGTAACCATCCAGGCCGATTTCACCCACGGCGACTGGCCGCTCGGACTCAAGCCAGTGTCGCACCGTCGCCAGATCGGACTCCTGCGCTGCCATGACGTACAGCGGGTGAATCCCGTACGCCGCATGACAGCCGGGATAGCGCGCAACGACGGATTGCAGCCTGGCGAAGCCGTCGACCGCGACACCCGGCACAACGATCTGCCCGATGCCGGCCGCCAGTGCGGCGGCATGCACTGCATCGCGATCGGCCTCGAACTCAACCGCATCGAGATGGCAATGGGTGTCGATCAGCATCGAATAAAGGGGAAATCCGGCTCGGCGCGTCGGCCGCTGATCAGATCGGCCAAGGCAGCCGCGGAACCGCAGGCCATCGTCCAGCCCAGCGTACCGTGGCCAGTATTAAGCCACAGATTGCCGTAGCGGCTGCGCCCGATGCAAGGCACATTCGAGGGCGTCGCCGGACGCAGGCCGGTCCAGAATACCGGCTCGCCATCGGCCTTGAGTTCGGGAAAAAGCTGGCGCGTCCGTTTCATCAAAGCGGCACAGCGAACCGGGTTGAGCTCAAGGTTATAACCGTTGAACTCAGCCGTGCCGGCAATTCTCAAGCGCTTGCCGAGCCGGGAAAAAACAATCTTGTGTTCATCGTCGGTAATGCTGACCATCGGGGCCTGCGCATCGTCGGCCAGCGGCAATGTGGCCGAATAGCCCTTGGCCGGATAAACCGGCAGCCCGATCCCCAGCGGCTTGAGCAACAAAGGCGAGTAGCTGCCCAAAGCCAGCACATAGGCATCGGCCGTCAGCAATTCCGAACTCCGCTCGCTGCGCACCAGAACCCCGGCAATTTGCCCGCCGGCCGGCGCGATGCGGTCGACCGTCCAACCATGCTGAAAATCAACACCGGCGGCCTTCGCATGAGCCGCCAGTTGACGGGTGAATTGATGGGCGTCGCCGGATTCGTCGGACTGCGTGTAATCGCCGCCAATCAACAAGGAACGGGCGCCAGCCAGCGCCGGTTCGATTTTGAGGCATTGATCGACGTCGACCGTGTCACGATCCAGACCAAACTCGCGCATCAGCCGGGCCGCTTCAACCGCCCGGCCAAACTCTTCGTGATCGGTGTAGATATGCAGGATGCCGCGTTCGAGCTGATCGTAGTCGAGCGCCAGCTCCTTGCGCAGTTCCTGCAGGCAGCCCCGGCTGTAAAGCGCCAGGGCGACGATTGCGGCAATGTTGCGCCGTGTCCGGCCCGGCAAACACTCGGCCAGAAAGCGCAGGCCCCAGCCCAACTGGGCCGGATCGGCCCGCCAGCGCCAGAGCAAGGGTGCATCTTCGCGCCCCAGCCACTTGATGACGCGCGGCAAAACATGCGGATTGGCCCACGGTTCGGCATGCGACACGGAAATCTGGCCGCCATTGGCAAAGCTGGTTTCGTTACCAGCCACCGGCTGGCGATCCACCACCGTCACCTCATGCCCGGCCTTGGCCAGATACCATGCACTCGCCGTGCCGACAACGCCGGCGCCCAGCACGAGAACCTTCAAGCGTCGCCTCCCCTTTCACGGATGATGCGCGTGACTTCGGGAATATGGCGCATGCCGCGCATGACGGCCGCCAGGTGATTGCGATGGGCAACCTGGATGGTGAAGCGGAGCAGCGTGAACAGGCGCTCCGGGTCAGCGTCCATCGCCACATGTTCGATGTTCGAACCGGCCTCGGCAATGGCTGCCGCCACCTGGGCCAGCACACCGCGCGTATTCTTGACCTCGACCCGGATGCGGATATCGAACAACTTGCCTTCTTCCGGCTCCCATTCGACATCGATCCACTTTTGCGGCTCGGCCGAGCGCGATTTGCGGATCGTCGGGCAATCGTGCGTGTGAATGATCAGGCCGCTACCCTTGCGGATCGAACCAATGATCGGATCCCCCGGAATCGGCTGACAACAATGCGCCAGCTGAATGGCCATGCCTTCGGTCCCGTGGATCGCCAGGGCCAGGCCATTGGGCGAACCACCCGCCATATCCTCACGCGCCAGCAGGCGGCGGGCCACAACGGAAGGCAGGCGCTTGCCGAGACCGATGTCGGTATACAGCTCCTCGATCGACTTCTGGCCACCCGCCTTGACCAACTGGTCCCAGGCATCGGTCGGAATCGAAATCGGCACCACGCCGAGGGCCAGCAACTCCTGGCGCAGCAGACGCTCGCCGAGACGGGCCGACTCTTCGTTCTGCATCGTCCGCAGGTAATGACGGATCTTGCTGCGCGCCCGGCCGGTCTTGATATAACTCAGCCAGATCGGATTCGGGCTGGACTGGGCCGAGGTGATGATCTCGACCAGATCGCCATTGCGCAACTCGGTGCGCAGCGGGGCAAGCTCGTGATTGACGCGGGCGGCCGAGCAATGATGACCAACGTCGGTATGCACTGCGTAGGCAAAGTCGACCACGGTGGCGCCCTGCGGCAGCGCCATGATCTTGCCCTTGGGCGTGAAGACGTAAACCTCGTCGGGAAACAGGTCGATCTTGACGTTCTCGAAGAACTCAGCCGAGTCGCCGCTCTGCATTTCGAGCAGCGACTGCAGCCATTTATGCGTCTTGATCTGCAGATCGGCGCCGCTTTCCTCGATATCCTTGTACAGCCAGTGCGCCGCGACACCTTCCTGGGCAACGTGGTGCATTTCCTGGGTACGGATCTGGACTTCAACCGGCGTGCCGTAAGGCCCGATCAAGGTGGTATGCAGCGACTGGTAGCCATTGGCCTTGGGAATCGCCACGTAATCCTTGAACTTGCCGGGCACCGGCTTGTACAGGCCATGCAGCGCCCCCAGGGCGAGATAGCAGGTCGGCACGTTGTCGACCACGACCCGGAAACCGTAGATATCCAGCACCTGCGAAAACGACAGGCGCTTGTCCTTCATCTTGCAGAAAATCGAGTACAAACTCTTTTCGCGGCCGAACACATCGGCCCGCAAGCCTGCCGAGTCGAGCTTGCCCTTGATCCCGTCGAGAATGCGGGTGAGCAATTCCTTGCGGTTGCCGCGCGCCGCCTTGAGCGCCCGGGCCAGCACTTCGGCACGATGCGGATGGATCAGCTTGAAGCAGATGTCCTGCAACTCGCGATAGAGCTTGTTCAAGCCCAGACGCAGTGCGATCGGCGCGTAAATATCGAGGGTTTCTTCAGCAATCCGCCGACGCTTGTCGAGGCGCATGGCCGACATGGTCTGCAGATTGTGCTGGCGGTCGGCCAGCTTGATCAGCACGACGCGCAGATCGCGCGCCATGGCCATCAGCATCTTGCGGAAGTTTTCCGCCTGCGCTTCCTGATAGGAAGCGAATTCCATCTTGTCGAGCTTGGACAGGCCGTCGACCAGTTCAGCGACTTCCTTGCCGAATTTTTCGGCCAGCTCGCGCTTCGTGGTTCCCGTATCTTCGAGTACATCGTGGAGCAGCGCAGCGGCAACAGCATCGCCATCCATGCGCCACTCGACGACGGCACCGGCAACTGCCAGCGGATGCGTGATGTAAGCCTCGCCGGACATGCGCTTCTGATTGGCATGCGCACGTGCGGCAAAGGCGTAGGCCGCCTTGATGCGGTCTACATCAGCCTGACCCAGATAGTCGAGGCTATCGAGGAAAACCCGGTAGGCGGGTTCCTCGGAAATTGGCGGCAGAGGTGACGGCACGGAATCCATCAGTCTTCACCGCCTGTTGCTTCAGCCCTGACCGCGGTTGAGCACTTCGATACCGATCTTGCCAAGCGACATTTCGCGCAGGGCAACAACCGTCGGCTTGTGCTTCTCAGCGTCGACCAGCGGCGTGGCGCCATTGGCCAGCTGGCGGGCACGGTGGGCAGCAGCCAGAGTCATCTGGAAGCGATTCGGGATCAATTTCAGGCAGTCATCAACGGTAACGCGGGCCATGGTAAAACCTCAAAAATCAGAACAATCGTGCAAAAAGGGCGGCGTGTCGTGCACGCTGAGCCCCAAGGCTCAGGCGGGAAGCACGCACTATCGAGCGCAAATCGTCGAGCGCCTGCTCCAAACAGTCGTTAATAATAACATAGTCGAATTCGCCGACATGGCGCATCTCGGCCTGTGCCGCGGCCAGCCGGCGGGCAATCACCTCTGCGGCATCGGTTCCGCGACCGGTCAGGCGGCGGGTCAGCTCTTCCATCGACGGAGGCAGGATGAAGATACCGATGGCCTCCGGAAACAACTGGCGAACCTGCTGGGCGCCCTGCCAGTCGATTTCGAGCAAAACGTCGCGGTCGACCGCAAGTTGATCGGCAATCCACTTTTTCGACGTGCCGTAGTAATTGCCATGCACTTCGGCCCACTCGAGGAACTCCTCACGGGCGATCATGGCGCGAAACGCTTCCGCCGCGACGAAATGGTATTCGCGACCATTCTCTTCTCCCGGACGCGGCGCGCGCGTCGTGTAGGAGATGGAGAGATTGACCGCCTTTTCCTGTTCGAGCAGCAGGCGGACCAAGGTGGTTTTTCCCGCCCCCGAAGGTGCGGCTACAACATAGAGATTTCCAGCCATCGGCGAAATTCCAATCCAGGTTATTCGTGCATCCCGGCCAAGGCATCACCAAGCCGGGACACTGATCAGACAGTCCGGCTTATTCCAGGTTCTGGATCTGCTCGCGCATTTGCTCGATCAGCAGCTTGAGATCCATCGATGCTTGCGACACTTCGGTAATCGCCGATTTCGAACCGAGCGTATTGGCTTCGCGGTTGAGTTCCTGCATCAGGAAATCCAGGCGCTTGCCGCTGGCTCCACCCTGCTTGAGCACACGTTCGACTTCATCGAGATGCGTGTTGAGGCGGGAAATTTCCTCTGCCACGTCGATCCGCGTCGCGAAAACGGCTATTTCCTGCAGGATGCGCTCATCGCTGGCATTGCCCAGCGCTTCGGTCAGGCGCTGGCGCAGCTTGTCGGTATAAACCGCCTGGGCTTCGGGAATGCGCGGCGCAACGCGACGGACGATGTCGCGCATGGCATTGACGCGGTCGACGATCATGGCGGCCAGTTTTTCACCTTCACGTCCACGACTGGCGGCAAACTCTTCCAGCACTTCACGGGCCAGTGCCAGCACCGGCGCACCGAAGGCGGCAAAATCGATCGACTGGTCACCGAACATGCCGGGCCAGCGCAAAACATCATTGACCGACAGCGGTCGGGCGTCCGGCATTTCATCGCGTACGCGCTGGTTGAGCGACTTGAGCGAGGCCAGCAGATCGCCGTTCAACTCAAGCTGATCGCCCCGGCTGGCCGTTGCATTGAACGACAAGCGACACTCGACCTTGCCGCGTGAGAGGCGTGCGGCGAGCAATTCACGCAATGGCATTTCCAGCGAACGGAGTTCTTCGCTGATCCGAAAATGGAAATCGAGATAGCGGGAATTGACGCTTTTAAGTTCAAGTTGCAGCGTACCGCGCTCAATATCTCGCGTCTTGACTGCATAACCGGTCATACTACTGATCATACGAGGGGAGTCTCCAGCTTTACAGGCGGGACAACACGCCCGAAAATGCCTGAAATTGCATCATAACCGCGAGATCAATGGCGCAACAAGCCAATCAGCCCCTGCCCAGTGGTCACCCGCTGGAGGAATACACGATCGACCGCCAGCTTTCGCTCGGCGGTTTTTCGATCGTCTATCTCGCCACCGATGCCGATGGAAAGCTGGTAGCAATCAAGGAATACCTGCCGAACAGCCTGGCCTTGCGGGCCAAGGGTGAAATCAGCCCGATCATTTCGGCCGACCATGCCGGGGCTTTCCGCTATGGCATGAAATGCTTCTTCGAAGAAGGCCGTTCGCTGGCCCGGCTGTCGCACCCCAACGTGATCCGCGTGCTCAATTTTTTCCGCGCCAATGACACGGTCTACATGGTCATGGAGTATGAACACGGGCGGACCTTGCAAGAGTTCATCCAGAAACACCAGGGCCATATTTCCGAACGTTTCATCCGCAGCATCTTCACGCGCCTGCTCAACGGCCTGCGTGAAGTGCACTCGCACAAACTGCTGCACCTCGATCTCAAACCATCGAACATCTATCTGCG